>NZ_JBNDMQ010000007.1:0-300681 GCF_050436665.1 Paraburkholderia sp. EB58 | reverse complement strand
AACGTACCATTTACATGGGAACATTTAAGACACAAAAAATGGCGCAAAGGCGCGCCACTTCTTGCTCAGCAGTGTTTCAGGTGTTCAAACTTCGGGCTAGGCAAGCAGTTGCGCACGGCCTGCAGTTCTGGTGGAACGGTCAAGGATGGCAAGATTGAGGTGCAGGGCGACCATTGCGAACAGGTCATCGAAGCGCTCAAAAAGTACGGCTACAGCCCGAAGCGGGCCGGGGGCTAGCCGCTTCAATGAGCGGCCAGGCCCGGCGGCTCAATGATGGCGGTACAGCGAAGACGTGGCCGAAAGCGAGGCATTGGTGCCCGATTGCGTCGTTTGTTCGTTCACGCCGCCGTATGCACTGTTGGACCCGGCATGGCTGGCTTCTTCGGCCGCAATGGTTTGTACGCTCTGGCCTCGTTGCGAGGCAGGTGCGCCGACGTTCGGATTATAAAACGGTGCCGGGCCGTAGCCGCTCGCGAAAGCGGGGGCAGCGATGGTGGCAGAGGCGGCAATCAGCACAGCGGCAATGATCTTGCTCTTCATGATGTAACTCCAGTGACGTTTCGATTTCAGTTGAGGATCGCGTCGCTAGAGTGGCCGTCAGGGTGTGTCTGCAACGTCGATGAAATCAGTGTATACCCTTACTATGAATCTGATATATCGATAGGATTAACTTTCTGTTAATCGCGCGAGGTGTGAGAGACGGTCGAAAATAGGGCACGGAGGCACGTCGATCCTGCGACGCGTCGAACGTCGTAGTGCTGAAACACAACCGCTCAAGAGCCTCGGGTTCGCCGTTCCACCCGAGTTCTATCCGCCATCGCAATCCGATTCAGGAGCAACACCGTGGGAAAACTCGACAAGCCGATCCTGCAGCTCCTGGATGACTACAAAGCTGCGGTCTTTGCCAAAGACCTCGATTCGTTCATCGCGCTGTACGACGAGGACGTGCGGGTCTTCGACATGTGGGGCGCATGGTCGTACAACGGTATCGAGTCCTGGCGGCAAATGGCGGCCCGCTGGTTCGGCTCGCTGGGTACCGAGCGCGTTGTGGTGGATTTCAGCGATCCACAGGGGATCGTCGCGGAGGATCTCGCCGTTGTTCACACCTTCGTGACTTACAAAGCGGTGACAGCGGACGGCGTGGATGTGCGCTCGCTGGATAATCGCCTGACTGCGATACTCAGGCCGCACGGTGACGGGTGGAAGATCGTCCACGAGCACACCTCGTCTCCGCTCGACGTCGAGACAGCGAAGGTCATGTTCAATCGCTGATAGTGGCTGGGGGAAGGGCAACGGCGGGCTTTGATCCGGGCGCGGCAGGCAGCGCGACCGCATAATAGACATTCCCTGAGGGCGTATCGGGCAGGCTTCTTCAGGGGCGTATCGTCCGGCAAAGCAGGTTTTGTGGTGCGTGTTTGACAGGGCAACGCAGGCCGACCTACATTCGTTCCAGGAGGGACGACCTTGGACCGATTGACAGCGATGGAAACGTTTGTGTGCGTGGTGGAATCCGGTTCTTTCTCGGCGGCAGCGCGGCTGCTGAACGTCGGGCAGCCGGCCGTTTCCAAGTCCATCGCGCAACTCGAAGAGCGGCTCGCGGTTCGACTGCTGCTTCGCTCGACGCGCGGGCTGACGCCAACTGAGGCTGGCCACGCGTTTTACGAGCGCGCCAAGCGGGCCATCGAAGAGGCCGACGAAGCCGAGTTTGCGGCGAGAGGATCGGCTGGCGCACTATCGGGGCGTCTCAGGATTTCATCGGCGGTGACCTTTGCGCGGATTCACATCGTTCCGCGGCTGCCGGCATTCCTTGAGCGGCACCCCGAGCTCAACGTCGACATCGTGCTCGACGACGAGAACATCGACCTGCTGGAAAACGGCATCGATGTCGGACTCAGGATGGGGGTCCTCGGCGATTCGAGCATGACTGCGCGCAAGGTCGGTCACACGCCACGCTACGTCGTCGGTACTCCAGCCTGGTTCGCGAAAGCCGGCGAACCGCACGTGCCTGCCGATCTGCTATCGCATCAGGCGATTGTGTATGAGCAGGGCGGCGGTGGAAGCGTGTGGTCGTTCAAGCAGGGCAATTCGGAGACGGCGATTGTCGTCAACGGCCGCGTCCGCGTGAATGCCGCAGAAGCCGTGCGCGCGGCCGTGCTCGCCGACATGGGTGTGGCGATCGCTTCGGAATGGATGTTCTCGCCGGAACTCGCGAGTGGCGCGGTAAAACGCGTGCTGGCCGATTGGGAATTGCCCGGCATCGACCTGTGGGCCGTGTTTCCGAGCGGCCGCATGGTCAGTGCGAAAGCACGCGCCTTCGTCGCCTGGGTGGAGGAGATATTCGGTCCTCAGATTGAAGCCTTCCCGATCGACGCACCCCCATCGACAAACAACGTTTGACCTGTGATGAAAGCCGCGTCGTCGGACAGCAGGAATGTGATGGCTGCCGCGATCTCGGCCGGCTTGCCGAAGCGTTTCATGGGCACGGCAGCGAGATAGCGCTGCTCGCCTTCGCTTCCTGGCGCGTTGTTGGCTCTGAAGAGTTCGGTTTCCGTGGGGCCGGGCGCCACGGAATTGACGGTGATGCCGGTGGTCGCCAGTTCAAGCGCCCAGGAACGTGAAAAGCTTACCAAAGCGGACTTGGCGGCAGCGTAAGCCGTACGTTCCACGATGCCAAGGACCGTGAGGCTCGTGATGTTGACGATTCGCCCCCAACCTTGGGTGCGCATATTGGGCAGGAGTGCTTGCGCCGCCTGTACCGCGGGATGCAGATTGAGCGACATCACGGAGTCAAGTGCGTCCAGATCGATAGCGCCCAGCTTCTGTGGTTTAACCAGACCGACGTTGTTGACCAGACCGTCGAACTGGTATCGCGCTACCAGCTTGTCGAGCGCGGCCTGCGTTTTCACGCGGTCGGCCAGGTCGACGGACACGAGCGTTCCTGGAAAGTCGGGGTCGTCCGCCTGACGTGCTAACCCCACAACCTTGTGCCCGTCTGCGTTCAGCCGCTGTGCGACGGCGCGGCCGATGCCTTTGCTGGCGCCGGTGATTAGAAAAGTTCGTGAATTCATCTTGCCTGCCTCGATGTTTGTGTGCCGGTTTGCCGGTTTGCCCGCCCAGTCGTTCCCGACGCGCTAGCGCCAGGAACGATGCGGGGTTTGATCAGGAAGCCGAAGCAACCTTCTTGCGCAGAACCGGCAGCATGTCGTGCGGCTCAGGACGGTGCGTATAGTCAGGGTTGACTTCCGAGTACAGAATCGTTCCATCTTGCCCAATCACGTAGCGTGCGGGCATCGGCAGTGTCCAGCTATCGTCACCGTTGAACGCCGGCAGGTCGTTCTTGAGCTTCTTGTACAGATCGACGAGATAGTCGGGCAAAGCAAAGCGAATGCCGAATGCGGCGGCCACATCGTTGTGCGTGTCGCTGAGGATCGGGAAACCCAGCTTGTTGGTGCGGACCGATTTACGGCTATTCACGGCATTCTGCGGCGAGATGGCGACCAGATTGGCACCTTCGGCCTTGAACGATGGCAGCGCTTCTTCAAGCGCCAGCAGTTCCAGATTGCAATACGGGCACCACACGCCACGATAGAAGCTGATCACGAGCGGCCCCTCTTTCAGCAGGTCGACAGACGACACCGGATTGCCATCCGGGTCGTTGAGGGTAAATTCCGGCGCGACGTCGCCCGCTTTGAGCGCGCGTGCGGCCTGACCGGATGCGATGAGTTCGGCCGTCGCGCGTTCCATGATCGGATGGATTTCCGGCGGTGCGAAGTAGGGGGCCTTTCCGCCTTTGAAATCGGCTTTGAATGCATCGAGTCTGGCTTGAAGTGACATGACAATCTCCTTCCTGAAGAGGTTTAACGCACACTGCGTAGGAGGGATAGTCGGCCATTGCAAGCCCGCGAAGAAGGCAGCATGCGTGCATAACTGTCATTCCGGCCGGGCATGGGAGTGTGAAGCGGGGTAAAGCAGGAGGGGAATGCGGGTGGTTCGACCGGATGAAGATTCTCCTTCATCCGGTCGCGAGGTACTGCGGCTTGCTTACTTGCTATCGTCCTTCAGCTGCGGCAGCGCCAGCGCTTCGCCCGGCGCCAGCAATCCCACTTCCGAATAGATCAGAAGCTTGGCGCGCGTGTCGGTGATGTCCAGATTACGCATCGTCAACTGGCCGATCCGGTCGCGCGGCGAGAAGGTCGACTCGACCTTTTCCATCGACAGCCGTTCCGGCTGGTACGTCAGGTTCGGCGACTTCGTGCTCAGGATCGAGTAGTCGTTGCCGCGGCGCAGTTCGATCGTGACTTCGCCCGTAATCGCGCGTGCCACCCAGCGCTGTGCAGTTTCGCGCAGCATGATGGCCTGCGGGTCGAACCAGCGGCCCTGATACAGCAGGCGGCCCAGGCGCTTGCCGTTTTCGCGGTACTGTTCGATGGTGTCTTCGTTGTGGATACCCGTGACGAGACGCTCGTAGGCGATGTACAGCAACGCGAGGCCCGGCGCTTCATAGATACCGCGGCTCTTCGCCTCGATAATCCGGTTCTCGATCTGGTCGCTCATGCCAAGGCCATGGCGGCCGCCAATGCGGTTCGCTTCCAGCAGCAGCTCGACGGCGTCCGTGAACTGCACGCCGTTAAGCGCGACAGGCTGGCCTTCTTCGAAGCGGATCGTGACTTCTTCCTTCGCGATCTGCACGTCGTCACGCCAGAACGCGACGCCCATGATGGGATTCACGATCTTGATGCCGCTCTCGAGGCTCTCGAGATCCTTCGCTTCGTGCGTTGCACCGAGCAGGTTCGAGTCGGTGGAATAGGCCTTTTCTGCCGACATCTTGTATTCGAAGCCCGACTGGCGCATGAATTCGGACATTTCCGCGCGGCCGCCCAGCTCGTCGATGAACGCCTGGTCGAGCCACGGCTTGTAGATCTTCAGATCCGGATTCACGAGCAGGCCGTAGCGGTAGAAGCGCTCGATGTCATTGCCCTTGTACGTGCTGCCGTCGCCCCAGATGTTGACGCCGTCTTCCTTCATCGCGGCGACCAGCATCGTGCCGGTCACAGCGCGTCCGATCGGCGTCGTATTGAAGTAGGTCGCGCCGGCGGTCGAGATGTGGAACGCGCCCGATTGCAGGGCGGCGATGCCCTCGGCGACCAGCTGAGCCCGGCAATCTATGAGTCGCGCGCCTTCTGCACCGTACTGGATCGCACGACGCGGAATCGAATCGTAGTCGTCTTCGTCGGGCTGGCCGAGGTTAGCCGTATAAGCGTACGGGACGGCGCCTTTGATCCGCATCCAGTGCAGAGCGGCACTCGTGTCGAGTCCGCCGGAGAAGGCGATACCGACTTTCTGGCCGGACGGAAGACTTTCAAGGATTGTGCTCATGAGAAAAGCCGTTAAATCGAGGGGTGAAGGGATTTCGCGCAACTGACAAGTATCGGCTGTGCCTGCCGACAAGGCAAGTCTGGCGCGCAGTCCGGGCGGCCGTGCGGGCCGGTTGGGGCCTAAAACAGCATGCTTTGGGGCGTCTTGGGCGCGGTTTGTAATATACATGAAAGTTTTCGACGGTCCCGAGCGGGAGGATCTGCCCCTACGTCCGGTCCAGCGTCGGGTTTATCACTGCAGCGGATAAGCGTATGGAATTTGCTTCGTTGCTCTCGCGCATGCGGACCGGTAGATTGGCTCTATCGCGCCACTATCGGCGTTTCCGCTCCGACTGAACGAAGAGTTTCGTGTGACGATTGCTTCCGACTCCGCTGTTCCCGCTCAAGCCGCTCAAGCCTTCCATTCCGGCCCGGCTGCCCCGCACCGCATCGAAATCCGTGCCTTCGACGGCCCCGTGGGCGCGGAAGTCCTGGGCCTCGATCTGAATCAGCCGCTTGTTGACGAGGATTTCGCGCGCATTCATCGCGCGCACCTCGATCACCACGTATTGGTGTTTCGCGACCAACGCATCACGCCTGACCAGCAGATCGCCTTTAGCCGCCGCTTTGGCCCGCTGCAGATCCATGTGCTGCACCAGTTCCAACTGCCGGGATATCCGGAGGTACTGGTCGTGTCGAATATCGTCGAGAACGGCAAGCCGATTGGTCTCGGCGACGCGGGCCATTTCTGGCACTCGGACCTCTCGTACAAGGAAAAACCGAGCCTCGGCTCGCTGCTGCATGCACAGGAGTTGCCGGCCGAAGGCGGCGACACGCTGTTTGCCAACATGCATCTCGCCTGGGACACGCTGCCGGCGCATCTGCGCGAATCGGTGGAAGGGCGCTTCGCGGAGCATACCTACCTGGCGAAGTACGCGGAGCTGCAAAAGCGCAGCCCGTGGCGGCCGAATCTGTCCGCCGAGCAGATTGCCGAGGTGAAGCCGGTCGTGCAGCCGATGGTGCGCACGCATCCTGAAACCGGGCGCAAGGCGCTCTTCGTCAGCGAACATTTCACCACCCGCGTAATCGGGCTACCCGAAGACGAGAGCAAGCAATTGCTCGAAGAAATTTTCGCGCACAGCGTGCGGCCTGAGCATCTGTACCGTCACGTGTGGGCCGAGCACGACATGGTGTTCTGGGACAACCGCTCGCTGATGCACCTCGCGGCCGGCACGCCGGATCATCTGCGCCGCAAGATGTATCGCACAACTATAGAAGGCGACGTGCCGGTCTGACGGCAAACTCGCCCGCCTGCATTTGTCCACGCGCTGACCGGAGTACCGATGTTCGCGGCAGCGTGTCCATGCCCGGAAAGCCCGCGTAAGGCTTCCGGGCATTGTTGCAAATTCCCCACGTAGTTTTCGACGCAATGCGGTCATAAATACTATTTATCCTAACGATCGTGGCGTGATTACCCAATTTTTCGTGCTTTTTGCGCCGTTTTCGTGCTTTCGAGCCCTAATTTGGTGCGAATGGGCGGCAGCGCTTTGCATATGCGAATGGGTGATTTAGAAAAATATCCGCGGGTCGATACACTGTGACCCGTCGATTGAGCAGGCGAATAGTGGTGCGGGGAATCTGGTCATTTCATCTGCCACAGCGCCTGCTGTCTCAACCGATGTCGCGCCACTGAAGGTTTGGGGTATGTGATTTTAAGGCTTGGGTTTATCTGTCCATCAATGAATGGATAAATAACAGGCCTGATGTCTCATATATATTAAGCAGTATTAAATAAAATATTCGAGTAGATCAAGATGAAAATTCAAAAGACTACGGCGGCCATCCTGGTGCTGGGCGCCTTTGCGGGCGCCGCTCACGCTCAAAGCGTCACCCTGTACGGCATTGCAGACGGCGGTCTCCTGTTCAACAACAACGTGAAGGGCGGCCAGATGTATGCGCTGTCGAGCGCCACCTCGTCGCGTTGGGGTTTGCTCGGCAGTGAAGATCTGGGCGGTGGCCTGAAAGCGATTTTCGACCTCGAAAATGGTTATACGCTTGGCACGGGTGGCTTGAGCCAGGGCGGCCTGGAGTTCGGTCGTAAAGCATACGTGGGCCTGCAAAGCAACACCTGGGGTACGGTGACGCTCGGCCGTCAATATTCGGCCAGCAACGATGCGACGTCCAATTTCGCATCCGGCGCAGACTGGGCGGCTTCCGGCCTTGGCTACGGTACGCGTGCCGGCGACGTCGATAACGTCGACACGTCGAATCGCGTGCAGAACTCGATCAAGTACACGAGCCCGAACTACCGCGGTCTGACGATCGGCGTTCTGTACAGCCTGGGCGGTCAGGCTGGCGACTTCTCGCGCAACGAAGTCACGGACGCAGCGGTGTCGTACTCGAACGGCGCGGTCAAGCTCGGCGCGAGCTACATGTTCACCAAGGACCCGTACTACGCAACGTTCGGCGACCAGGGCAATTCGTCGTCGCCGTCCTCCGCCGCGGGTGGCACCAACAACATGCCAAGCCGCATTTACGGCGGCTACGCGTCCGCTGGTTCGCAGCAGATCATCACGGCCGGCGGTTCGTACCAGCTGGGCGCCGCGACACTCGCCGTACTGTACTCGAACACGCAGTTCCAGAGCCTTGGCGCGGTCACCGCGGTGGGCAGTTACGGCACGAAGTACAACGGCGGCACGGCCACCTTCAATTCGGGCGAACTGAACGTGAAGTACGCGCTGACCCCGGGGTTGACGCTGGCAGGTGCTTACATCTACACGCATAACAGCGGCGCGGATAACGTTGGCAGCGCGAACTACAACCAGATCAACCTTGGCGCGATCTATCAGCTGTCCAAGCGTACGTCGCTCTACGCAATCGGCTTCTATGAGACCGCCTCGGGTATCGATTCGACGGGCAAAAAGGCAGTGGCTGACTTCAGTGGCGCGTCCTACTCGTCGACCAACCACCAGGTCGCGGCCATCGTGGGCATAACCCACCGGTTCTAAGCGCGTCTGACGCCCCGGCCATGTCGGGGCGTAGCGTTTGCTCTGAACGCGAGGCTCGAGCCAAGCCGACAGCGCTATACTCGTCCGCGGGACTGCCCTGGTGCCACGGCAGAATTGCATATCGCCAACATGCTTTGATCCGGCCATGTTGTGCGCTGCGTCATACTTCACCGCCTTATTGAAACTCTCTCTTGCAACGTCCAGCAAGAGTGTGGACGCTATAATCGAGCCAGATTGGTGCGGGCACACGCCAACACCAAAGACTATGCGACGGCGCTTCAGGTGATGCTTCGCACACGCCTGAAAACAGCCGGCGCTTGAGCAGTATCCCTTCAGGCAGGTGGCGTTGAACAGCGTGTTCCAGACGCCACAGGAGCACCAGGCATGAGCAACGAAAATCCTCCGCACGTTCTCGTGGTGGATGACGACCCCGCAATCAGGACGCTGATCGCGGAGTATCTTCGCGAGAACGATCTGAAAGTCACGGCTGCGTCGAACGGCAAGGAGCTGACCGCGGCGCTGAAGGAACATGCGATCGATCTGATCATTCTCGACCTCCGGATGCCGGGCGAGGATGGCATGCAGATTGCCCGGCGGGTGCGTGACCAGTCGTCGCTTCCCATCATCGTCGTGTCGGGCAGGCTCGACGAGGCTGACCGCGTCATGGCCCTCGAACTGGGCGCCGACGACTACGTCACCAAGCCCTTCAGCCCACGCGAGTTGCTAGCCCGGATCCGTACCGTGTTGCGCCGGGCGGCGGCGACCCAGGTGTTGACGGGTCGTCAAGTCGACGTCCGTGCCTATCGGTTTGCCGGTTGGGAGTTGAACATCGGCACGAGAAAGCTGACCTCGCCGGCTGGCATACGGATTGACCTCACGAACGGCGAGTTCTCGCTTTTGAGTGCTTTTCTGGCCGCACCGGGCCGCGTTCTGACACGTGACCAGTTACTGGAGGCGAGCCGTTTATACGACGATGTGTTCGACCGCTCCATCGACGTGCAGATTTTGCGTCTGCGTCGGAAGATCGAGGAAAACCCCTCTACGCCACAATTTATCAAAACGGAACGAGGCGCCGGCTACACATTTGCGGCGGCAGTGGAAAAGCTGACTTCGATCGCGCTGTAAAGCAGTGCTGACGACCTGTTTGGCTGTTACTGGCATGCTGCGACGCAGCCCGGTGATTGCCGACTCTATCGCGAGAACCCCGGCCGATGCGGAATGAACAAGGCGCTGCAGGCGCACCCTACCTGCCTTGGGTCATTGCCATAGGCGCAGGCCTGATCGTGTTGCTGGTATGCGTCGCATCGGGCTGGGATAGCTGGCGGGCGCGCCGCCTGACGCTCGCGGACAACGACCGGGAAATGTCCAGCCTCGCCAGCGCAATTGCCGAACAGACGGCCCGTTCGTTGCAGGAGGTGGAACTGATTCTGCGGCGCACATCGGTCTGGGAACGCGATCCGCGCAACCAGCTAATGACGCCCGCGGAGAAAGCGGCCTTCCTCGCGCATCAGATCGAGGGGCTGCCGCAGATTCGCGAGGTGACGATCGCGGACGAGCACGGCGTGCGTACCGCCACCTCGATAGCAGCGGCGAGTTCAAGTCCGAATATCGCCAATCGCCAGTACTTCCAGGATTTGAAAAAGGCCTCCGGCGATTCGGTGGTGGTGAGCGAACCGCTGAAGAGTCTCACGGATGGAAAGCCGACCTTCGCCGTCGCGATTCGTTTGCAGGATCCCGAAGGACGGTTTGAGGGCGTCGCACGGGCGCTGGTCGACGAGGACTACTTCCGCGATTTCTATAGGCGCATAGACCTGGGGCCGGGAGCGGCCATCCGGCTCCTTCGCGATGGCGGTACCCCGATCGTTCAGTTTCCGGCCGAGACGCAGAGTAAGATGCCCTCCCGGGTCCGCTCTGCGATTCGTCAGGTACCCGGCCTCCCGCTGTTAGTGGTCGTCTCGCGCGATGAATCCGTTGCGCTCGCAGACTGGCGAACCAGTTCGATCAACGCGCTCGTGGGGACCGGCTCCATTTCCGCGTTCGTCGCACTCCTGGCGTTCGCGCTGATCAGACAGATGCGCCGGCTCGGAGAAGTCAATCAGCGGCTTCGCTCAAGCGAGCACCGCTGGCGGGCGGTATTCGAGCATGCGCCGCTCGGCATCATCGTCCTGAGCGCGGATGGCCACTACACTGCGACGAATCCCGCTTTTCAGCGGATGATCGGCTACGGGTCGACGGAACTGGAACGCCTTGGGGCCTTCGACATCATGTATCGCGACGACGTGCTTTTGGCGCGTGAGCGTGTCGACAAGCTGCTTTCAGGCGTGCACGAGAGGATCCATTTCCAGACGCGCTACACGCGCCGCGATGGTCAGGTTGTATGGGCCGACATAAGCATGGCGAGAGTCTCAGCGCATCAGGAACACGCGCCGCAAAACATCCGGGACTCCGAAGAGATGCTGGTGGCCACCGTGGAAGACATCACGTCGCTTCGCGAGGCCGAACAGGAGCGCAGTGAGCTTGAAGGGCAACTGCGGCAATCCCAGAAGCTCGAAGCTCTCGGCACTTTCGCTGGCGGGATAGCGCACGACTTCAATAATATTCTCGGGGCTATTCTCGGCTACGGCGAGCGGGCATTCAATTCATTGCCCGTGGCAAGCGATGAACGCCGCTATGTCGAGCAGGTTCTAAACGCCGCTAACCGGGCGCGCACGCTGGTCGAGCGCATCCTGACCTTTAGCCGCAGCGGCATGGGGACACGCGTGCCGGTCCGTGTGTCGCCAGTGGTGTCGGAGACTATCGAGCTGTTACAGGGCCACCTGGCCGACAGCATTGAGCTTGATGTCAAGCTCAATGCGAACGACACGTACGTTGCCGGCGATGCGACCCATCTGCATCAGGTAGTCATGAATCTCTGTAGCAACGCGGTTCTGGCAATGCCATCAGGCGGCACCTTGGGCGTGACGCTCGACAAGGCGCATTTCGCGTTCGTTGCGACATTGTCGGAAGGCAGGGTGGGGCCGGGCGACTTCGTCAGGCTGACGGTCAGCGATACAGGCGCCGGGATTTCATCCGAGGTTGTCGAGCGCATCTTCAATCCGTTTTTTACGACCCGGAGAACGGGTGAGGGGACCGGACTCGGCCTGTCGCTCGTCGATGGGATTGTGCGGGAGTACGGAGGCGGCATCGACGTCCAAAGCGTGGTCGGTCAGGGAACCCGCTTCGATATCTACCTTCCTGTCACCGATGCACCGCCGCCCGCCGCTGACGGCATCCCCGAAGATCTGCCTCGTGGGGACGGCCAGATTGTGCTGATCGTCGACGACGAAGATGCATTGGTGACGCTCGCCGAGGAGGTGCTGGCCGACCTGGGTTATGAACCGGTGGGCTTTCGCTCCAGTGCCGCTGCGTTGCAGGCCTTTAAAGAAGATCCCAACCGCTTCGACGTAGTCGTTACTGACCAGACGATGCCTGAGCTGACAGGTCTCGCGCTTGTCAGCGAGATTCGGGCGATTCGCAACACGTTGCCGGTGATTCTGTGTAGCGGCTATGGCAATCCCGCACTTGAGGAAGAAGCACGAAAGGCCGGGGCTGCCGCTTTGCTGCGCAAGCCGCTGCGTTCGGGAGAGTTGGCGCTCGTCCTGCATCAAATGCTGGGGCGTGCGACGGATTGACGCACATGATCCTTGCCTTAGGCTGCCAGACTCTGAGGTAATGATCTAAATTAGGTATGCATACTAAATGGAAATGCTTTTGCTCTACTAGAGCGCCAGTGCAATTCCTGAGCGCATGGTGTTGTTCTATCTTCCGCGCCTGACATCACATCGGAACACGCGCGCGCTGCGTTTAATACAGCTTGAAGAAACGACACTGACATATGGGCATTTTTTGCAACAGCGCTTAGTGAAATTTTGATTTTCTCTGGCTTTAGAAATCGGGCTGCGATATTTGTAGAAGAAAGCTTTAAGCCTGCATCCCCCTTTCTTTGTACCATGCCATGATTGAACTTCCCCTATCAGATCAAGACTGGATGCGAGTCGAGCATCTCTTTCGTGAGCCTAAGTCTCCGCGCGGCCGACCACGCCGCGCCGCCCGCGAGATCCTGGATGCGATCCTCTGGATTCAGATGACAGGGGAGAAGTGGCACCGGCTCCCCGCGACCTTCCCCCCTCAACAGACCTGCTATGCGCGCTATATCGCATGGCGCCGCGAGGATATCTTGCAACGCGCGATGGATGTGCTCGGCATCCATCAGTGTTGCGCGTGATTTGATGGCGGAATGTGCTCTTCGACCGCCCGTAACGTCGTAACGTGCGCCACGTAACACCTCGGCAAGTTCTGTCTTCCACGCCGACGCGCAAGCAACAGGCGCGCTCTGGTTTATGCACGCTAAGGCCATGGTTTGAAAAGGCTTTATGTGGAAATTGAAGCGATGAACTCGCTTGCACGTGAGTGCTGGCATGTAACGTGCAAGTAGGGTCGCGTTTTGTAGGCGCAGCAGCATCGCGGCCCGCTGTTGGAAAGATGATTTCCAGCCAATAATCCAGCTCAACTGAAGCTGGAGGGGATCTACTAAATTTCCGGGGATTCAGATCATGGAGTGCTTTGAGGCAGTTCAGAGAAAAGGCGTAGAGCCTCTGGGCGTTTTGCAAGGCGTGCGCACAGCGAGAAATATCGGAATAGTTTTGCTCAGCGGTTTTGCGCTGCCGGAGGCAGCTGCGGTCGTGGAAGTATTCCAGTCTGCGAATGCGCTCACCGGCGCAAACGCATCCTTGAGCGGCCAGGCCCCTTACAAGGTTTGCCTTCTATCCACGGTCGGTGGCCGCGTCGATAGTTCGTCTTCCGTGTTTGTGTGGACCGAACGAGTCGAGGAGCGGCGTCATCTGGAAGGTTTCCACGCGCTATTTGTCAGCGGCGGAGGTGAGGTGCGCAATGCAGTACGCGATGAGCGCTTGACTGCCTGGCTGTGTCGCGAATGCCAGCGCAGCGAACTGGTCGTCCCGCTCGGCGAAGGGCGGTTGCTGCTCGACGCCGCGGGCTTCGGATGCGCGGGCGGTGCTCAGCGCTGGGGCCGTCGCGCTTCGGAAACCAGCTACCAATACGGTCCGCTTGACATGGGCGTCTCGATGGCTATCCCCAGTCCGTTGCAAAACGCACTGGCGCTGGTTGAAGAGGATTGCGGCCCTGAAATCGCGCGCCAGATTGCAGATCAGGTACTGCCCCGGCCGCAACAGGCGCGCTTTACGGCGACTATCCGTGAGAATGCGCCCACGTACGTGAGCGAAAAGATTCAGGCATCGGCCCGCTGGCTCGTGGCAAACGGCGACCGGCCCATC
Source organism: Paraburkholderia sp. EB58 (assembly GCF_050436665.1). Taxonomy (NCBI): domain Bacteria; kingdom Pseudomonadati; phylum Pseudomonadota; class Betaproteobacteria; order Burkholderiales; family Burkholderiaceae; genus Paraburkholderia; species Paraburkholderia sp. EB58. Next base: position 286,986 of record NZ_JBNDMQ010000007.1, on the reverse strand, counting down.
GCCATCGACGCAGCTGCACAGGTTGCAGCCATGAGCGAGCGCAACTTCCTGCGCCGCTTCAAGATGGAAATGGGCGTCACACCGTCCGAGTATCTGTCTTATGTACGGCTCGACATGTGTTGCCGCCTTCTTGTCGAAACCGATCTACCGGTTGACAAGATCGCGCGCCGTTGTGGGCTCGGGGGCGGTGGCTGGCTCTCGAAGCTCTTCCGCAAACATCTTGCGACAACACCAACCGAGTACCGCGCCAGCAGGCGCCTCATGAACAAGTCGGCATAATCGGGCTGCCGGTCATTAGTGAGGCGGAATCTCGGGGCTGAAAAATTCCCGAGGTTCAGGATTGCGAAAGACTCAACTGATAACCATAGCAATTCACCGTATTGATCTGGACGGCGGGCAGATGCGTTTTCAGTTTTGATCTCAATCGCCAGATCAGCGGACTCACGCTTGTGCAACTGAGGACGTCTTTCCCTGGCCACGCATAGCGAATGAGTTGCTCGTGGGCGACAGGTGCGTTCAGATCGCGCATCAGGCACTCGACAAGCAGGTACTCGGTTTTTGTCAGAGACAAGCGGTGATCGCCGCTCACCAGTTCGCGCTTGAGTGCATCAAGTTGAAGCGGCGTCGCGGCCGGTTGTCCGACTTCGCGATGTGCCAATGTGGCTCGACGCAGTGCTTGTAGGCGTTCGTGCATTTCAATGAACGACAGTGGTCGGGCAAAGCACGCGTCTGCGCCCGCGCGCAGCATCGCGCTGCGTTCCTGAGCGGTGGCGTTCGGCAAAATTACGATCAGGATCGCGCCACCCGCAATGGCAGCGAGCTGCGGCAGCGTTGCTTTCAAGTCAGCGTACAGGGCGGCGTCGTGGACCATCAGAATCGCCGCATCAAACGGCTCCCGCCTGGCTTGCGACACGCAGTCGGTCAGGTCATGCGAACGGCTCAGGCTGTGCGTGCTTTCATGCAGCGCCTTGTACAACCAGCTAGCCTCTGAATGTCGTGGAGACACGAAAAGTATACGCATAGTTTGAGTAGCCAACGATGAGCGTGTTCGACTCAGGCGAGCATGGCGACCAGCGAGTGGTGTAAATCAGAAGTTTTATCTCTGCAGGTTGCCGGTCTATTGCACCAACTGCCGGCTCTATTACAGATGTAACCCGTGCTTTCGGCCGATTTGGGTTGTAATGGCGTATCGGCACATGCGACTCTTCGCCGCAGCCGTACCGCAAAAGGCGTGTATGTCGGGCGCCGCGGGAGCGCGGCACCGAAGATGAAAATCTTGCCATGTTCAAGTCATACCGGTCGGCTCCGGTAGCGGTTTATTCTAAAGCCGCTTCATTGCGACCTGGTTCGCGGAAGCGCGGTCAGCAGCGTCGCCGATCCTGACCGTACTTGCGTGCCTCTGTTTGCGTCGTTTGCAGACGTGGGTCCGAATCGCCGGTTGTCCGGTAAAACTCTCAACCTTTTGCAGACCACTGTGAAGAATGCCACTTTGCGTCAACTCAAGACCTTCGAAACCGTCGCACGCCGCCTGAGTTTTTCCCGGGCGGCGGACGAGTTGAATCTGTCGCCACCAGCGGTCTCGACGCAGATCAAGCATCTCGAGGAGCATGCGGGCGTTGCCCTGTTCGAACAGCTCGGAAAGAAGATCTACCTCACACCCGCTGGGCAGGAGATGCTCCACCATAGCCGCGCCATCATTCACTGCTTCCGTGAAGCGGAAGAGACCTTGGCGAAAATGAAGAACCTCGCGGGAGGTAGCCTTAACGTCGGTGTAATCAGTACCGGGGGCTATTTTCTGCCGCGACTGCTGGCCGGATTTTCGAGCCGGAATGCAGCGGTCGAACTGAATTTGACGGTAGAAAATCGCGACGATGTGCTGGGTCGTCTCGAAGAAAACCGGCTCGACCTCGCCATCATGGTCGGCGCGCCAGCGGAAGCGAAATTTACCAGCACCCCATTTGCGCCGCACGCGTTCGTCATCGTCGCCTCGCCGTCGCATCCCAAGGTTGGCAAACAACGTATTGATCTTGCTGAACTCGGCAGTGAACGATTCATCGTGCGGGAAAGGGGTTCGGACACGTGGACTGCGATGCAGGAGTGCTTCGACGGTCGACTGGCATTGAATGATCCGCTGGAAATCCGCAATACCGAGGCCATCAAGCAAGCTGTAATCTCCGGAATGGGCATCAGTTTCCTTTCCGCGCACACGGTCATGCTGGAATTGCAAGCGGGGATGCTTGCGGTACTTGATGTCGTTGGTTTTCCGGCGATTCGAAAGTGGCATGTCGTCCATCGGGCGGACAAGCAACTGGCGCCTGTCGCGGAAGCCTTCAAGGCGTTTTTGCTCGAGGAAGGCGAGACACATGCCTGTGGACTGAGCACCGTCAGCCACTGATTTTCCCCCTTGACCGCTTCAATCGGAGTGTGACTCCCGCCGTTCTTCCGGCGGGAGGACGTCTTGCCGATACCTGGAAGTGCGTATCAAAGCTGTTCATCGTGCGTCTTGCGCGGTCACCGTCGCGGCAGTCGCGATCAGTTCGGCGTGCACCGGCAGTGCTGCTTGAGCAGCCGGAGTTGCAGCCGGCGATTGCGTCGCGCCAGGCGTTTCAGAATTCACCGCGTCTTTGAATCCGCGAATCGCCGAGCCGAGATCGCCGCCTACTGTGCGCAGCTTTTTGGTCCCGAAGACCAGCGACACGATCAACGCGACAATCAGCCAATGCCAGATGCTTATTGAGCCCATGATGTTTCCCCTTTGAAAAATTCTGCTTACCTGGTTAGAAAATAAGGTTCGCCTTCGACCGGTTCAACCTTAAAACATAGCCTGCCTGAGCAGGTCGAGATTCAGTGCAACGATCAGAATGGTGGCAAGCGTCGCCACGACAACCGTTGTCTTGCCGGCCGTAAATTTGCCCATGACGCTACGGCGCGACGAGAGCACGACGAGAGCGACCAGCGGGATCGGCAAAAAGAAGCTGAGTGCCACCTGGCTGATCACCATCGCATTGACCACGTTGAAATGCAGGCCAATCACAAAGGCGGGTGCCATGGTCATGAGCCGGCGCGTCCAGACAGGAATCTTGAAGTCGACGAAGCCTTGCATGATGACCTGACCGGCCATGGTTCCGACCACCGAACTCGACATGCCGGATGCCATCAGCGAGATCAGGAACACCGTAGCGGCCCCGACGCCAAGCAGGGGGATCAGCGAGTGATACGCAACGCTAATATCCGAGATGCCGTCTGCCGAGCGCGGGAATACGGCCGCTGCCATCATGACCATCGCAAGATTCACGAAGCCTGCAATGCCGAGGGCAATCAGGACTTCCCGGTTGGAAAACCACAGGAGCCGGCTGCGTTCCGCATCATTACGCGCAGGAGTACGGTTTTGCGTGAGCCCTGAATGAAGAAACAGGGTGTGCGGCATGATGGTCGCGCCGATAATCCCTACGGCAAGCGTGATCGCATTGCTTCCGTGCAAGCGCGGCACGATGCTGCCCATCAGCGTGGCGTGCCAGTCGGGAGGCGCAATGAACAGCTCGCACACGTAGCTCAATCCGATCACGGCGACGAGGGTCGCGATCACCAGTTCGAGCGGGCGAAAGCCTCCGCGGTCGAGCAGCAGGATCGCCATCGTTACCACGCCGGTGACAAGCAGGCCGCAGAGCAGGGGAACGTGAAACAGCAGCGAGATGCCTAGCGCGCCGCCCAGGAATTCGGCGATATCGGTGGCCATGGCAGCGATCTCCGAGCCATACCACATGCCCAATACGACAGGCCTCGGGAATTGTTCGCGGCACAACTCGGCCAGATTGCGGCCCGTCACGATGCCGAGTTTCGCGGACATGGCCTGGAACAGCATGGCGACTACGTTCGCGAGCACGACCACCCACAGCAACTCATAGCCGCAGGACGATCCGGCCTGAATGTTCGTCGCAAAGTTGCCCGGGTCCATATAACCGACCGAGGCGATCACGGCTGGGCCAACAAAAGGCAGAAAAGCACGTAAGCCTTTGCGGCGTCCCGTCAGTACATCGCGCACAGCGAGTTCAGTCTGCTGCGTCGCACCCGACATCGACGCGGCACCGGTTTGAAATAGTTTGAATGGAAACATCGAGTGACCCTGGACTCATCGAAATGGAGCGCGCCAGCTAACGAGGCGCGACGTCAATCGCATCCTCTTTCATGCTCGTCCTGTTTGCCCGCCCGGGACACATCATGTCCCGGGCGGCCACGGAGCAAACCGCTTGTCGAGTCGATTAAATCGGCAAGATGTCAGGACGATTGTTCGGGAAGCGCGCAAGGTCTGCCGGACTGATGTTCAGCGTGTCCTGGATCATCTGCGGCGGAGTGTGCGTCAGCCAGTCGGACAGCGAAACTTCCGCGAAGTGGTCGGCCTTGAAGACTTCGACCATGATCAGGTCGACGTCGCCGGTGTTCTCCACGTAGTGCCCGAGGCTCTTCTTCACGTAGCCAATGTCGCCTGCCTTGAAGTCGGCGGTTGCCGCTTTCGGGCCTGTGTCGAACACAGTCATGCGTCCCTGGCCCTGGATGTAGTACTGCCACTCGTCCGCGTTCGGATGCCAGTGCAATTCGCGGATACCGCCCGGCTTGACTGTGACCAGCGCAGCGGCGATGTTGGCCGACGCCTTGAAGTTACGGCTGTCGGCGATTTGCACCTTGCCGCCCTTGGTCTGTTTGATCGGCGGCAGGTCGCCAAGCGAGAAGATGAACGGGTTCTTGGGCGCGCCAAGCGGACTTGCCGATGCGCGTTGTGCGGCCGCCAGTGGACCGGGGTCGTTGCCCTGGAAGATCCACAGATTGTCGAGCGGGATATTCTTGAATACGTCGACCGGCACGTTGAAGTTCTTGGCGAGCACATCCGGCGGCGTGTGTGCAATCCAGTCCGTCACCAGCAGCGTGTTGAATTCGGAAGCGTGACCGTTGTCGAACGCCAGCACGAATTCTGCGCCACTCGGACCAAGGCCTTGCAACGAGTGCGGCAGGCCCGGAGGGAAATACCAGAGGTCGCCGGTTTTGACGTCGGCTACCTGCGCACGGCCTTGTTCGTCGAGGATCGTAATCCGGCACTTACCGTCCACCATGATGGCCCACTCGGCCTGCTGGTGCCAGTGCATTTCGCGGATGCCATTTGCGGAAAGGCGCATGTTTACGCCCGAAATGTCCTCCGAGATGGCAAAGTCATCCTGCGTCACTTCGCGGGCCCAGCCACCGTCCTGAAAGCGCTTGTGTGCGTTGTTGAACGACGCCCAGAACAACGGCATGCCGTTGACATCGGTCGCCGGCGGGTTCTGGAACGACGGGAACTGGTTAGCAATGGCCGGGTTCTGAGGGCCCGGGTCGGTCCGGCTCGTCAGGCTCTTTGCGTTGACTTCACCTTCGGGCGGCCGGTCCGGATTGCCGAACGAAGCTGCTTTGGCCGTGGCGGCCACCCCGAGCGCCGCAGCCGAAGCGGCTGCGCCCACCAACATTTTGCGTCGCGACAGGTCAGTCATGTTTCATTACCTTCCTAGTTTAAAAGTCTTAAAAACAAACCGCTAAAAATTCGGATTCCTATGCAAACAGGAATCGACACCGTTCTGGATTGAGCTAATCAGAAGCTGATTACCACGGTTGTGTCTGGATTGCGGTGGCTGGAGCAGAAGGCGTAGTGCCGATGTTGCCTTGGCAGGCCTGCTGGTTCGGATGCGGATCTATTCGAGCGGCGTCCTTGGAAGCAATATTAGTGAGGTACGGGGGGATATGACAGTCAAACTTTTGGAACGAAACGATAAGTCAAACCTTAAGGTTTCTGATTTTAAAGCGGGAGAAATAATGCAAGCGGGGAGGGGTGAAAACGTTGAAACCGGCGGATTAATATTACTTTAATTTCCGCTGCGGGTCACACGTTTAATGCGGTGTGTCTGCAGGTGCTGCCGCGGGACATGTCCGGAAGCGATTCCTGCCTGCGAGGGCGATACGACGAGTGTGGAGATGAGGTGGCATCTGTGAAGCCGGGCCAGCCGGGGCTTTTGCGCATGCCCCGGCTGGAATCCCGCGATGCTTGATTACCGCTTAGTCGCCGAGATATTCCGGTTCGATCTGGATGTTCGTTTCGCCGGCGGCTTTCTTTTCCCAGTATCGTTTGACCCAGTTTTCAAAGGTCTTGCCGGCGGCCGTATCCTTGCCGGTGAAGGCAATGGCGCCGATGTCCGCATACGGAATCACTTCCTTCGTCTGCTTGCCGGTCGGAATGATCCGGACAAAGCAGTCCTTGAAGGCCGCGCCGTATTGGCGGTCGTACAGATAGCCTGCGATGCTCGAGCCGTCCTTGCGGGTGATCGTGACGTCGCCGCGATAATCGAAGGCCTTTTCCATCGCCTCGCGAACTTCGGCTTCGGTCGTCAGTTCCGGAGTCCAGCCCTCAAGCTGCTCGTGCACGGTGCCCGCTGCCGTTTCCATCTGATCCGGGTTGACCGGAGCAACCGCTTGCACGGCTGCTGCTGCGGCATCAGCCTCCTGTTTGGCCTTGGCAGCATCAGAGCGCGGCGGCGTGGGGACGAACACCATCGGCACTTCATTCGACGTCTTCTTCCAGTCGGCGAGAAGCTCGTTTGCGCCCGGATCCTTATAGCTGTCGAACAGCATGGCCTTGACGGTCTGGAACAGGCCCTTGAACGAGCCGAACGTGTAGTTCACGCCGCTCGCTTCGTAGCCCGAGTGCACCATGCAGTTGGCGCACTTCGGGTTGCCGCTTTCCGTGCCGTACTCGGACCACTTCACGCTTTCCATCAGTTCATCGAAGCTGTCTGCGTAGCCGTCCTGAAGAAGGTAGCAGGGCTTTTGCCAACCGAAGATGCTATACGTGGGCATGCCCCACGGCGTGCAGGTGAGTTGCTTCTTGCCCATCAGGAATTCCATGAAGATGGGCGACGCGTTGAAGCGCCAGCTCTTCTTCCGGTTCGACAGGATCGCGCGGAACAGCTTCTTCGAACGTGCACGGCCGAGAAAGTGCTTCTGGTCCGGTGCCTTGTCGTACGTGTAGCCAGGCGAGACCATCATGCTTTCGACGCCCACTTCCATCATTTCGTCGAAGTGCAGGCGAACGCTGTTGGGATCGGCGCCGTCGAAAAGGGTCGTGTTGGTGGTGACGCGGAAACCTGCCGCGACCGCTGCACGCACGCCTTCCATGGCGATGTCGTAACCGCCTTCACGGCACACCGCGAAATCGTGATGCTCGCGCTGGCCGTCCACGTGAACCGAGAACGACAGATACTTGCTCGGCTTGAAGAGGTGCAGGTTCTTGGCGAGCAGCAGCGCGTTCGTGCACATGTACACGTATTTCTTGCGCGCGACGAGACCGGCGACGATCTCGGGCATCTGCGGATGCAGAAGCGGCTCGCCGCCCGGAATCGCGACCATCGGCGTTCCGCATTCCTCGACTGCCTTGAAGCATTGCTCGGGCGTGAGTTGCGACTTCAGGACGTGCGCCGGGTACTGAATCTTCCCGCAGCCCGCGCAAGCGAGGTTGCAACGCATGAGCGGCTCAAGCATGAGGACGAGCGGATAGCGGCTGCGCCGCATCAGCTTCTGCTTCAGGACATAGGTGGCGACCGTCCAGGCCTGCGAAATTGGCACTCCCATGCTGGCAATGCTCCTTAATAACTGTGTTGCGCCGCGGGCGGGGCCTGCGACTGTGTTCAATAGATCGTTTCGCGCGCCAACTGGACGCGATCGTGTGCTTAAAAGGGCCGATCACGTCCGCCCGATCAGGTGAAACCCGATCTGGCACCGGACGGGTTGTGGAGCCCGAATTCTCAAAATAATGCAATGATCGCACAAACCGGACATCCGAGTAGGAACGGCGCCTGTTTCGTCCCGGCGCCACGCCCCCGTGGCGGCGGGGGCGGAGCCCCTCCTGTGGCGCGAATCTGCGGCGCCTAAGCCTTGACTTCTGCCCGCAGAAATTCCACCAATGCCTGCTGAAGCGTATTGAGCACTCCGCCGGAGCTGACGAGCGCCAGTTCTGTGGGCGGCAAATCCGGCAAACCCGTGCATACCTGGTGCTCGGGAAGCACGGCCGTGGTGGGCAGCACAGAGATCCCCAGCCCCGACGAAACAGCGGCCTGAATACCGGTGAGACTGTGGCTCCCGAACGCGATGCGCCAGCGCCTGTGCGCCTTGTCGAGGCCGCGGATGGCCCGTTGCCGGTAGACGCATCCCTGAGGAAACAGCGCCAGCGGGATCGGTTCATCCATGGGATCGTGGGGCAATTCAGCATCCCCACCGCGGACCCACACCAGCGATTCCGGCCAGGCCGCGAGGCACTCGCCGCTGCCCGGTTCGCGCTTGATCAGTGCAATCTCGATCTCGCCGGCCGCCAGCTTGCGTTGCAGGTCAGCGCTCATGCCGGCGACGGTCTCCAGCCGCACGCCCGGCTTTGCCTTCACGAAGCCCGACAGCATCGCCGACATGCGCCGCGCGTCGAAATCCTCCGGTACGCCAATGCGAACCGGCGTCAGTTCCACCTCGCTCGCCAGCGCGTCCTGAGCTTCCTGCGCCAGCGCCAGCAGCCGACGCGCGTATTGCGCGAGCAGCTCGCCGTGCTCGGTCGCGCTCACCTGATTGCCGGTGCGGTCGCGTAGCAACAACGTCCGGCCGACCAGCGCTTCCAGCTTGCGCACCTGCTGGCTGACCGTCGACTGGGTTCGATGCACGCGCTCGCCCGCACGCGTGAAGCTGCCCTCGTCGACGACGCAAATCAGCGTGTTCAATAGTTCCAGGTCAAGCATGATCGGCTCGCTTCGTTATTTGAAATTCAACTGACGCATAGATTTTAATTTAATTTTCAAATATCTGCTGAGACGCTTAACCTGTCCGCATTCGAGCGTCATTCCATCATTCCTGGGAGCATTTCATGTCACTTCACAACACCCAACGTCCGGTCTGGCTGACTTTTGACTGTTATGGCACGCTGATCCAATGGGATGAGGGTCTTCAGGCGGCGGTCCGCGAAATCCTGCGCACGAAGGACGGCAACGAGGTTGCGCCGGCGAAACTGATCGAGGTCTACGACCGGCACGAACATGCGTTGGAGCAGACCGCGCCGCACCGGTCGTTCCGCCAGGTCGCCGGCGACGGACTGCGGCTCGCGCTCGCAGAACTGGGTTCGCGCAGCGACGAAGGCGACGCGGGCGTGCTGACGAGTCGCATCTCCGCGATGCCGCCGTTTGCCGAAGTGGTCGACACATTGAGGCAACTCAAGGGACTCGGCTATCGGCTGTGCATCGTGTCGAATACCGACGACGACATCATTGCGGGCAATGTTGCGCAACTCGGCGGCCAGATCGACCGCGTGATCACGGCTCAGCAGGCGGGGGCATATAAGCCGGCGCGACACCTGTTCGATTACGCTCACGAGCAACTCGGTGTGACGAAGGACGACGTGGTCCACATTTGCGCGAGCCCGCATCTCGACCACGCGGCGGCGCGCGATATTGGTTTTCGGTGCGTCTGGATCGATCGCGGTACGGGGCGCACCTTGCTGCGGGATTACACGCCCGATGCTACGCTAGCGACACTCGATCAGGTGCCGAGGCTGTTCGCTTCGCTCGGCTGGTAAATTTCAAGGGTAGACATCATGGCGCATACGCTGTTATCCGTGGGTTCGACGGCACCGTCACGCAACGTGCGGCTCGATTCCGACGCGGTCATGCAGGCCCGCATCGAACTGGCGGCATGTTTCCAGTTAGCGGCGCAGTACGGTTTCGAGGAAGGGGTCTGCAATCATTTCTCGGCGGTTGTGCCGGGGCACGACGATCTGTTCTTTGTGAATCCTTATGGTTATGCGTTCGCCGAGATAACGGCGTCACGGCTGCTGGTTTGCGATTTTGACGGACACGTTGTCGAGGGTGAAGGGAAGCCGGAGGCGACGGCGTTTTATATCCATGCGCGCTTGCATCGTGCAATGCCGCGCGTGCAGGCTGCGTTTCACACGCATATGCCGAATGCGACGGCGCTTTGCTTGCTGGAGGGGCCGCCGTTGTTGTGGCTCGGGCAGACGGCGTTGAAGTTCTATGGGCGCACCGCTGTCGATGAAGATTACGGCGGCCTGGCACTGGACGAGTCGGAAGGGGATCGCATCGCGGCGGCGATGGGGGAGGCGGACATCTTGTTCCTGAAGAACCATGGTGTGATGGTGGCAGGCGCCAGCATCGCAGAAGCCTGGGATGATCTCTATTACCTGGAGCGTGCTGCTGAGGTCCAGCTTAAAGCGATGAGCAGTAATCGGGTGCTCAAGCAGGTGCCACATGATGTGGCGCAGCGGACTTACGAGCAAATGCGGCTTGGTGACAAGGAAAGCGCTCGCGCGCATCTCGACAGTGCGATGCGGCAATTGCGGGGGCAGGGGATTGCGTTCGACAGGTAAGCCCTTCGCCGCGCCGCTTGGTGCCGGGCAGCGACCGTAACGCCAGCCGCCAGCCGCCAGCCGGTCATGCGGCATGCCAGAGCAATCCGCCAAAGGCCGGGGCGTGGCGATTCAGTTATCAGCACACCATGTGTGCAATGCCTCTCGCGCTTCATCAATGACCGGTCCCCACTCGCCTAGCTCGCGTTGACGGAACAGCCGCATGGTCGGATACCAGGGGCTATCGGTTCGATCTGTTAACCATCGCCACTGCGTATAGGCTGGTAGAAGAACCCACACCGGGAGGTTCGCCGCTCCTGCCAGATGCGCGACGGACGTGTCAACAGTGATGAGCAGGTCGAGGGTTTCGAGTATGGCGAGCGTATCGGCGAAGTCCTCGATAGTCGGACCGAGCGCGTGCCAATCAAATTCATCCGTGAGGGCTTCGCTGTCGCGCTCACCGTCTCCCTTTTGCAGCGAAAACCAGGTCGTACTCGGCGAGGCAAACAGGGGCTTTAGCGTGTCGAGGAGGATCGATCGGAACCGATCGAGCGCATGATAGGGGCCGCCAGCCCATACGATTCCAATCCTTCTGCGTTTTTTGTGTGCCAGTGCCGGGGAAATGGCATCTATGCAGGTCTGCCAGAAGTCCAGCCTTTCGGGCTCTGCTGCGAGGTACGGCATAGCGATGGGCAGCATTGGCGGGTCCAGCCCCATATGTTCTGGCATCCGTAGCATGTGGCTCCAGTAGTCGTAGGGTCCGGGCGGCAACTCTATAAACACCGACCGTACGCCGTGCATCCTGGCGGCAATCCTCGCAACGGGCCGGCTGACAAACACGTCAACGATTGCGCCTCGCTGGTGCAGCCATTCAGCAAACCGGATGAAATGGATTTCGTCGCCGCGTCCCTGTTCGCCGACAAGCAGAAACGTTCGTCCTGAAATCCGCTCGCCATTCCATACGGGAAAGTCCGGAAAAACCAACGAGTTTAGTTGTACCGGCAACGTGTAGAACAGATTGTGCCGCGTCCAGCCTTGGCTGAATTCACCATTGCTTAGTTCAAGGCACCCAAGCTGATAATGCGTCACCGCGTCATCCGGCGAAAGCCGTGCCGCTTCCCTGCTGTGAATCATTGCTTCTACGTTATAGCCGCGTAGGCTCAGTGCATGTGCGGCGTACAAGTGGAGCACGGCGCGTTGAGGATCAATGCGGAGTCCCTGACGGGCAACACTCAGCATCTCTGCAAATCGGTCAATTTTGTACAGTGCGAGGCATAGGGCTTTCAATGCTTCGACGTCGGCGGCGTGCCGCATTCTGATCCCTCTGACCGTTTCGTCAAGCAGCGCAGTGTGCCCGGCCTTAGCCAGTGCACCGACCAGGTCGAGCTCATCTTGGAGGTTGGATGGATCAAGAGGCCAAGCGGCTTGACGAGCGCTTGAGGTGCTTACGTTGGTTGCTTCAGGATCGGTGAATGGAGTGTCTGACATTTCGAACTCACGTGCTTATGTCGCTTGCGCGAGAAGTTACGCCTCCGTGCGCCATAGTGGCAACGCAGGGGCGTGTTTCCCATGCAACCAGCTTATTGTGTGTAGGTGGCGAGGATGGTTGCGCCAGTGAGAGCCGTGTTAGGGTCCACGGTGCCGTAGTAGGTCCCGGCTGTCGGGTTCGAGATGGTGCACGAGTGTCGCCGTCGCATCGAGAATGCCCGAGCCCAGAGGCTGATCCGGCCGTTTAGGGAACGGCTGCGCGTGCTGCGTGATTAGTGTACGCATTTCGGCAGCACTCAAAGGCGTCGGTGCCACCGACGTCACAAGCGCGACGCGTTCAACACGCGCGCAGAGATGATTTTTGCGGACGGGGCAATGCCCGCAATTCCGATGCCGTTGTTCGTCGCGGCGGCCATGACGCCCGCAACATGAGTGCCGTGATACGTGATTGGGCACTTTCCATTTCCAATACCCGGGTTCGAGCCATCCGTCGGACCAAGAAAGGTAAAGTCATAACCGTATGGAAGAATACTCGCGTTGAGGTCACTATGGCTTGTTACGCCGTTATCGACCAGACCGATAGTGACGCCCGCGCCCGTCGCGATGTTCCACGCATTGGGCGCGCGAATCCCTACATTGGACTGACCGGGGTCCAGGTTTGAGAAAAGCCCCCATTGCAGGCTATAGAGCGGATCATTGGGAGCCGAGCTAGCGGATATAGGGACATCCGGTTCAACGTACTCCACGTCAGGATCGGAAGCGACAGCGCGCATGAATGCCTTGGCTTCCTTGGCGTTCAGTTTGCGCTCTGTCGTGACCACATCGGAGCCGATGCCCATGCGGCGCAGGTGGCGCCTGGATGGGAATGCGCTCGCCAGTTTGTCAAGCCTCGGCTGGAGCGCCGATGTTGCGCCTCGTTCAGGAGTGCCGGTTTTGTATTTGACGATAAAGCGGTCCGTCTGCGTATCGGTCGCAATGCTGCTCGCGTTCATCTTTAGCGAGGTTGCGAGCGAAACGCTGGTAGAACTCGCGGCGCTTGCAGCCGCCGCCACCTCAGCCATGCCTTGCGTCGTTGGTATTGCCCCGGAGGTCGGCGCACTGCCGCCGCCGCATGCAGCTAGCGCAACCGAAAGCGCGACGCCGACTGCGCTCGGAACGATTCGGCGCGTAAATAACTTTGACCAGCTCGCACGTGCCTCGCTGATCGTATGTTGAAAGCCGGGCTTCTCGATTTTCAGTCTCTTCTTTTCCATCTTCTTATTACCCCTCTTTCTGTTGTGCCGGGTCGTTCAAACGAACGGCAATACGTGCGAGTGCGCGTAACCGTTCGTAATGAAAGACTAGCCGCTTAGAAAAGGGGGAACTAGCAGACGCCGCTGCTTTGCGCGAGAGACGAATTACCCGCCACGTCAGGAAAGGCGGCGCATTACCCGTGATTTACAGCAGCGCGCGAAGCCCGATCACACCGCCAGGTGCGTCCACGTCCACCGGCGCGCCAGGTTCAACCTGCGAATCGTTCATGTTATCGCGGTCCCAGATCAGGCGAGCCGGACGGGTGCTCTTGATGCAGATAGAGACTTGCATGATGCGAATCTCCTGTGGATGTTTGAGGCCAACGCCCCAAGCAAACAATCAAACCCGTCGATGAGACAGAACACATCAACCATCACCTTCAGCATTATGTCGCCGAATCCCAGTAAACATTAAACCCCATCAACGAAGTAAGCGTCTGCGCCGCCCGCTTCATCATCTCGCCAACCTCGCTCATCGAAGGAACAGGCGCATTATCAATCCGCTCAATATAAGGCGTTGTCAGCGCCGCAATAGCATGCCCATCCCGCCCAAACACCGGATAAGCCAGATTCTTGACCCCCTTGACCTGCCGGCTCGACATGCGTGCATTACCATGCTTGCGAATCTGCGCCAGATCCTTCGCCAACTGCTCGGTATCAACAGCCTGCTCGCCCTCAACCGGCACATGAAGCTCAAGCATTTCATCCCGTTGCGGCTCTTCCTGAAACGCGAGCAGCACCTGCCCCGACGCGGTATCGGTCAGCCCAATCAACGTCCCCACCTTCAACGCGAACCCCCAACGCTCAGGACTCTCAACACCCGCGACGATCAACACGCGCCCCTTCTGATACACGCAAAGATGAAACGACTGCCCAGCCTGCTTGGCGAGTTGCGTCATCAGCGGCAGCGCGGTTGACACCAATGACCGCACCGGTTGATGCCGATGCGCCAACTGGAACAGCAGCAGCGACAGCACATAGCGGTCGCCCGCGGCCAGCAGATAGCCGCGCGTTTCCAGCGTGACCACCATGCGGAAGATTTCCGCCGTGGTGCGTCCCAGCTCCTTGGCGAGCTCCGCGAGCGATAACCCCTCCGGGTGATCCGCCAGCCGTTCGATGATGTCGAGGCCCTTTTCCAGTGCCGGCGCCGAGTAGCGCGTCGCGTTGTCGTTCAAATCTCCTCCCGCAAGACCAACTGGCGCCTGGTCAAATGGCGCACATGATACCCAAACGGATTGTAGGGCCGCGTCACGCTGACAGAGCGTTTCTGCAGCCCATTTCCTGGGCGGGGAAAACACCTAGTAAATTTTATCAATGAAATATGTTTTCATACCTAAAATTTTAAGTAGCATAGGACGAAGACGCCAGGGCTCGCCGGACGGCAGGCCTCAGGCGGCGGAATAACCTGGAGGAGAGGGTGGATGGCAGCCGTTGCATTCGAGCAGGTGCGCAAGTCGTTCGGCGCCGTTCAGGTCCTCAAGCAGATTGACCTGGCGGTGCCTGACGGCGAGTTTCTGGTGCTGGTGGGCCCCAGCGGCTGTGGCAAGTCCACCTTGCTGCGCGCCCTGGCCGGGCTCGAGGGCGTCACGCACGGGCGCATCCTGATCGACGGCCGGATCGTCAACGCGCTGCCCCCGCGCGAGCGCGACGTTGCAATGGTGTTCCAGAACTACGCGCTTTATCCGCACATGACCGTGCTCGAGAACCTGACCTTCGCGCTCAAACTGCGTAACCACGACGCGGGGGAAATTGCCTCGCGTGCGCAAAAGGCGGCCACGTTGCTCGGATTGCAGGAGTTGCTGGACAGGCATCCCCGCCATTTGTCCGGCGGCCAGCGGCAGCGCGTGGCAATGGGCCGCGCGATCGTACGCGACCCGAAGGTTTTCCTGTTCGACGAACCGCTGTCGAATCTCGATGCGCGGCTGCGCGTACAGATGCGCGCGGAGATCAAGGCATTGCACCAGCGTTTGCGCGCCACCACGGTTTATGTGACGCACGACCAGATCGAGGCGATGACGATGGCGGACCGCATTGTCGTGCTCAACGGCGGTGTGATCGAACAGATCGGCGCGCCGCTCGCGCTCTACGACGATCCGGACAATCTCTTCGTGGCGGGTTTTATCGGCTCGCCGGCGATGAATTTCTTCAAAGGCGTGTACGAGCAGCAAGGCAGCGGCGCGTGTGTGCGCGTCAGCGAGCTTGCGCTACCGGTACCGGCTGTCAATGCCACGCACGGCCAGGAGGTCGTATACGGCGTGCGTCCTGAGCATCTGCAACTCGCCGGCGAGGACGGCATGCCGTTCGCGCTCGACGTGGTCGAGCCGACCGGCGCGGCAACCGAGCTGTTCGGTACGGTCGCGGGCCAACCCTGTTGCGTGATGCTCAACGGCCGTACCGACCTGCGCGCCGGCAACCCCGTTGCACTGCGTGCAGACCTCAGCAAGGTGCTTGTTTTCGATCGCGCCAGCGGGCGGCGCCTGCGTTGAACCCAAAACTGTGAGCCGTCCCGCCGCGGGGCTCGCATGACGCATTAGCCGCCGGCAAGCCGTGCGGCTTCACGGCGGAACCTATAAAAGAGGAGACAGTGATGCGCTATCCAACCATGGCAACCATGTTACGGCTCGCCGCTTCGGTGCTCGCGCTCGCGGGCATCGTGGCATCGGGCGTTGCCCACGCCGACAACGAATACAAAGGGTATACGCTGCGCGTCAAGCTGATAGGCGGTGTGCAGTACGAAGCACTTTATACGCGGATTCCGCTGTGGGAACAGCAGACCGGCGCGAAGGTCGAGATCATCTCACGCAAGAGCCACTTCGAACTGGATCGCGAGTTGAAGCAGGACATCGCCTCGGGCCACATCGACTATTGCGTGTCGTCCAATCACACGAATTTTTCGGCCCAGTACCCGATTTTCCGCGATCTGAAGGGATTGTTCCCGGCGAACTATCTGGCCGCGTTCTCGCCGAGCCTGCTGAAGGCGTCGGAGATCAACGGGCACTTGGTGCAGATTCCGCGCTCGGTGGATATCGAAGCGCTCTACTACGACAAGACCGCCTATGACGATCCGGCTAACCAGGCCGCCTATAGCAAGCAGTTCGGCGAGACGCTCGCGCCTCCCAAGAACTATGCGGAGTTCACCCAGCAGGCGAAGTTCTTTACCAAGGCGCCGAACTTCTACGGCACGCAGTTTCCGGGTAAGGATGAAGCCATCACGGGCACGTTTTATTCACTGCTGATCGCGAATGGCGGCCAGCTGCTGGATGCTAAAAACCGTCCGGCATTCAATTCGCCGATTGGGGTCAAGACGCTCAACTGGTTTGTAGACCTATACAAGGCGGGCGCGGTGCCCAAGGGCGTACCCAGCTACGTCTGGGACGATCTCGGCAATAACTTCGCCGCGGGCAAGGTGGCGCTCGATCTCGACTGGCCGGGCTTTGCTTCGTTCTATAACGATCCGAAGACCTCCAAACTGGCGGGCAACGTTGGCGTAGTGCCGGCGCCGCTCGGTGCGGGCAACAAGCGGCCGGGTTGGTCGGGTTCGCATAGCTTCTCGATTACGAAGACTTGCGACCGGCCGGAGGTGGCCGCGAGCTTTATCGAATTCCTCACCAGTCACGATTCGCAGATGGTGGAGGCTCGCCTAGGCACTATCCCCTCGCGCACCGATGCGCAGCAGGCCGTTGTGAAGGAGTTCCAGGACAAACACGATGCCTTTATGGCAAACGCAATCAATGTGTTTAGCACGGCAGCACGCCAGGACGCTTTCACCCCGCCGCGCATCCAGCAATGGGACGAAATCTCGAATGCACTGTGGCCTGAGCTGCAAAAGGCATTGATTGGCGACAAGTCGTCCCAACAGGCGCTTGACGATGCGGCGAAGAAAGTCTCCGACATCATGCAGGACGCTTCCGACTAGTGACGCACCCCGGCGCGCACGGCGCACGCAGCGCCGTGCGTGCCGTGCGGGCCGATCCGCTTTCCGCTCCACGACACCATGCGATCTAACATCCGCGATTCCTCTGCCGTACCCGCCCTTGTGCCGGTTTCGCACGAGGGCGTCGCATTGCCGTTCAAGCTGTTGCTGCCCGCGTTTTTCTCGGTAGCGATCGTCGTCGTGCTGCCGCTGCTGTTTTCGCTTTACACGAGCTTTACGTCGTACCGGCTGATCGAGCCTGACACGATCTGGCATTTCATCGGCCTGCGCAACTATCTCCGTGCGTTCGCCAACGAGGACTTCTGGGCCGCGTTTGGCCGCACGGTGCTATTCCTGACGATCGCCTTGAATCTGGAACTGGTGCTGGGCCTCGGCATCGCGCTGTTGCTCAACGAGGTCACCAAGGGCCAGCGGATTCTGCGCACCATCATGATGTTCCCGATGATGTTCTCGCCGGTCCTGGTCGGCTTTCAGTTCAAGTTCATGCTCAACGACAGTACCGGCGTGATCAACCATCTGCTGCAAACGCTATTCGGCCTGAAGAGCACGATCCCGTTTCTGGTCAATGCGAACTCCGCGCTCGCCTCGCTGATCGCGGCCGAGGTCTGGAACTCGACCCCTGTATTCGCGGTGATTCTGCTCGCGGGCTTAATGGCGTTGCCGAAAGACCCGATCGAAGCCTCCAAGGTCGACGGTTGCACGCCGCTGCAAACCTTCCGCTACGTGACGCTGCCTTACCTGATGCCGTTCGTCTACATCGCGATGACGATCCGTTCTCTCGACGTCGGCCGAGCTTATGACATCGTGCGCATCATGACGAACGGTGGTCCCGGCGGGCGCACTGAATTGCTGTGGACGATGGTGGGCCGCATCGCCTACGACGATTCGCATATGGGCTACGCGAACGCGATCGGCTATGTATCCGTGCTGGTTTCGGTGCTCTTCACGCTGTACTTCTTCCGCAAGCTCAACGCGGCGCGCAAACATATGGGGCCGGCCTGACATCATGAGTACGACGCTCGAATCCACTCCCGGTTTTTCCTCTTTCAGGGCGCCGCTGCGACGGGCCGCGCTATGGTTCGCGGTCTTCATCGTAATGGCGGTCATCTGCCTGCCTGGCCTGTGGGTCGTGCTAAACGCATTCCGCTCGAATGTGGCGATTCTGTCGAACCAGCCGATCTCCGATGCCAGCAGCTATACGCTCGACAATTTCCGTAACATGTTCGGCTTCGGCGCGATGGCGTCGCTGCCGATTCGTCAGTACTTCGTGAACTCTGTGGTGATCTCGTTGGCAAGCACCTTCGCCGCCATCGTGGTTGGCGTGCTGGGCGGTTATGCGTTTGCGCGCTTCGAATTCCGCCACAAGAAGACACTGTTCGTCGTCCTGATGCTCACGCGCGCGATTCCCGGCATCGCACTGTCGCTGCCTATCTTCATGCTGTGGGCGTGGACCGGTCTGCTTGACACGCGCATCGGCGTGATCATCGTCTACCTCGCGATGAACGTGCCGTTCACGGTGTGGCTGATCGACGGCTTCTTTCGTGAGGTCCCCGCAGAACTCGCTGAGGCCGCGCAGATAGACGGCTGCACCCGCTGGCAGGCGTTCTGGCAGATCGAGCTGCCGCTGGCCCGCTCAGGCGTGGCATCGGCCGCGATTTTCGCTTTCCTGACGAGCTGGAACGAATTCGCGCTGGCGTCCCAGTTGTGCCGTAGTCCCGATACCAAAACGTTGCCGGTCGGCCTGATGGACTTTACCGCGCAGTTCACGGTGGACTGGGCCGGCATGTGTGCGATGGCGGTCATCATCATCATTCCGGCCATCGTGCTGACCTTCATTGTTCAGAAGCACCTGATTGCAGGCCTTACGCTTGGCGGCGTCAAAGGATAGAACCCACATGACCACAATCGAAAACGTCGAAATCCGGCAAGTCGACCTTCAGCCGAAAGTACGGCGCACGGACGCCATCCAGTCGTTCGTCGTGCAGGAAACCATTTTGCTGACGATCCGTTGCAGTGACGGCAGCAGCGGGACAGGCTACACATACACGATCGGCACGGGCGGTTCGTCGATTGTCGCGCTGCTGCACGATCATCTGGTGCCGCGGCTAATCGGCCGAAATCCCGCGGAGTACGAAGCGATCTGGCGCGATCTGTTCTTTCATACGCATGCGACTGCCGTCGGTGCGATCACCAGTCTTGCGCTTGCCGCCGTCGATACGGCGCTATGGGATCGCAATACGCGCGTCGCCGGCCTGCCGCTTTGGGTCGCCGCGGGTGGCGCGAAACCGCGCGTGCGCACTTACACGACGGAGGGTGGCTGGCTGCATCTGTCGCAAAGCGAACTGGTCGATCAGACCCTGCAGGCGCAGGCGGAGGGTTTCCGCGGCGCCAAGATAAAGGTAGGGCGCCCGCACGTCTCGGAGGACGCCGCGCGCCTTGCGGCCGTGCGCGCAGCGGTGGGCGATGGCTTCGAACTGATGACCGATGCGAACCAGGGATTCACGCTGGCCGAGGCGCTGCGACGCGCTCATGCATTCGAACCGCTACGCCTTGCATGGCTCGAGGAACCGATGCCCGCCGAGAGC
Source organism: Paraburkholderia sp. EB58 (assembly GCF_050436665.1). Classification (NCBI taxonomy): domain Bacteria; kingdom Pseudomonadati; phylum Pseudomonadota; class Betaproteobacteria; order Burkholderiales; family Burkholderiaceae; genus Paraburkholderia; species Paraburkholderia sp. EB58. The sequence goes on along the minus strand of NZ_JBNDMQ010000007.1, from coordinate 267,279 downwards.
ATCGACGCGCACCGGCGTCTGTGTGCGGCGACGACGGTCCCGGTGGCGGTCGGCGAATCGCTTTACCATCCGGCGCAGTTCGCCGAATATGTGAAAGCGGATGCGTGCTCGATCGTTCAGGCGGACGTCGCCCGCGTGGGCGGCATTACGCCGTGGCTGAAGATTGCGCATTCTGCCGAGGCGATGAACATCGAGATTTGCCCGCACTTCCTGATGGAGTTGCACGTGAGCCTGTGCGCCGCAGTGCCCAACTCGAGCTGGCTCGAGTACATTCCTCAACTGGACTCGCTAACCGGTGCATCGATTGTGGTGGAGCACGGTTATGCGACACCGCCGGCGTCGTCGGGAATCGGTATCGACTGGGACTGGGACGCGATTCGTGCGCAACAGCGTCTGCAGATCGAGATCGACACGCCGGTGAGCGCGTGAAGGCCTGAGGCGCCGGTCACTTGCTACTGTTTTATTCTGGAGCTTTTCATGCGCTACTGCCTCGCCCTCGATCTTCGCGACGATCCTGCCGTGATGGCGGAATACGACCGCTACCACCGTGAGGTCTGGCCCGAAGTACTCGCGCATCTTCGGGCCTCGGGCATTCATGACATGACGATCTGGCGGCGTGAGAACCGGCTCGTCATGCTGATCGACGCGGACGAGGGATTCACGCCGGAGCAACTGGTTATCGGACCGGACACCCATCCGCGAGTCAAGGAATGGGAGACGCTGATGGCGTACTTCCAGCAGCCTTTACCCCATGCCGAGAAAACCGCATGGCAGCCGCTCGCGCGCGTGTTTCGCCTAACTGAACAGATCTGATTGACGGATTAACCCTACCCATTGCCGGCGGTCGCGGAAATCTTTGGTAAGCACTCTGGCGCTACGGCCTTTCTTTCGCGCTTAGATACCGCCCAAGCGGACTATTCTGCCCACGTGCGAATCTCATCGCGTTGTGTGTGCCGGTCTTCGATGAGAGCGCTCGCAGCTCGCCGCTATCCGGTCACCTCTTCGTACAGGGTTAGTCATGTCCAAATCGAAAACTGCTGTTCCAGTCGTCGCCCGCCTGCTTGCAAGACCATCGGCGAGCCTGTCGGTCTGCGTTCTGGCGGCGTGCGCGACGCTTGCCGGTAACGCGTCGGCGGCGAGCTTCCATTGCGCGAGCAAGGCGTCGGCATCGGAGAAGATCGTCTGCAAGGATCCGCAACTATCCAGCCTCGACGATCGCCTTGCAGCGGCCTACCAGCGCGCGCGGGATACAAGTATTGACCCGCGCGGTGTGGAATCCGCCCGGATCGAGCAATGGCTCTGGCGCCAGCGCAACTGTACTGATAAGGCCTGTGTGCAGGGGTGGTACGAGCGGCGCATCGCCGAGCTGGATGCCGACTACGAGCAGGCAAAGCACGCTCAGCGAGACGCTTTCGAAGCGTCGCTGGCGGAGCAGAAGCTGGCTCCGTCTGCGGTGGATGCCGTGAGGCAGATGAAGGACGATTCGCTCGTGGCAGAAGGCCCGGTCACGAATCCGGCAATGAAGTGAACGCATTGCTGCCGGATTGAGGATAGCAGCGTATGCGTCATGGACCCTCGGTAAGGTTGGTCGTGTCAGTGGACGATGATGGGCCGGAAGACAGCGTTGGCGGAATCGTCGAACTCGGGGGACGCAAAGTTGGTGTCTGGTATTTCGATGCGATGACGAGCATCGTGGTGACGCGCGCATTCCGCAACAAGGTCGTCATCGGCAGCGCGGCCGAGGTGATTTCCCAGTTGAAGCGGCTCGCCATCCGTTTTTGATGCGAGCCGCACCGCGTCGTTGCGGTCGCAACATTCTGATCAACGCGAGCCGCGCATTCCACGAGAAGCAAACACCGCTGCACGAACGCCGCCACACGGCGCTTCGTGTTCTGCGGATCAGTCCTTTGTCGAGATTGATGGACGCCTTCGACAATGCGACACAAATCTCCACAAAGGAACCATAGATTGCAGAGTTTGTTCTCTCTAATATTAATTCATATTTCAACATCGAGGCATTTGCCGCGCGGGCAATGCGCCAAAGGCCGCCTTTTGTTGAGAGAATTCACTACTCCGTTGTAAAGCAATCGGCATTTTAGATTAGTCATCGATAAGACACCTTTTGGCTTGAATAGTAAATGATACAAGCGACTGAATCGGTTGCGAATTCGATACCGGTACTGATGTATCACCGCGTTTCCCAGTCGGGTGACTCGCTGACCGTCTCGCCTGAGAACTTCGAGTCACAGATCAGTTGGTTGGCGAGAAACGGTTATATCACGCTCACCGCCGATGAATTCGCGCGCTTTTTACACGGTTCGACAATGCCGCGTAAATCGGTTTTGCTGACCTTCGACGACGGCTATCTGGATAATTATGTCCATGCGCATTCTATTCTTTTACGTTATGGACTGAATGCGGTCATGTTTCTCGTGACCGGTCGCGTACATGACGGCCCGTTTCGCGCCATCGAGGCGCAGCGTATGGAAGCGCCGCGCTCGCATCAGGCGTGCGAGCGTCTTGTTTACGACGGTCGCGCGGACGAGGTGACGGTTCGCTGGAGCGAGGTCGAATTGATGCGTGCGGCGGCCACGTTCGAATTCCATAGCCACACGCACAGCCATCTTCGGTGGGACCAGTTGTGCGCTAACCCGGTCCGCAAACGTCAGAACATCGCCTTGGACATCGAGAAGTCAAAGGCGGTCCTGACGGCGCGCCTTCGTGTGGGGTCGCGCCATCTGTGCTGGCCGGAGGGCTATTTCGACGCCGACTATATCGACGCCGCCAAGGCCGCGGGCTTCGATTACCTCTACACGACCCGCAACCTGCGACGCAACGTGCCCGGCAGCGACCCCTTGCACATCCATCGCCTCGTCGATAACGGTAAGGATGCCGAATGGCTGGCGCAAAAGCTACAGCGCTACCAGGATCCATTGTGGGGGCGGGCGTACTACTGGTTCAAACGGGCCAGACATTTCCGGAACGAAGCGTGGTCATGAACATCCTCTACACGAACTTTCACGCGGGAGACGGGGGCGGTCATACCACCTACATTCTGAGTCTCGCAGCGGCGCTGGTGGATCGCCACCGCGTGAGCGTGGCGGCGCCAAGGTCGAGCCGGTTCTACGCGAGCGCGCAGGCGCTTCCCGGTGTCGAGGTGATCGCGCTCGAGTTTCGCAACCGGCTAGGCGCTATGGTCGGATCGGGCTGGCGCTTGCGGCAACTGATCGCCAGCGAGCGTTTCGACATCATTCATGTGAGCGGCTCGGCGGACCACCGCATCGTCATGTCGGCGACGCTAGGATTGAAGCGAACCCGGCCACGTATCGTCTTCACGAAGCACAACGATTTGCCGGTCAGCGGTTTGAGCACATGGTTGAAGGGCAAGCTCGGTACCGATTCGGTGATCTGCGTATCCGATTACACGCGGCGCCATCTTGCGAAAACCGTCTATGACACGGAGGTGGTGTGGGTCGTGCATCACGGCATCGATCTGTGCCGATTTGCGCCGGTCAGGTCCGAGGTCGTCGAACGGCTGCGCAGAAGGTGGCGCGCGGCGATTCCGCGAGATGCGCTGCTGGTGGGCAGCATCGCGGGCACGGACTGCAACAAGGGGTGGCTGCATATGGTTGCGGCCGTAGCTTTGCTGCCCGCTGCGCAGCGCGAGCGGATTCGCATTGTCGTGGCGGGTCGGTGGCCAGATCCCCAACAACGCGCAAGCGTCGACGCATTGGGGATGACGGACCAGGTGATCTACACCGGCGTGCTCAACGACGTGCGGCCCCTGGTGGCGGCTCTGGATGTCGGCTTTGTGCTGTCGCAGCGCGAAACCCTGTCGTTTGCGTGCCGGGAGATGATGGCGATGGGCAAGCCAGTCATCGTGTCGGACTCCGGTGGTCTGCCGGAAAACGTGGAATCTGGCGTGAATGGCTGGATAGTCGCGCCGCAGGAGCGCAAACGCCTTGCTCAATTATTGGCGCGTCTGCTCGACAACCGGTTGGAGGTCATGCTGGCGGGCAGGGCGGCGCGTGCGAGGAGCGTGGCGCAATTTTCGCTGCAGACGTTCGTGGATCGCACCGAGACAGTCTACCAGGAGTGTCTGCTGCGCATTCCGCCTTTAGGCGGCAGCAGCGCCGTCGCTGAATGGAAGGTTCAGCGCAACTCGGGCTGACGCGCTTTCTGTCCAGGATGGATAATTCGTCCCTGGTGCGTAAGATGCGCGACAGCGCAGTCCTTGCCGGTCCCTTGGCAAGCGCAGGTTTCGATGCAGCGCGTCAACGCTCTTCAACTTCAATTCATCCTGGGTTTTCACATGGAACAGATCGTCTTTCGTTCGGCGCTTCTTGCTGACGTGCCTGCCATCGTCGCGATGTTGGCCGACGACGAACTCGGCAGCATGCGCGAAATCACGAGTTTGCCGCTCGACGAGCGATACGTCGCGGCGTTTCGCGCAATCGAGGCCGATGCCAATCAGCAACTGGTGGTCGTCGTGGATGGCGACGAGGTCATCGGCACGCTGCAACTGTCGTTCATCCCAGGGATTGCCCGTATGGGCGCATGGCGCGGCCAGATCGAGGCGGTTCGAATTGCCGCTCACCGCCGCGATTCCGGGTTGGGCCATAGGATGTTCGAGTGGGCGATCGAGGCGTGCCGCTCGCGCGGCTGCAATCTCGTCCAGCTCACCACCGACAAGAGCCGCGCCGACGCGCACCGCTTCTACGACAATCTCGGTTTCGTGGCGAGTCATGTGGGGTACAAGCTTGCCTTGTAACGCCTCGTAATGCCGGGTTTTCGTGCGATGCGTGCGACTGCGCAGGTCCGAAGCACGTACTCCATAACATGCACTATAGTGAGAGCGGCATGGCTTGGCCATGTCAGCGATGCCGGCTTGTAACCGGAAAGCCTGCCACCTGGAGCGTCCGTGACTGCAGATCGGGTTCAACGAAGTAACACAGGCGACAAACAAGCAAGCTGCCAACGGGGCATGTTCCTGTAAGGCTGCCTGGAGACACCGGTGTCCGGCAAAGGCCCACGAATAACAAGGAGGTGAAGTTGATGAACGACCCTCATTCGGAATCCTGTCCATGCTGTGGTGATCCACAGCACCGCTCCGTCACCCGGCGCCGTTTCCTGGCCCTCGCTGGCGAGGGCGCCGCGGCGCTCGCCCTGATGCCTCGTTTCGGCTATGCGGACACTGACACCGTTCCGGCCATTGCTTACGATTCGGTGCTCGACCCGGTGCGCTTGCCACGCGATGTCTATTTTGGCGAGTGTTCCGGCGTCGCGCTCAATTCGAAAGGCCACATCTTCGTGCTGTCGCGCGGCAATACGAGCGGGCCGGCCTACGGCGCGGCGGCGGCCCAGTTGCTTGAATTTGCACCGAACGGCCACTTCATCCGCGAGATCGGCCGCAACCTTTATGCGTGGTCATTTGCGCACACTGTCAAGGTCGATGTTCACGACAATATCTGGGTGACCGATAAAGGCTCGGACATGGTGATCAAGTTCACCCCGGACGGGCGCGTGGCGATGGTGTTCGGCCGCAAACAGGAGGCAGCGGACGAAGAAACCGCTCCGCTGAAGCATCCAAACCCACCGTTGCCAGCCGAGCCGGGGCGCTTCCGCCAGGTGACCGACGTCGCATGGGACGCCGCCGGCAATACGTATATCAGCGACGGCTATATCAACTCGCGCGTCGCCAAGGTCGACAAGGACGGCAACTGGCTCAAGTCGTGGGGCGAGCGGGGCACCGGTCTCGGCCAGTTCCATACGCCGCATAGCATCGCGCTTGATGCAAACGGCAGCGTCTATGTGGCCGACCGCAGCAATCGGCGCATTCAGGTGTTCGACGGCGAAGGCAATTTCCTGCGTCAGTTCACAATCGACGTACCGGTGCCGCCCGGCGCGCGCCCGGCGATCGGCTACGCGCCGGACGAGGCGGCCATCGCAGCGGGTACATTCGCCCCCGGTTCGCCTTGGGCGATCTGTATCTCGCCTGGCCCCAACCAGGTCCTCTATAGTTCCGATGCATTCCCTGGACGCATTTACAAGCTGTCGCTCGACGGTAAGGTGCTAGGCGTGCTCGGCGAATCCGGCAAGCAACCGAAGCAGTTTGGCTGGATTCATCAAATGGCCTGTCCATCGGAGAATGTGCTGTTCGTGGCCGAGCTATTGAACTGGCGGGTGCAGAAGCTGGTGCTGCACACCTGAATCCGTGAACACGTATTGCCCGGTGCCTGCTGGCGGCTGAACACTTGAGCTTCTACACTCCTTTCAAATAGTCGGGGTGAGACGAACATGGTGGATGTACTGGTAATCGGCGGGGGCAATGCCGCTTTGTGCGCCGCATTAATGGCGCGCGAGGCGGGCGCCTCGGTGTTGCTGCTTGAAGCGGCGCCGCGCGAATGGCGCGGCGGCAACTCGCAGCACACGCGCAACCTGCGCTGCATGCACGATGCGCCGCAAGACGTGCTGATCGACGCGTATCCGGAAGAGGAGTACTGGCAAGATCTGCTGAAGGTCACCGGCGGTCTTACGAACGAAAAGCTCGCGCGGCTGGCGATCCGCGAATCGTCGACTTGCCGGGACTGGATGCGCCGCCACGGTGTTCATTTTCAGCCGCCGCTCCCCGGGGCCCTGCATGTTGCACGTACCAACGCGTTTTTCATGGGCGGCGGTAAGGCGCTGGTCAACGCCTACTTTCGCAGTGCGGAAGCGCTCGGCGTGAAGGTGCGCTACAACGCCCCGGTGGATGCGATCGAACTCGACGGCGAACGCTTCGTCGCCGCACGCATCGGCAGCGAACGGATCGAAGCGCGCAGTTGCGTGCTGGCCGCGGGCGGATTCGAATCGAACCGCGAATGGCTGCGCGAGGCGTGGGGCCAGGTCAATGGCGAATGGGTCGCCGAAAACTTCCTGATTCGCGGCACGCGCTTCAACATGGGCGTGCTGCTCAAATTCATGATCGAGACGGGCGCCGACTCTATCGGCGATCCCTCGCAGTCGCACTGCGTCGCCATCGACGCTCGCGCGCCGCTCTATGACGGCGGCATCTGCACACGGGTGGATTGCGTCTCGCTGGGTGTGGTGCTCAATCGCAACGCCGAGCGTTTCTACGACGAAGGCGAGGATTTCTGGCCCAAGCGCTACGCGATCTGGGGGCGTCTCGTCGCGCAGCAGCCGGGCCAGATCGGCTATTCGATCATCGACTCGAAGGCGATCGGCCGTTTCATGCCACCGGTGTTTCCCGGCACCAGGGCGAACACGCTCGGCGAACTGGCGCGCGCCGTTGGGCTCGACGAAACGACCTTCGTGCGGACTATCGAAACCTACAACGCCGCCTGCCGCGTCGGCACCTTCGACCATGCTGTGCTCGACGATTGCCACACCGAAGGCATTACGCCCGCCAAAACGCACTGGGCGCAACCTATCGACAAACCGCCGTTTCTGGCGTTCGCGCTCCGTCCGGGCATCACGTTCACCTATCTGGGCCTGAAGGTCAACGAGCAGTCAGCGGTGCATTTTGGCGGCAAGCCGAGTCCCAACCTCTACGTGGCGGGCGAAATGATGGCGGGCAATGTGCTCGGCAAAGGTTATACGGCGGGTGTCGGTATGGCGATCGGCACGGCGTTTGGACGCATCGCGGGAGCCCACGCGGCCAAAGCCGCATTCGAATCGAGGGAAGCCGGTCATGCAGTCGCTTGAAGCGCTCACTCGTGAGGCGAGTGAACTCGCCTCGAACCCAATGAACGAACGGCCCGTTGTGTTTGCGATGACACCCGCGGAGGGCGAAGTCAGCCGCATCATGCAGATCTGCAACGCCTGTCGCTATTGCGAAGGCTTTTGCGCGGTGTTTCCGGCCATGACCCGCCGCCTCGAATTCGGCCGCGCCGATGTGCATTTCCTCGCGAATCTCTGCCACAACTGTGGCGCTTGCCTGCATGCGTGCCAATACGCGCCGCCCCACGAATTCGCGGTGAACGTGCCGAAGGCGATGGCTGAAGTACGCCTGCAAACCTATGTGGACTATGCGTGGCCTGCGGGCTGTGGCGCGCTCTACAAGCGCAACGGCCTGACGCTGGCGCTCGCGTTGGCCGCAGGCCTCGCACTGTTCCTGATCCTCGCATTGATACTCAAAGGCTCGCTGTTCCCGCCACCGCTTGCCGGCAATTTTTACGCAGTGTTCCCGCACAATGCGCTGGCGCTGCTGTTTGGAGTGGTGTTTCTGTTCGCGCTGTTCGCCCTCGGCGTCGGCGTGCGGCGGTTCTGGCGTAACGAGGATCCCGGCGCGCTCTCGGGCCAGGCGATCGGCGAGGCGGCGCATGACGTACTGAGCCTGCGCTATCTCGGCGGCGGCCACGGCAAAGGCTGCAACGAAGCTGATGATGCCTTTACGCTGGCGCGACGCCGTTTCCATCATTTGACCTTTTACGGCTTCATGCTGTGCTTTGCGGCGACCTGTGTCGCCACGCTTTACCACTACCTCTTCAAACTGGAGGCGCCGTACGCGCTCACGAGCCTGCCGGTGCTGCTCGGGACGGTGGGCGGCATCGGCTTGCTGGCCGGACCGGCCGGGCTGCTGTGGCTGAATTTCAGGCGCAATCCGCAGCACGGCGATGCCGCGCAACGGCCTATGGACCGCGGTTTCATTGCGCTGCTCCTGCTGACGAGTGTGAGCGGCCTCGCACTGTTGGCCCTGCGTGACTCGTCGATCATGAGCCTGTTGCTCGCCGTTCATCTCGGCGTCGTGATGGCCCTGTTCCTCACGCTGCCGTACGGCAAGTTCGCTCATGGCATCTACCGCAGTGCGGCATTGCTCAAATGGTCAGTCGAAAAGCGGCGCCCTGGCGGTCTGCTCGTCGAGGACTAATATGTGAGACTACGGGCGACGCATCATCCATAATGAAAAGAGCGGTATTTAAACGATCCAGGAGACGACATGCAATCCGATCAACCGACCCAGCCGCTGGGTGGCACGGCACCGCGCCTCTCGAAGTTCGGGGCAGTACTGCGCGTGACGAGCGGCAACTTCCTCGAGCAGTTCGACTTCTTCCTGTTCGGCTTCTACGCGACGTACATCGCCAAGACGTTCTTCCCGGCCGCCAGCGAGTTCGCCTCGCTGATGCAGACCTTCGCCGTATTCGGCGCCGGTTTTTTGATGCGGCCGTTAGGCGCGATTATCCTCGGCGCATATATCGACAAGGTGGGACGGCGCCGCGGCCTGATCGTCACGCTGGCCATCATGGCGAGCGGCACGATCCTGATCGCCATCGTACCTGGGTTCGCCACGATCGGTCTGCTTGCGCCGGCTTTGGTCCTGATAGGGCGCTTGCTGCAGGGCTTTTCGGCGGGGGCGGAACTCGGCGGCGTGTCAGTTTACCTGGCTGAAATGGCGACCCCGGGCAAAAAGGGCTTTTACACCGCCTGGCAATCGGCCAGCCAGCAGGTAGCCATTGTGGTGGCCGCCGCGCTCGGCTATGCGCTGAACCTGTTGCTCACGTCTGCGCAAATCGGCGCCTGGGGCTGGCGTCTGCCGTTCCTGATCGGCTGCATGATCGTGCCGTTTCTCTATGTGCTGCGCCGTTCGCTGCAGGAAACGGCGGAGTTTCAGGCACGCCGCCATCATCCGGCCACCTCCGAAGTATTCCGCTCGATGCTGACCAACTGGAAGACGGTGGTCGCCGGCATGATGATGGTTGCGATGACAACCACCACCTTCTATCTGATCACCGTCTACACGCCAACTTTCGGCCGTGCGGTGCTGCATCTGACTACCTCGGATGCGCTTGTCGTCACGCTGCTGGTGGGCGTATCGAACTTTATCTGGCTGCCCATTGGCGGCGCGATTTCGGATCGTATCGGCCGCCGTCCGGTGATGCTGTTCGTCTCGGCGCTGGCCATCGTCACCGCTTATCCGGCGCTGGAATGGCTCGCGCACGCACCGAGCTTCCTGCGCATGCTCACCGTGCTGCTGTATTTTTCGTTCTTCTTCGGCGCCTATAACGGCGCGATGGTCGCGGCGCTCACCGAGGTGATGCCGGTCGAGGTGCGGGTAGCGGGTTTCTCGCTCGCGTTCAGTCTGGCGACTGCTTTGTTCGGCGGTTTCACGCCGGCCGTCTCGACGTTCCTGATCGAGATGACGGGTGACAAAGCCGCGCCGGCCTACTGGCTGATCTTCGCGGCGTTATGCGGTTTCCTGGCGACGCTGGTGCTATATCGACGTGGTGGAGCGGCCGAACTGCAGGCGAAGCTCGGCTAGGTTGGGCAAACGCGAGGGCCCCGTAAGCGGCTTTTGCCGGTTACGGGGCCCTCAGCACTCGTGGACATACCGCCACTCCTGGTACTCCGTACTAGCTAGCGCATTGCCGCAGCGAGCCGCCTGCGGGTCAGCCAGCGCACCGCGAGCAGACATCCCACCATCACGGTCAGCGACAACACAGTCGTCATCGTGCCGAGCGCGTAAATCACCGGTGTTGTCACCGAAGTGGTGAGCCCCTGCAATTCAAGCGGCAAGGTGTTCTGATCGCCGATGGCCTGCGAAGTGCGGGCGATTTCATCCCACGAGAGCGTGAAGCCGAACATCGCCACACCGATCACGGAAGGCCCGATGATCGGCAACACGATATGGCGGAAGTTTTGCCACGGAGTTGCGCCCAGATCGCGTCCGGCTTCCTCATAGGCCGGATTGAAGCGGTTGAACACCGCGAACATCACGAGCAAGCCGAACGGCAAGGTCCACGTCAGGTGCGCGCCGAGCGCCGAGGTGAACAGACCCATCGAAGTCGAATAGTTGTCGGCGAACGACTGGTTGCCCGATGCGGTCGCCAGATACTTGACGGCGCTATCGAGCAGGCGGAACGTCAGTCCGATTCCAAGCGACACGATGATCGACGGCATGATCAGGCTTGCCACCGACACATAAAACACGGCCGTATCGCCGCGAAAGCGCTTGCGGAACGCAAGGCCCGCGGCCACCGAGAACAGCACGGTGAGCACCGTCACGACCAGTGCGAGGCGTACGGAGCGCGCGAACGCGCCCCAGATGTCGATATCGCCCACGCCCTGGCGCAGCACCGAAAACCAGTGCAGTGAGACGCCGCGCATCGGGAAAGTGAGGCCGCCTTCCGGCCCCTGAAACGACAGGATGAAGATGGTGATCACGGGGCCATAGAGGAACAGCACGAACAGCCCGAACAGGAGAGCCAGCCAGTAAAAACTGGCCGGCCGGCGTTCGCGATGCCTGATGCGGATGGCCTGCATGTCACAGCTCCTTGCGGATGTCGACCACCCGCGTCAAACCCCAGACAATCATCAACACCACAGCGAGCAGGATGATCGCGTTGGCCGCCGCGGCCGGGAATTGCAGATAGCCTGTCTGCACCTGAATGATCTTGCCGACCGAGGCGATCTGCTGGCCGCCCATCACGCCGACCGTCAGGAAATCGCCCATTACGATCGTGATCACGAAGATCGAGCCGATCACGATGCCGGTCTTGGAGAGCGGCAGCACCACGTTGCGGATCACCTGCCAGCCGCTTGCGCCGGCATCGCGGGCTGCTTCGAGCAGCGAGCGGTCGATGCGCATCATGGCGTTGAAGATCGGCACGATCATGAAGAACGTGAAGAGGTGCACAAATGCGAGCACCACGGAGAAGTTCGAGTACAGCAGCCATTCGAGCGGCTGGTCGATCAGATGCGCGCCAAGTAGCGCCTGATTGACCAGGCCGTTGCGCCCGAGCAGCGGAATCCACGAGATCATGCGGATCACGTTCGAGGTCCAGAAGGGGATCGTGCAGATCAGGAACAGGATGGTCTGCATCGCTGTCGTACGCACGTGGAACGCGAGGAAGTAGGCAATCGAAAAGCCGAGTACGAGCGTCACCGCCCAGACGATCGCGCAGAATTTGAGCGTGGAGAGGTAGGTCTTGAAGGTGACGCACATATCCGTCATTGACGAACAGCCGTCGAAAATCGCCTTGTAGTTTTTCAGCGTGAAGGCGGGGATGATCTGATACTCGTTGTAATCCCAGAAGCTGACGATCAGCGTGATGACGAGCGGCACGATGAAGAACAGCAAAAAGGTCAACGTGAGCGGCGTTGCCTGAAGCCACGCCGGCGCGCGCCGCTGCCTCGCCGGTACATCCGGCGTGTGAGTGGAAAGCTCGATCGATGCCATGGCGGGATATCCGTCGTCGGGAAGCCGCGGTTGCCGGCGTGTCAGGTGCCGGCAACCACGGCCTGTTTCATGCAGGTATGCGAACTATGCCGCGATGAACTCGTTCCACTTCTGAACCATATAGATGTTTTCGTCCATCACCGCGTTCCAGCAGGCGATGGCGCCCATCCGCTCGTTGTACGAGCCGCCATCGCGCACAGTGCCGGCCTTCTCCAGCAACTGGCCGTCCGGCGCGTGGATGTCCTGCGCGGCCGGCTTGCCTTCGATCCAGTAGTCCCACTCATAGGGCTGCATATGCGTCTTCGCGGTCTCGAGCACACCTGAGTAATAGCCCTGGCGCATCAGATAGGCGCCTGCCCAGCCGTCCTGGAACCAGTTGACGAACTCATATCCGGCATCGAGCTTGCGGCCTTGCAACGAGCGCGGAAAGGCGAAGCCCGAGGCCCACGAGCGATACCCTTCCTTGAGCGGCTGAAACTTGCAGGGAATACCCATGGTGCGCACCTTCGTCACGGCCGGCGACCACATCGACTGGATCACCACTTCGCCGGAGGCCATCAGGTTTACGCTTTCGTTGAAGTCCTTCCAGAAGGCGCGGAACTGGCCGGCGCGCTTGGCTTCGATCAGGATCTTGATGGTCTGATCGATCTCGGCCTTCGTCATGTTGCCCTTGTCGCCGTACTTGACGTGCCCCATGGCTTCGATGGCCATGGCGGAATCCATGATGCCGATGGCGGGAATGTTGAGCAGCGCGGCCTTGCCTTTGAAATCAGGGTTCAGCAATTCGGCCCAGCTATTGATAGGACGCTTGATCAGGTCGGGACGAATGCCGAGCGTATCGGCGTTATAGGTGGTGGGAATCAGCGTCATCCACTCGGTCGGCGTGGCAGAGAATTCCGTGGAGCGTGGCCCGGTCAGGAACATCACCTTCTTGGGCGCGGTCCCCTGATCGCCGATCTTCTTGCCGTTCACTTCACCCTTGGTCAGCACCGGCGTGATCTTGTCGGCCAGCTTGATCTTCTTGGCGTCCATGCCGGCTAGCGTGCCGGCGGGAATCAGCTTCTTGAGCGAGAAATACTCGGTGTCGACGATATCGAACGAATTGGGTTGCGTGATGATGCGCTTGGCGACGTCGTCGGTCGTGACCGGGATGTACTGAATCTCGATACCGGTGTCTTCCTTGAACTTCTTCGCGATGTCGTCGCTCTGGTTAACCGCGGTCCCCAGATAGCGCAGCACGATCTTCTCCTGCGCATGCACATACGGGAAACCGGCAATGCCCGCCGCGGCAACCGCGCCCTTGATGAGCGTACGGCGCTTCAGGCCTTTGTCCGTCAGCTCGGGTTCGGCGGCTGCCGGGCGCTCGTTTTGCTCACTCATCGCAATCTCCTCAGGTGACGTTCTACTCATGTGACTTTTGGTTAGGGTGTTACGCAAGAAAACCGGTTAGGCGTGACTGCGGCCTAGGCTGCGAGCGGATGGGCGTCCCGCTCGTTCCACCACACGACCACGCGTGACTCCGGACCGAGCCGCGTGGGATCGTAGTCGCCGTCGCTCACCAGCGAGACGAGTTCGGGCGAGCCGTCGAGCGGTGCGAGGGTCATGCGCAAATGCGTGCCCTGGTATTCGGCTTCGCGCACGGTGCAAGGCACGCCGCCGATCCGCGTGAGACCGCCTTCGCCCACGAGGGTTTGCACGGGAGTGACGCCGTGCGGCACCACGCGCAGATGGTCGGCGCGCACCGTGAAGAGGCGCCCGTTGGTGCTGAATACGTTGTGGCCGCCGAGAAAGCGCGCGACGAACTCGGTGCGCGGGCGGTTGAAGACTTCGTGAGGCGTGCCGCTTTGCTCGATGTGGCCGTGGCTCATTACGACGACGAGGTCGGCCAGCGCCATTGCTTCTTCCTGGGAGTGCGTAACGTGGACGAAGGTGATGCCGAGGTCCTTTTGCCAGCGCTTGAGTTCGGCGCGCATCTGCACGCGCAGGAACGGGTCGAGGGCGGAGAGCGGTTCGTCGAGCAGCAGGCAGCGCGGCTGGTTGAGCAGGGCACGCGCGAGCGCCACGCGCTGCTGCTGGCCGCCCGACAACTGCGCGGGCTTGCGCTCGGCGTAAGCGGACATGGCGACGAGTTCCAGCAGTTCGCCCGCGCGCTTGCGGCGGGCGTCTTTCGCCACCCCGCGCATCTTCAGGCTGAACGCAACGTTATCGAGCGCGCTCAGATGGGGAAACAGCGCATAGCTCTGGAACACCATGGCCGTGCCGCGTGCGGCCGGTTCTTCGCGCGTGACGTTGCGCCCGGCGATCAGGACATCGCCTTCGGTGACCGATTCATGTCCCGCGATCATGCGCAGCGTCGACGTCTTGCCGCAGCCGGACGGTCCGAGCAGGCAACAATACTGGCCGCCAGGAATGCGCAGGTCGATCGCGTTGACGGCGAGCGCGTCGCCGTATTGCTTCGAAACATGGACCAGCTCGATATCGGCGGCCTCCGTATGGAGTACGGTTGAAGCAGGCTGGATCATGAAGAAGAGGTCCTCGTGAACGGCACACACGGAGCGTGTGCGAACCCCTCAAATGCAAGACATATGCCATGCGACGTAAATCGCCGCGTACAATCGCAAACAGGTTGCGCGGTCTAACGTCTGCAAGTTGGCGCACATATTGCAAACGATCGCTGGCTCGGATCGTTAGCGATTTGAGCCGCGTTCTTGCGCAATCGCGGTGCGTCTTCGGTCCGTCACGGGGCATGACGACGCCAAACCGGTTCATGCGGAGCGCTAACTGTCACTCACGGCTGCCTTAAATGACAGACTCACGGAATATGCCCGGAACGTTGCACCGTGCGCGCCAGCCGATCGCCGCGCACGGACGCTTTCCCTATCGGCCCATTACGGATACCGATGGATTCCGCTGGCCGGGCGATACCGGTCTTGCGGTGTATCTGGGCTTCAATATCGAACACTTCGCTTTCGGCGAAGGGCTGGGTGCGGCGCTGGGTCCGGTCTCGCCGCAGCCCGACGTGCTCAATTACAGTTGGCGTGAGTACGGCAACCGGGTGGGCGCATGGCGTTGCCTGGAACTGTTTGACGACCTCGCCATGCCGGCGGGCGCGCTGATCAATACGGCGCTCTACGATCATTGCCCGGAACTGATCGCGGCCTGCGTCGCGCGCGGCGACGAACTGATCGGACATGGACATACGAATGCGCACCGGCAGAGCGATCTCGATGAAAACGGCGAGCGCGAACTGCTGCTGCATTGCCGTGAACGGATCGCGGCGGAAAGCGGCGTGCTACCTGCCGGCTGGCTTTCGCCGTGGATCTCCGAGTCGCACCTGACGCCGGACCTGCTGGCGCAGACCGGTTATCGCTATACGTTGAACTGGTGCCACGATGACCGTCCCGTGCGGATGGCGACCCGTGATGGCCCGCTGTGGTCCATCCCTTATCCGCAGGAACTGAACGACCTGCCGATGCTGGTGGGCCGGCAGATGGATGCATGGGCGTTTGCCGACATGATCGTCGATCAGTTCGACGAAATGCTGGAGCAGGCGAATCGCGGCGGCGCGCCGCAAGCGCTGGTGATGGGCATCGCGCTGCATCCGTATCTGGTGGGGCAGCCGTACCGGCTGCGTCAATTGCGCCGCGCGCTTCAGCATATTGCGGCGGCATGCCTCAAGGGCGACGTATGGATAACGACGCCAGGCGCTATCGCCGAATACATGGATGAAATCGAGCGCAACGCAAGCACGTCCCAGAGCACACCATGACCGTGAAATCCAGCGCAGCGGCGCCCGGCGCGGCGGCGGCCAAAAACAACGCGAAAGACGATGCGGATGTTGATGCACGCATCTATCAGTCGATCTTCGACGGTGTGCTGGACCATCGTCTGACGCCTGGCACGAAGCTGCCCGAACCGGAGTTGTGCCATCTGTTCGGCGTGGGCCGCGCGGTGGTGCGCCGGGTGCTCGAGAAGCTTGCCTACGACGGCATCGTGGTGCTGCGGCCAAACAAGGGCGCGGTGATCGCTGCGCCGACCCCCGAGGAGACGCGTGAGATTTTTGAAGCGCGCCGTGCACTGGAGAGTGCGCTCGTTCAGTTCGCCGTGGAACGCGCGAGCGCGCAGGACATCAAGGCGCTGCGCCAGCAGCTTGCCGAAGAACACAAGGCGATGCACCGCTTCGATCAGCCGTCGTGGGCCCGACTGACAAGCTGCTTTCATTTGCGCATCGGCAAGCTGGCCGGCAATTCGATCCTGCAAAACTATCTGACCGAACTGATTACGCGCACCTCGCTGATCGTCGGGGTGTACGAGGCGCCGGGTAATGCGCCATGCGAACACGACGAACATGCAGCGATTGTCGATTGCATTGAGGCGCGCGATGCAGCGGGGGCTATCGCCCGCATGACCTCGCATCTGCGCGAACTGGAAGAACGCATCGAAACTTCGCGCATGCCTCGCGAGAAAAGCCTCGGACAATTGCTCGGCATTACGCAGCTGAGGCAGGCGAGCGAGGCGTAGAAGGCACGCGTTTAGCAGACGCGTTTGACGGGCGCGTGCAACCAGATATTCAAGGCGTGCCTTCTTCGACGCCCATAGCCCGGCCATCGCTGCGCGGATCCTGTGCGCCGCACACCGTGCCGTCGGCATCGATCCGTAACGCGCCGGGGTGACCAGCGAGCGGACTTTGCGCCGGGATGGCGCTCACCTCATGACCGCGCGCCGCCAGTGCGGCGAAGACCTCGGGGCCGGCGTCCTCTTCGAGCTTGAGGGCATCGCGGGTATCCGAGAAGGTTTTGCCGAGCAAAAAGCGCGGACGGGCGAGGGCGCTGAGCGGGTCCATACCGTAGTCGATCAGGCGCGTCAGAATGGCTGCGAGTGTTTGCGGCTGACCGTCTGCGCCTTGCGTGCCGAACAGCAAGTGCGGGTGGCCATCCTTCAGATACATGCCCGGGTTGAGCGTGTGAAATGGCCGTTTGCCCGGCTGCAACGCGTTGTGATGCGCAGGGTTAGTGCTGAACGATGCGCCGCGGTTGTGCCAGAGAATGCCGGTATCGCCGGCAACGACGCCGCTGCCCCAGTCGAAATAAACCGTTTGCAGGACGCTGACGCTGCGGCCGTGGCAATCCGTTGCGCCGATAAACACCGTATCGCCGGGGCGAAACAGATGGGGCCACGGGCGTGCGGTGTGCATGCTGATCGAGCGGGCGTGCGCGTCAAGGGTGGCATCCGCGAGCATTTGGTCGACCGGCACCGGTTTGAAATCCGGGTCGCAGACGAGGCGGTCCCGGTCCATGAATGCGCATTTCACGGCTTCCACCAGCAGGTGGTAATAGTCCGCGCTGCCTTCAGCAATCGCGCTGAGATCGAAGCGCTCGAGCGTGCCCATGATCTGCAAGGTCGTGACGCCCTGCGTAGGTGGGCGCATGCTCACCAGTTCGCCTCCCCGATAGGCGACGCGTAATGGCGGCTCGTCGCGTGCACGTGTTTTCGCGAGGTCGGTTTTCGTTAGCGGCGAACCGGCGTCCTGCAAACCTCGCGCGATGCGCTCGGCCAGTTCTCCCTCGTAAAACTCGCGAGCACCGAAGCGGGCGATGCGCTCGAGGCTGCGTGCAAGCTCGGGTTGCACAAAGCGTTCCGCGACGGCCGGAATCCGGCCGCCCGGCGCAAAGGTCTTCGCGAAGCCCGGCAGGGCGTTCAATTCGTCGGCGCGCAAGCTTTGCCAGAAGTGCTGCGAAGGCGTGACGGGGAAACCGTTGGACGCATAGTCGAGCGCCCGTTCGAATAGCACTGACCAGGGCAGCCGACCCTCCCATGACGCTTTGCTGATGGCGTAAACCTGATCCCAGGTGTCGACGGTCGCTGCCGTGGTGAGTGTTGCAGCGGCACCGCGCATCGGGATGGCAGCGTCGAATGCCGGTGGGTTCGCTGCGGCCTGGCCGATGCCTGATACGGTGCGCAACAGTCCATTGCGGTCGCCGATCACCCAGAAGGCGTCGCCGCCGAGACCGGTAAAGTGCGGATAGGTCACGGCGAGCGCCGCGCCGATCGCAATTGCCGCTTCTATGGCGTTGCCGCCGGCGCGCAACACGTCGAGGCCGGCTTGGCTCGCCAGCGCATGTGGACCGGTCACCATGCCGCCCGTGGAGCAGGCGAGTTTCGGGTTGTGCATCGGGACTCCGCTACGGCAGGGTTGCCGTTCTGTGTCCCGAGTATAGAGGGCGGCCTACGGCGCGAAAAGAGTGCGCCACGCCGAGTGGAGTCCGGACTCGCGGCCAGACCTTAAGCGTTAGCGCGCGCCGAGTACCCGCAATACGGCGTTGCCTTCGTCCGTAATCGCGAAGCTGACCTTGCCTTGTCCCGCGTCAACCACCTGGGCAAGACCCGCTTCGCGAAGCGCTGCGACGTCGGGCGTTGCCGCCATGGCATCGACAGGCGCTTGAAGAAGCACCATCAGCGTCGCGATTTCGTGCGCGCTAAGACACCGCATGCCTGCGGCTCCGCTGTTGCGTTGGATTGCCTTCATGGCAAACATCCTGTTTATTGCGCCAAGCCTTGGCGCTGTATCCTCTGTTTGAGATTCTAGGCCCGCGGCAAATCTCACAGCAAGTAAAAAGGCTGTAAAGAGGGTACCCGTCCCTCACTTTCGTCATGCCGGATGGCAAGCGATCCTGAACGTCGCCAAGCTCACTCGTGGCCGGGCGAGCTGATGCGTCAGAACGTGATATTTGTCCGCAGACCCACAATCGCTTCACTGCCGACACGTTGCGACGGGTTCTCCGGATTGGGAATGCCGCCTGCCGGACGGAACGCATACTGGATATCGGCCTGCAATTG
Source organism: Paraburkholderia sp. EB58 (assembly GCF_050436665.1). Classification (NCBI taxonomy): domain Bacteria; kingdom Pseudomonadati; phylum Pseudomonadota; class Betaproteobacteria; order Burkholderiales; family Burkholderiaceae; genus Paraburkholderia; species Paraburkholderia sp. EB58. The sequence continues at coordinate 248,267 of NZ_JBNDMQ010000007.1, read as the reverse complement.
CCACCAAGGCGTAACCTGATACTGATAGGTCGCTTCGACGATAGTCTCGGCACTACGCGACGGGTATCCCGGTGTATAGATGGCCGAAGTGTTTGCGAAATCCTGGGCGTGCGAACCAATCTGCGCATAGCCGACTGCCAGCCCGACCACATCGTTATCGCGGCTCTTGAACGGCGCCTTCAGCGTCACCCCTGCATTGATTCCCAGATCCACCAGGTTGCGATCGCCCGGCGCGCCCATCACCCGGGCAAACACGCCGATTGACCGCGGGCTGTCTGCGCTCGGGCGCCAGACCATCTGTTCGGCCACGGCGTAGAAGCTGTAGTCGCCGCGATGGCTTTGCGCGATACCGTTGCTAGCGGGGTTCGCGAGTGACAGCCCGTTGGTGTCGAAGCCCTGGTCAGGAAACTGTTGCGTGTTGTACCAGAAGCCGAGCTTGTAGGTGCCGGGCAGGCCGCTGGGCTTCGCCCCAGCCGGGTCGGACGGTGCGGGATTGAGTGCGTATTGCACTTCGCCGATGAATAACGCGCTGTCATGCAGATTGAAGTTCGTGCCATGCGCGTTCAGCTTCTGCGGATCGCCCAACCCGTCGCCCGCTGGATTGCCGTCGAACACACCGGCCAGCACGGTCCAGTTGTCTGAGGGCATGACCCGTAGGCGCGCACCAAGCGACGAAAGCGGGTAGGCTGGGCCGCCAGCGGGTAGATCGACGGACGGCAGCACCGACCAGCCGAAGGTCGCGTTCATGAACGTGGCGGCGTACTGGCTCACCATGAATTCCTGATCGAGGCTCTGCTGTCCGACCTTCACGTCCACTTTGCCGCCGAGCAACGACTGCTGGTACCACAGTTCCCACAAGCGCGTTGTGGCGTCCGCCTCGATGCCGCTCGCGTATTGCAGGGTGTGAAGATCGCGCGAGCTCAGATTGGTGCCGTGAATCTGCAGACCGGACACGTTGAAGATCCCGCCCGGCAACCCAAACGCTTTCTGCGTGTCCACACCGATACCGAACTGGGTCAGACCATCGTAGGCACCGCCGCGCCGCGTGCCGCCCGACAGGTTGTTCAGATACTCGCTGGTTTCCTGCAGACCAAAGGTCACACCATAGTTGCCGAGCCACGGACGCAGGCCGCCCATGTCGCCAAGCAGGTTTGATCGTTCCCAGAAGCCAGTCGGGGCAGGTGGCGTCCGATCCGGCTTGGCCGCAGTGGCGTCCGGGCTGGCGGGCGCGGCCGGTTGCGCATCGCTCTGTCCGGACGCCGGCGCAGGCGCGGCAGGCGTGGCGTCACTGCTTGCCTGGGCGAGCGCCGGCGGAACGATCCCGAGCGACAACAGCAGGCTCAGGCTGATGGGTCCGCTGGACAGCAGCAGTTTGGATTTCAGGTTCTTTTTCATGGCGAGTGGGGCGAAATTATCGCGGCGTAGCCGCTTCGTGTTTTATCGATCAGAGGCGCGAAAAATGGTGGGACGACTCACCCCCGTCCAGCCTGACGAACTCAGGCGACGTATGAAGACGTGATGGCGTCTCGCAAGCGAGCTTGCGAAAAGCGGTCGAACAAGGGAGCGTGCTGCTGGCGAACTGGCACGGAGCCAGTCAGAGAGGAAGCGCGCTAACCCGACTAGAGCGAGTTAGCGGCGAAGGAGGGATCCTGCGGCGGCTATCTCGCGGTGGTGTCGCCGGCGCGGGCCGGCATCGGACTTCCACTACTAGAGCATGTGTCCACGAGGGACTCCTTTTGATGAGACGGGCGGATTGTATTCGCATCCTGCGCGGGCCTGCAAGTGAAAAAACCATACAAAATGCCGCACTCCGAATTTCCGGACCGAAACGATGCGACAACGATTCCGTTTCGCATTTGCAACGACACCCCATTTCTTGCATCGACCTTTCCTTTGCCCTGCCATTCGGAAAGATTCGGTGCTGCCGGAAAATTATCTTGGCTCTGCTTAACGAATCGATTGACTTCGGATTTGCGTGACACCTAAAATTCAAAAATCTTCACAAGTGGGGCTAATGCCTTGGACATCAGCAGTAGTCGATCTTCGAACAGGTTTGCTGCCTGACCGGCAGGACGTCCGCGCTCCCTTTCTCAGCCGCCGTCTTGCCAGCAGGCAGACGGTGCGCGCCGAAGTAACTCCCTCCGTGCACTCTTACTAGCGCCATATGGCCGCCACGATGACGTGCGTTCATGTGGCACCGTGTCGCGAGCGTCAACTCGCGGTTGCGTCCGTTCGCGCCTTTTCGCTTTGCAGGCGCGGACCGGCGCGTGGATGAACACGTGCATAGCAATTGCACACCCGTCTGTGGGGAATAAAACAAAATGTCTACTCCAGCCAACGTCTCACCGCCACGCAGCGCCGTCCTCGACGAAGCTCATATCGGCGATATCAGGGGTGCGCTCGGCACCATCGCGCATCACGACACCGCACCGCGCACCAACTGGTGGGCGAGGTTCCGGACGCTGCTGGCTATTCTCGGTCCGGGCCTTATCGTAATGGTGGGCGACAACGACGCCGGTGCCTTCGGCACCTACACCCAGGCGGGGCAAAACTACGGCACCACCTTGTTGTGGACCATGCTGCTGCTGGTACCCGTGCTGTTCGTCAATCAGGAAATGGTGCTGCGGCTGGGCGCCGTGACCGGCGTGGGGCACGCACGCCTCATCTTCGAACGCTTCGGCAAATTCTGGGGTGCATTCAGCGTCGTCGACCTGTTCATCCTCAATGCGCTGACGATTGTGACCGAGTTCATTGGCATCACGTTCGTACTCGACTTCTTCGGTGTCTCCAAGATACTCGGGGTCTGCATCGCTGCGGCATTGACTATGGCGGCGGTCAGTACAGGAAACTTCAGGCGATTCGAACGCTTCGCAGTCGTGTTGTGCGTGCTGAGCCTGCTGCTGGTCCCGGTGCTGGTATCGATTCATCCACCGGTTGGCCAGATAACGCGCGATTTCTTCATCCCGAGCTGGCCTGCCCACTCGAAGCTGAGCGATGTGATGCTGCTGGTCATCGGTATCGTCGGCACCACCGTTGCGCCGTGGCAGTTGTTCTTCCAGCAGAGCTACGTGGTCGACAAACGTATCACCCCGCGTTTCATGAAATATGAAAAGGCGGACCTGTGGATTGGCATCGTGTTCGTACTGATTGGTGCGGTGGCGATGATTGCATTCTGCGCCGCACTCTTCTCCGGCAAGCCTGAGTTCGGGAATTTTACGGACGCGGGTGGCGTTATCGCCGGCCTTGAGAAATATGCAGGCCATACGTCTGCAGTCCTCTTTGCTATCGCGCTGTTTGACGCCGCAATCATCGGTGCTGCTGCGGTATCGCTGTCCACCGCGTATGCCATCGGCGACGTGTTCAAGATCCGGCACTCGCTGCACCGTAGCGTGTCGGACGCAAAGGGTTTCTATCTGGTGTACTTCGGCATCGTTGCCGCTGCTGCTGCACTGGTGCTGATTCCCGGCAGCCCGCTTGGTCTGCTGACCGAAGCGGTGCAGACGCTCGCGGGTATTCTGCTGCCCAGTGCTACGGTGTTTCTGCTGTTGCTGTGCAACGACAAAGCTGTGCTTGGCCCTTGGGTCAACTCGAAGAAGCTCAACGTATTCACAGGCGCTGTCATCTGGGTTCTGGTGATGCTGTCGATCATTTTGACCGCTTCAGTGATGTACCCGGACATCACCGGCGCAACGATTCTGGAAACGCTCGCGGGTGGAACACTACTGGCCGCCATCGGTTACGCTGCAACAATCGGTATTCGAAAGCTGCGTCGTGAAACGGCGGACGTCAACGTAGAGGCCTATCCGAAAGGCGCGTGCGATACGTGGCGCATGCCACCGCTGGGTGAACTGCCGCCGCCAAATCTCACGCTGACGAAGCGTGTCTGGATGGGTGTGCTGCGCGGTTATCTGCTGCTGGCTGTCGCCCTGGTTGTCGTGAAGGTGGTGCAGATGATGCTCCTGAAGTAAATCGGACAGCAGTACGGTCCGGACTTCTGCCACTGCACTGAAGGGCGGTGCCGGCCTGCTCTCATTGGGGTGGGTGCCGCGTCCATACCCCGCAACAATCGGCGTGCAGCGTTTAAACGCCGTGCCAACAGCCTGCGCGACGGGCTTGCCATCAATCCGGATTTACGACATTTTTATTTGCATCGCGCTATACATTTAGCGAACCTGACAAAGCAGGTTGCGACACCTTCGTTTAATCGACTGTGTCGGGTGATGTTGCTTATAAAAATGGGGCTCGTCTTGAACTTGATGATGTGGCTCGCCGAGCTCAATTAGAACCATGAGCGAGCCGACCATGACCGTTGTCCTGATCGACGACGAGAAAAATCTTCGCCGTTTTGTCCGTGCTGCGCTGGAGGCAGAGGGCATGGCGGTCTTCGAAGCCAGCACCGGGTTACAAGGGCTAGCACAGGCTGCAACGCGGCTGCCCGACCTCGTCATCGCCGATCTCAGCCTGCCGGATATGGACGGCACGGAGATGATCCGGGAGCTACGCGCATGGTCGACGGTGCCCGTGATTGTGCTGTCGGCGCGCAGCCGGGAAGAAGACAAGGTGAGGGCGCTCGACGCCGGCGCAGACGACTACCTGACCAAGCCATTCGGATTACCGGAATTGATGGCGCGGATTCGGGCCCATTTGCGCCGGCAAGCCCGTGACCGCCGGTCGGGCTTGTCGCAAGTTCGCTTTGGCGCCGTCACGCTCGATCTGGGCGAGAGACGGGTCGTGCGCGGCAGCGAGACCGTGCATCTGAGTCCCATTGAATACCGCTTGCTGTCTGCGCTCGCGCGGCATCCAGGAAGGGTGCTGACTCACCACCAGCTCTTCCAGGAAGTATGGGGGCCGTCTCGCGCCGACAACTACCATTACCTGCGCATTTACATGGGGCACCTGCGCCAGAAGCTCGAATGCGACCCGGCGCAGCCTGAGTACATCGTCACGGAGAGTGGGGTGGGCTACCGGCTGATCGGTGTCGAGGACTTGCCAGCCGGGTAGAACCTTGACACTGCGGATCATTACACAATCTTTGCACCGATTTCGTGCGGTTTTGCGGGTTCTTGACACGGTATGTGCTGAAATAGAAGCATCATGATGGACTCGTTAAAGCATTCGGAGTTCTAAATGTGGGTGACCCTGTCGCCGCTGAGCATGGCGATGGCGTTGTATGTGCCGCACTCCAGCGCGGCGGCCAACAGTGGAGGCTCGAAAACAATGAAAAGTGACGAGATCAAGGCGTTGATCATGGAGATCCGGCGCTATGCGGAGAATCGCCTCAGCGATGTCGCGCGGGGCGTAGAAACGCCGGCGCTGGCGGCACTCATGGTCGAAAAGTTCGGCGAGGGAATCGCGAAAGCCATGCAGTTGCTTGGGGTTGAAGGCTGCGGCGAACTCGGGCGCGAAATCGACCGCTTGGTGCGTGAAGTGGACCCGCACTATCCGAAGCATTTGCAGTATCGCTTCGAAGCACGCCCCGCGGGTCTCGCGATCAACGGTGCGGCGCATTGAGGCAAAGCAGCAAAGCGCACCGCGCTATGACGGCGCGCTCAACAGTATAGGAAATCGTATGGCGTTCAAACAAACCAAGGGAAACATGACCGTAGAGGCCTGCGTGTTTCCCGCTCCGGGCCAGATGTTCAAAGGCGCGCTCCGTGTGACCACTACGCGTGATAGCAAAACGCTGCAACAAATCACAGGACGCGGCTGCGGCCGACCCATGCGCAGCTCGGACGCTGCGCTGGCATTGGCTGAACTCGAAGCCCGGCGCATTCTCGGCCTCTGAGACAGGCGGCATGCTCTTCGAACGCTTTTCCGGTCGTGTTTGCTCGCTGTGAGCGCGACGGGAAAAGCGCTTGGCACATGCCGAATATTTTTACGCGAGCTTGACGCCAATTCGTGTAGCCTGACATCAAGCAAACGAAGCGAGGGGCGATATGACGCACCCAATGACAAGCCTGCGGGCTTTTCTCGGATCCGGCAAGAGCGCGGCTCGACCCCGGTCACATACCACGGCGAGCCGCAACGTGATGATGCACGTGACGCTCGACGCGCAACACGCCACACCTTTGCGCCAGGCGCTGATACGCGACTGCGGCGACCAGCCATGGACCATTCGCGTCGCACCGCTGCCCGGAACGGGTCGCGTGCGGCTGTCGCTCTATATGCCCAAGACAGCGGTCAATGGAGCGATCCAGCGAGTCGCGCACATTGCGCCGACAGCGGAATTAGGCCAACTCTTTGAAGTGCCGGACGCGCCCACCGATAGCTGGCGCGGCTTGATGCATGCGGAGTCCGCGCCGCGCGTCAATGCGCCCGATGAAGCAGATGAGGCGGCAGTCGCCGAGGCCGATCCCGCGATTGTCGGCGGCGCGATCGCTCAATTGATGTCGCGCGACCATGTCCTGCTCGGTTTGGACGTGGCGAACCGCGAGGCCCTGTTCGTTGAACTCGGCCGCTTCTTCGAACAACGCTATGCGCTGCCGGCTGCGGCCGTAACCGCGGGACTGGCGGCGCGTGAAGCGCTCGGTTCGACCGGACTGGGGCAAGGCGTGGCTGTTCCGCACGGTCAGATCAAGGGCCTGCGCGAGGCCATGGTCCTGTACGTCCGGCCCGCCACACCGATCGCGTTCGACGCACCGGATGGCAAGCCCGTCACCGATATCGTCGCGCTGCTCGTGCCGAAATGGGCGAATACGACACATTTGCGGCTGCTAGCGGACGTGGCGGAGCGTTTTTGTGACCATCAGTTCCGCCAGCAACTGCATGCCTGTGACGATGCGCATGCGGTGTGCCAGCTTTTTGTGGAGTATGGCGCGGCGGCTTGATTGTCTTGGACCGTCAAGGCCGAAAGTCAAAGCTCAAAGCTAGCGGGGCCCATCACATTGAGGTGATGGGCCCCGCTAGTTGTTAGCCATCCTTAAAGGCGCGACATCAGCCGCGCCACGACAGACTCGAGCCTAATGCGTGACCCCAGCAAACTCCGCGCGCAAATCCTGCAGGACCTCGCGAGCCTCGCTGAGGCGCGCCACAAGTTCTGCGGAAGCGCGTGAAATCGGCATGCGCGTTTCGTCCGTCATGGGATGGTCGAACGCGAGCATGGCCTTAACGGCAGACGGATTGGGGGCAGAGAACAACAGCCGCAGCACGGGCTGCAAGCTCGTGAAGAGTGCCTGGGCCTGCTCCATGCAATGGGTTTCAGCGAGTTCCTGCACTTCGATCAGCAGATCCGCGCAAACATGCGCGCTCGCCAGAACGCCGCCCGCGCCGCCCTGACTGATGCAGTCCAGGAAGGCATCGTCGGTGCCGCACAGCAGGCTGATCGGCACGCTGCGCAGCTTGTCGAAGTGATCCTTCACGCATTCCTTGATCGCAACGATGTTGTCATACTCGGTGAGGCGCGCGACCGTGTCCGGCGCGATAGCCACGCCGGTGCGATGCGGCACGTCGTACAGCACGATCGAACGGTCGGTTGCGAGCGCAACCTGTTCGAAGTGCCATTGCACGCCGGCCTGGTCCGGGCAAATATAGGACGGCGGCGAAACCAGATAGCCGGCGCAATCCCAATGCTCATAGCGCCGAAGCTCGCGGATGACCTCACGCGTATCCGACCCGCCGACACCCACAAGTACCGGCAAACGGCTGCCGACCACGTCGGTAATGGCCTGCAGCACCGTGACGCGCTCGGTTTCCGACAGCAAGGCGGCTTCGCCGGTTGTGCCCAGCGCCACAATGCCGCTGATCTCAGTGCGCGAATAGTAGTCCGCCAGATGCTGTAGCGCGTCGATATCGACTTCGCCGTTGCGCATGGGCGTGACGAGCGGCAACCAGATTCCTGAATACATGATTAGCGTGCCTCCTTGCCGGCATGGCGGCGCTTGACCGGCCCGATCATGGCATACGGGAGCGTCGTAATCAGTGTGTGCATCGTGAAGTCGAGGTCGTCGGGAGCAATATCGAGGTTCAGATGAACATGGTCGCGTACGACCTCGGCGCTGACGACATAGACGCCCAAAGGCGAGTGCAGCAGCGTTTTGAGTTGGACCCGCGCATCGTCCGCGGATACGCCGAGGAGGGTTACCGGCAACTGCACGCGCGACGAAGGGAAGGGGATGACGTTGTGGCGTGAGACGGGTTGCGCACGTTGCGGTCCAGCGTCAAAGACCTGGAGTGACAGAGGAAGAGCCATGAGAGGTGTAATCGCTGCTGTGGTTGTTCAACACAGTAACTAGAGTAGACCCCTCGGTGTAAACATCGCGCTAAAATCCGCGCCCGTGGCGGAAAAATGAGAGTGGTGTTGTTGGGGTGGGTCGATGCCCATGCCGAACCAGGGCGTCGACCAGACAGACTATCCCTTGGTGCGCTCGGCGGGCATCCAGCCTTGCGATTTGCCGATCTCCGCCACTTGTTTGGCGATGGATTCCGCCAGCTTCTTGGCATTGCCCGCTGCACCGCCGTGCCTGGTCTCCGATACGCCGTGCAACCCGGCGCCTGCCGCGGCCGATGTCGCAAGATGGCCGGCCGCTGCGCCGACACCTGCGGTTTCCGCGATGCCAGGCATTTTGCCGCTGTCTGCGCTCGCATCGAAACTTTGCACGAGGCGCGGCGCGCCGCCGGCAGGTTTATACAGCAACTGAACCGACGTGCTGAGTTCGCTCTTGCCCGCACCGAGCCCAATCAAAATCCGGCGGCGACGGTTGCCCGAATCGATGGTGTCGAACTTGCCTTGTACGAGCAACACGTTTTGATCCGCCGGTGCCGGCACATCCGAGCGGATGGCGCGCAGACCCATGGATTGCAACTGGCGCACGATCTCGTTGGCCACTTGCTCGCGGACTTCAGCCGCTTCCTGAGCCTGCTTTTGTGCGGTCGATGTGCCATCGAACTGTGACGTCATTTTCTGGATCACGCCGCCGTTGTCGAGCTTCACCTGGTTCGGAGTGCTATCGAACGAATAGACGTAAATGTTATCCGGGCGCACTTGCGGTTGGGCCGAATACTGGGCGGTATTGCTGACGCCGCCGGCACACCCTGCCAGCAAAGCGCAAAGAACTATCACTGCCGCCGAAGCACCGCGCGCGCCTTTGCTGGCTACGAATCGAATTGAATTCAACATGTTTATCCTGTCCTGACACGTTTGTGTCGTCACTCGCTTAAACGTATCGTCCGATGATTGCGAAACCGTAGGATGACAATTCATCTTCGATCTCATTCATGCGTGATACACCTGCTGTTCTCAGGCACGTTTTGCAGGTGCACCGGCAGCAGAGGCGAGTATGGAGGAATGAACTTTTGAACTCCACGCTTCAATTATGTCGAGTTATGTCACCCACCCCGCACCCCCATCCAGACAAACCCTGATTGCTGCATGGAATTGGCCGCTGCTATTGTTCGCAGGTCTTGTGGAAGCGCTTCCACTCCGCTTCTGCGCAACCGGTTCAACGACCTCGAGCAACTACGTTGCATGGGGCCGGAGTAGGTGCGGAAACACTCACTCCGGTCGACACAAGGAGAATCCGTGGCAAACGCATCCGCTCCATTCCAAGATCTGAACGGTGATCCGTTCTCGCCAGCGGCCGATTCCGCGCTCTGGCGCAAGCAGTTCCTGCTCGGCGCGGCTACCGCGTCTTACCAGATCGAGGGGGCCGTTCACGAGGACGGCCGTCTGCCGTCGATCTGGGACACCTTCTCTGCGACCCCCGGCAAAGTACTGGCAGGCGACACAGGCGAGGTGGCCTGCGATCACTACCATCGCTGGGAAGCTGACTTCGACCTGCTGACGGCGCTCAACTTCGAAGCCTACCGCCTCTCGATCGCCTGGCCGCGCGTCATGGACGAAGGGGGCCGGCCGAACCAGAAAGGGCTCGACTTCTACAAGCGGCTGCTCGGCCGCCTTCAGGAGAAGGGCCTCAAGACCTTCGTCACGCTGTACCACTGGGACTTGCCGCAGCATCTCGAGGATCGCGGCGGCTGGCTCAATCGTGACACCGCGTATCGCTTTGCCGATTATGCCGATTTGATGAGCCGCGAACTCGCGGGCCAGGTCGATGCATGGATGACGCTCAACGAGCCGTGGTGCTCGGCGTTTCTGGGCTACGGCAACGGTCATCACGCGCCGGGACTCGCGAACGGACGCTATGCCACGCAGGCCATGCATCATCTGCTGCTTGCGCACGGTTTGGCGATCTCGGTGCTGCACGCGAACGATCCGGCTTCGAAGAAAGGCATCGTCGCGAACGTCGGCAGGGGCACGGCGAATTCCGCAAGTGCCGAAGATCAGCGCGCGGCGCATCTGTTCGAGGTGCAGCACAACGCGTGGATTCTCGATCCGCTGCTCAAAGGCGCGTATCCCGAGGATCTCTTCGAGCTCTGGCCCGGCACCGAACCGCTGGTGCTGGACGGCGACCTGAAGACGATCTCCGCACCGCTCGACTTCCTCGGCATCAATTACTACTTCCGTACCAACGTGAAGAGCGACGGCGGACACGGTTTTACCGACGTCCCACTGGAAGGCGTGGAGCGCACGCAGATGGGCTGGGAAGTCCATCCGGATGGCTTGCGCGATCTGCTGATCGGCTTTAAGAGGACCTATCCGAACCTGCCTCCCATCTATATCACCGAGAATGGCATGGCGTCGGACGACAAGGTGATCGAGGGCCGCGTCGACGATCCGCAACGCATTTCCTTCCTTAAGCGCCACCTTGCCGCAGTAGATAGCGCGATCAAGGAGGGCGTTGATATTCGCGGGTATTTCGTCTGGTCGTTGATGGACAACTTCGAGTGGGCGTTCGGTTATGAACGGCGTTTCGGCGTGGTGCATGTGGACTACGAAACACAGAAACGCACCGTCAAACGCAGTGCCGAATTGATCGCAAAGTTTCTCGCGGAGCGGAAGGAACGCAACTGAGTACCGCAACCGAATATGTAGAGCTGGTTTGTATATCCACCTGAAACAAAGGCGTAAAGCCTGGAGGAGACGGAATGCACAGCAGAAGGAAACTCTTGAGCGGTATTGCTCTGGCGCTCGCGCTCAATGGTGTGGTGGCCCATGCCGACCCGTTGAAGGCCAACGTGATCCACTGGTGGACATCGGGCGGCGAATCGGCCGCCATCCGCCAGTTCGCGGATGCCTATAACAAGGCCGGCGGCCTATGGGTCGACAACGCGGTGGCCGGCGCCGATCAGGCGCGCTCCACCGCGATCAACCGGATCGTCGGTGGCGATCCACCCACCGCAGCGCAGTTCAACACCTCTAAGCAGTTTCATGACCTGATCGATCAGGGCATGCTGAACAACGTCGACTCGGTGGCGGCCAAAGAAAACTGGAACGCAATTTTCCCGCAGTCGATTCTCGATTCGATCAAGGTCAACGGGCACTTTTACGCTGCGCCCGTCGATATTCACATGCAGGACTGGTTCTTCTATTCGAAGCCGGCGTTCAAGAAAGCCGGCATTGCAGGCGAACCGCAGACTTTCGATGAACTGTTCACCGATCTCGACAAGCTGAAAGCGGCCGGCTATATCCCGCTCGCGCTCGGCGGCCAGGCGTGGCAAGAGAAAATCACTTTCGACGCTGTGTTTGCCGATGTAGGCGGCACGGACCTCTATATGAAGGTCTACCGCGACCGCGATCAGAACGCCGTCAACTCGGCTGCCTTCAAGAACGTGCTGGCTACTTTCAAGCGCTTGCACAACTACGTGGATGCGGGTTCACCGGGCCGCAACTGGAATGACGCGACGGCACTGGTGATTTCGGGCAAAGCCGGCATGCAGGTGATGGGTGACTGGGCGAAGGGCGAGTTCTCGGCGGCCAATCAGGTGGCTGGAAAGGACTTCGGCTGCTTCCCGGGCTTCGGTCCGAAATCGCCGTACATGGTGGCCGGCGACGTCTTCGTGTTTCCGAAGACCGACAACGCCAACGCCATCAAGGCGCAGAACCTGCTCGCCACGGTCATGACGTCGCCTGAGGCTCAGGTCGCTTTTAGCGCAAAGAAAGGCTCGATTCCGATCCGTCCGGATGTGGACACCTCAAGCCTCGATATCTGCGCGAAGGAGGGTATTGCGATCATGAAAGACAAGTCGCGCCAGTTGCCTAATCCGGAAATGCTGATTTCGCCGGACCTGCAGGGCGCATTGACGGACGTCATCACCAACTTCTGGAACAAGAACGAGTCGGTCGAAGATGCGCAAAAGGCCTTTGCCAGCGCGCTGAAGAGCTGAGCACCGCGATGCGCGCGCTCGGCTTGAACTCCACCACGGCACGACCGGCGAGGCGGTCGAAACCGCTCGGCCGGCGTTGGCCGCTGGCCGCGTGGATTGCGTTGTTGCCGATGGTGGCGACGGTCGTCTTCGCGTATCTCGGCACCATGCTGTGGACCGCACGGGTTTCGCTCACGCTGTCGCGCACTTTTCCGTCGAACCAGTTCGCCGGCGTGACGCAGTACGTGCGGTTGTTCCACAACGACCGCTGGATGGTGTCGCTGCAGCACATCGTGATCTATGGGGTGTGCTTCATCATCGCGTGCATGGTGATCGGCCTGCTGCTGGCCATCTTCATCGACCAGCGCGTGATGGCGGAGGGCGCGTTGCGCACGGTGTTCCTGTATCCGTATGCGATGTCGTTCGTTGCGACCGGTCTTGTCTGGCAGTGGATTCTCAATCCGGAGCTGGGCGTGCAGGAAGTGTTGCATCGCATCGGCTTTGCGAACGCACGCTTCGACTGGATCGTCGATCAGGACTGGGTTGTTTATACGCTCGTGATTGCCACCGTCTGGCAGGCATCCGGGCTCGTGATGGCCCTGTTGCTGGCCGGTCTGCGCGGCATTGACGACGAGATCTGGAAGGCTGCGCGCATCGACGGCATTCCGCGCTGGAGGGTCTATGCGAGTATCGTCGTGCCGATGCTCAAGACTTCACTGTCCACGGCATTCGTGCTGCTGTTCGTGATGGTGGTCAAACTCTACGACGCGGTAGTGGCGATGACGCAGGGTGGCCCCGGCACGGCGAGCGAAGTGCCGGCCAAGTTCATCATGGACTATCTGTTCGGTCGCGCCAATATTGGCCTTGCTTCGGCGGCTTCGATTGTTTTGCTGACCACCGTGCTGGCGATTCTTGCGCCGTTCTTTTATCTGCGCAGCCGCGCCGCCTTGCGAAAGGACGTCTGATGAATACGGTCCCTTCAGTTGGCCAACCCAACGTCCGAGCTGCGGCGCGACCTGCCCCCAGGCGCCGCCGGCACTTCACCCCCGCGCGTTTTGGCGTGTACGCGTTCCTGATTACCGCAGCGTTGTTCTTCCTGTTGCCGCTCTATGTGATGCTGGTGACGTCGGTCAAGCCGATGACCGAGATCCGCATGGGCAATCTGCTGGCACTGCCGCTGCATTTCACGCTCGCGCCGTGGCACGATGCATGGGCCTCGGCGTGCACCGGGCTTGACTGCAACGGCATTCAGGTCGGCTTCTGGAATTCCGTGCGCATTGTGGTGCCCAGCACGATTCTGTCCATCGCGATCGGTGCGGTGAACGGCTACGCATTGTCGTTCTGGCGGCCGCGCGGAGCAGGGATATTGTTCGCCGTCCTGCTGATGGGCGCCTTCATTCCGGTGCAGGTGATGGTCTATCCGCTGGTGCGCGTGCTGGCTAGCGTGCATCTGTTCAGCTCGCTGCCGGGTATCGTGGTGATTCATACGATCTTCGGCATGCCGATCATGACGCTGCTGTTTCGCAACTACTATGCGTCGATTCCGCTCGAACTGTTCAAGGCAGCGCGGATAGACGGCGGCGGTTTCTGGCGCATCTTTCTGCAACTGATGCTGCCCATGTCCACGCCGATCATCGTGGTCGCGGTGATCATGCAAGTCACCGGCATCTGGAATGACTTTATTCTCGGCCTGGTCTTCGCAGGCACCAAAAACCTGCCGATGACGGTGCAGTTGAACAACATCATCAACACCACCACCGGCGAGCGTCTCTACAACGTGAACATGGCGGCCACCATTCTGACCTCGATGGTGCCGCTTGCCATCTACTTCATCTCAGGCCGCTGGTTTGTGCGCGGCATTGCTTCTGGCGCAGTCAAGGGATAGAGCATGACCAATGTATCGAACGTGTCGATTCGTAACCTGCGGATCGATCTGGGCGCGAATACGGTCATCGAGGCGCTCGATCTCGATGTCACCGCGGGCGAATTCGTCGTGCTGCTCGGGCCGTCCGGCTGCGGTAAATCCACCTTGCTGCATAGCATTGCGGGACTGATCGATGTCGCCGACGGCAGCATCGAAATAGGTGGCCAGGATATGACCTGGGCCGACCCGAAAGATCGCCGCATCTCGCTGGTGTTCCAGTCGTACGCGCTTTATCCGACCATGAACGTGGAGCGCAATCTGTCGTTTGCACTGCGTATCAACGGCACGCCTAAAGCGGAAATCGAACGCCGGGTGACGCGTGCCTCCGAGATGCTGCAACTCGGACCGCTGCTCAAGCGCAAGCCGGCGCAACTGTCCGGCGGTCAGCGCCAGCGCGTGGCGATTGGCCGCGCAATCGTGCGCGAGGCGGACGTGTTCCTGTTCGACGAGCCGCTCTCGAATCTCGACGCCAAACTGCGCACCGAATTGCGGCGCGAACTGAAGCAACTCCATCAACGGCTGGGCGCGACGATGATTTACGTGACGCACGACCAGGTGGAGGCGATGACGCTCGCCACCCGCATGGCCGTGATGCGGGGTGGCGTGATCCAGCAGATTGGCACGCCTGCTGAAGTCTATGCGCGGCCGGACAATCTGTTTGTTGCTACTTTTCTCGGCTCGCCGGCGATGAACATGCTGCAAGGGCGGCTCGAGCGCCGCGAGGAAGGCATGCGCTTTCGCACCGAGCATCTCGACCTCGACGTGTCGCGCTATCCGTTCAAAACGTTGCCCGATACCACGCTGCCGTGCGTGCTCGGTGTGCGTCCCGAGGATGTGCGCGTCGGGGCGGATCTCGCGCAGCGCGGCAACGTATCGCTGGTCGAGCCGATGGGCAACCACCAGGTTATTTGGCTCGATTATCATGGCGCCCAGATCGCGTCGATCGATCAGGACAAGTCGCCCATCGCGCTAGGGGACGCGTGTTCCTTTTCGCTCGATAGCGCCCATATTTCGCTGTTCGACGAGGCCAGTGGCGCCCGTCTCTGAACGGCATGGCTTGACGGAGCATGTGTGGCAACCCTGAAAGACGTGGCGGAGCTGGCTGGTGTCGGTATGTCGACGGCATCGCGGGCGATTTCCGGCAAAGGGCCGGTGTCGGCCGATGCCGCGCGCCGCGTGCAAGCCGCCATCGAGGCGCTGAACTTCCGCCCTTCGTCAATAGGCCGCGCGATGGCGACGCAATCGCTCGGCATGATCGGTCTGTTCGTGCCAACCTTTTTCGGCTCGTATTACGGCACCATCCTCAAGCAGACCGATGCCGAGTTGCGCGCCGTGCACCGTCACGTGGTGGTGGCCACCGGTTGCGGCGAGTCGTCGCCGCGTGAGCAGGCTATGGAAGCGGTGGAGTTTCTGATTAGCCGCGATTGCGACGGCGTGATCGTGATCAGCCACGATTTGCATGACGAGGACCTGAACCGGCTGCATAAGATGCATCCGAAGATCGTGTTCCTCAATCGCGCGTTCGGGCAACTGCCGGAAGCGTCGTTTTGTGCGGATCATATGCGCGGCGGCGAACTGGCTGCGCGCACCTTAGTCGAGCATGGACATCGGGACATCGCCGTGATTGCGGGGCCGTTTACCGCGTCGGACAATCAGGCGCGTATCGACGGCTTTTTTGCAGAGCTGGCGCGCCATGGGATCGAACGTGCGAATGTGCCGCTGATCGAATCGGACTTCTCGCCGGAAGGGGGCTATGCGGCCGCGCAGAAGCTGATCGAAGCGAAGCAGCCCTTTACCGCGGTGTTCTGCGCCAACGACACGATGGCGGTGAGCGCTCTCGCGCGCTTTCAGCAGGCGGGCATTTCGGTGCCGGGCGACGTCTCGGTGATCGGCTATGACGACGACTATTCCGCAGCCTATGCAGCGCCTGCGCTGACCTCGGTGCATATTCCGACCGCGGAGCTGACGCAAAACGCCGTGCGCTGGCTGGTGAATGAATGCTATGGAACCGCGTGGGAGATCTTCCGCGAGTTTCCCGTCACGGTGACGATGCGTGCTTCGGTGGGAGCGCCGCCGCGCCGCTCCCGGCTGTCAAGGCCGGCACAGCCGGATGTATCAACCCGCACGCGGCGCAGCAAGGCGTAGGTGAACCGGCGCGCTCAGGCGCTGTCGCGTAGCGTCTGTTCGTGGCGCATGCGCGCCTCTTCGTCGAGACGCGTATCCTCCAGTTCCTGCAGCACCGCTTCCAGATCGACGGGCGTGGTGTCGAGTTCGACACGTCCGGTCAGTTGCACGTCGACATTGAGTTCGCCGCCTTCGAACAGCGCCCAGATCTCCTTGCCGTAGCTTGCGCTCAGCAGATGCGGCGCAAAGCGGCCGAAGTAGGTCGCGAGATTGTCCACGTCGCGCTCCAGCATCGCCGGGGCTTCGAGATTGCCGGCGGCATCCACGGCCTGCGGCAGATCGATGATCACGGGGCCATCAGCGGCGAGCAGGATGTTGTACTCGGACAAATCGCCGTGGATCACGCCGGCGCACAGCATACGCACCACCTGGTTGAGCAGCAGCGCGTGCAGTTCGACCGCACGGGCCTCGCTCATCTCCACATCGTTCAGACGCGGCGCGACGTTGCCGTCCTCATCGGTCACCAGTTCCATTAACAGCACGCCGTCAGTGCAGATATACGGCTGTGGCACGCGCACGCCGGCATTCGCCAGACGAAACAGCGCGTCGACCTCGGCGTTCTGCCAGAGCTGTTCCTGCACCTCGCGGCCATAACGGCTGCCTTTTTCGAGGGCGCGCGCTTCACGGCTGTTCTTGACCTTACGACCTTCGCGGTACGAGGCAGCCTGGCGGAAGCTGCGCTGCTTGGCGTCCTTGTAGACCTTCGCGCAACGGGTCGAGTCACCGCTGCGCACCACATAGACGGTGGCTTCCTTGCCGCTCATCAACTGACTGATGACTTCGTCGATCAGCCCTTCTTCGACGAGCGGAATGAGGCGTTTGGGTGTTTTCATGCGGCCACCGCCTGCATGTTGCACGGGGACGCAAGCGAAGTGGAGCGGGGAACGGCGGGGCGCGTGAGCGTGGCTGCCTGAGGGCAAGCAGCCTGGAGCGGAAATAGAGTCATGCCGGATTATAAGGTGTGCGGGGCAATCGGCAGAATTCCTGGGTTTTTCGGCGGATCTGCGCTGCCGGCTTGCGATGCGGTAACCTTTGTAGGCCTCCTATTGTTCAAGGACGCGGACCCTGCCGCTGCGTAAGATCAGTAAGGGAGACAGGTGGGTCGCGTGCGTCACCCGCGACAGTATCTTGCGGGGTTTACCTGATTTAAAAGCACGGTCGATCCTTTACACTCGCGGGCATAATTGGTTACGGGGTGAAAGATGCTAGTCACTTTTCTGATTACCTGTCCGCTTGGGATCGCTGCATTGTTTGGCTTTGCCAGGATCGTCGACCCCCTCACCGGCCAGCTCAAACGCTAGTTGGTTTCGCAGGTCTTACCTTTCGGTTGGCAATCGAGTCTTGCGTTATAGGGCCCACTCGCGGCAGGATGCGGCATTGCCACCTGATTGCGACGACGTCCCTGCATGCAAGATTCTCCAGAAAAATTAGCCACCCGTTTCGGCCTGCTGAAAGGCATCCTTCCTCTGAATCGCGCTGCCGCGCTACGCGATGTCTTGGCCGGCGTCTCGCTCGCGTCGATGGATATTCCGCAAGTACTTGGTTACGCGCGCATCGCCGGCATGCCGGCTGTGACCGGCCTGTACACAGTGTTTCTGCCGCTGCTGGCGTTTGCGTTTTTCGGCGCGTCGCGTCATCTGGTGGTCGCCGCCGACTCTGCGACCGCGACCATTTTCGCCAGCAGGCTCTCCACCATGGCGCCGATCGCGAGCGGCGAATATGTGGCGCTCGCCGGCATGGTCGCTTTGCTGACCGCGATCCTGCTGCTCGTGGCTCGCGTGTTCAAACTCGGATTCCTAGCTGACTTTCTCTCGCGCACCGTACTCGTCGGCTTTCTGGCCGGCGTGGGCGTGCAGGTGGGCATCGCTATGCTGGGCGACATGCTGGGCATTGCCGTGTCCTCGCCGCACAGTACCGAGCAACTGGCGCAGGTTGTGAGCCGTTTCGGGCAGGTCAACCTGCCGACCCTGGCTATTTCATTGATCGTCGTGCTGAGCATTCTCGGCGCGAAGCGTTTTATGCCGCGCCTGCCGGTGCCGTTGCTGGCCGTGGTGGGGAGCATCGCCGCTAGCGACATCTACCAGTTTTCCGCACACGGCATTGCGATTCTCGGCCCCGTCGCCGGCGGGTTGCCGCCTTTGCAGTTGCCGCACGCGAGCTGGCACCAGATCCTCGATCTGCTGCCGGTGGCCGCATCATGCTTCGTGATGATCGTTGCGCAGAGCGCGGCCGCTGGGCGCGTCTTCGCGCAGCGTTACCACGAGGAGGTCGACCTGAACGCCGACATTCTTGGACTCGCCGCCGCCAACACGGTGGCGTCCTTCTCCGGCGCATTCGTCGTCAACGGCAGTCCGACCCAGACCGCGATGGCCGACCGCGCCGGCTCGCGCAGCCAGCTGGCCCAGGTGGCGTTTGCGGGCGTGGTGGTCGTGGTGCTGCTGTTTTTCAGCAAGTATTTGCAGTATCTGCCGCACTGCGTGCTGGCCGGCATCGTGTTTACCATTGCGATCGGGCTGATCAATGTGGAGAGTCTGCAGGCGATCCGGCGCGAGAGTCCGGGGGAATTTACGCTGGCCGTGTTCACCGCGATTGCGGTGGTGGTGCTCGGCGTCGAGCATGGGATTCTGATTGCCGTTGCGCTGTCGTTGCTGCGTCACGTGCGCCACAGCTACCGGCCGCATACGATGATGCTGGCGCCCGGTTCCGATGGGCGCTGGCAGCCCGTGCCCGCGCAACCCGGCACGCTGACTGCGCCGGGGTTGATCGTCTACCGTTTCGGTGCGGACCTGTTCTATGCCAACGACCATTTCTTTGTCGAAGACGTGCGCCAGTTGATCGATCGCGCGCCGGGCAAGGTGCGCACATTCGTCGTTGATGCGAGTGCCATCACGGACCTGGACTATTCGGCGGCGCGTTCGCTGACCGATCTGTTGGAGATGTTGATGCAGCAGAACGTCACGGTGGTGTTTGCACGGGTGAATCGCTATCTGCGTTCGGACATGGATCGACATGGCATTACTCAGGTCGTGAAGGCGTCGTGCATCTTCAGCACGATGCATGAGGCCTTGGCTGCGGCGGGCGTGCCGGCCGATCCGCACACGCAAGGTGTGATGTAGCGCAGAGGGGGTTACTTCCCGAACTCGTCAGGTACTTCGGTGACGCGACGTTGCGATATATGGCTCATCCATTCAGCGTCGCTGGAAGTGCCCCGATGCATCGCAGGCGGGGTGAGTAGCGCGTCGCGAAGACGCGCCTCAGCCGGCATCGTGACAGACGCGTATTCGTCGCTGCCGAGTCGCGCAGGCGCGAACGGCGAGTACCCGCCCGCCGCAGACGGGCGGGCCCACGGCCGGCGATGGACGGCGGATGATGCCGGCCGATGCAACCCACTGGACGAAGCCGCCGCCCCTGCATGCCGCTTCGCAGTGACACTCTGCGAAGCAGACGAGTGAGCCTTGCGATGGATGGCACGATTCGCCTCATGTATCCCATGGCGTGCGTGGCGCGCTTCATCCAGATGCGGCTGCAAGGCTATCGGTGCGTGGGTTTGCACAGGGACTTCGTCGGGCATGGCGATAGATGACCGGGCGGTTCCGGACGCGTCGTTTGCGGGCTGCGCGTGCAGCACCGATGCGCTGCCCGGTTCCGTGTGACGCTGCGGCAGATGGCCGATGGCGAGCCAGGCGAGAAGCGCGGCACCACCCATCGCGCACGCGCCGGCGACGCGCACGCCGGGAGGGAACCCACCGCGAAGGGACATCGCCGGCGCATCCTTGGCCACGGGCATCGCGGATGCCTGAGCATGCTCACGCTCACCAGGCGGCATAGCGAAGGGTGAGGCAGGCTCAGCCAGATGCACAGCGGGTTGCCGAGGCCACGCGGAGGACCAGTGACACATCGACCAGATGGTCTCGTCGTGCAGGCAGAACGTTCGTAGAAGTGCGCTGAGATCGGCACGCAAGCTGCCTTCGGGCGAGAGCAATGCCCACTCTGCGCCAAAGGGCGGAGGGAAAGAATCGGCTGCACGTGACCGCGGCTGGTTGATACTGCCTTCGATCCGTACGAAAGGGCTGATCGTTGACATAGGTTCTTTAGCGAGGTGTTGTTCTGGAGTCCAAAGCCCAGGGACGACGTTGAGCGCTGCCGTTCAGGCAATTCGCTTCATGATGCATAAGACAGTGCGACTGCGGACCGATGGCATGACACCCGAATGGGACTGTGCGGAAACGGCCGGTAGTGGATACGGTCCATATCAGTGAACCTCGCTGTTTCTTTATCCTGTCTTGAGTATTCGCATTGCAAGGTTATTTGCTACGCATAACTTCGCATGAATGCCACGTGTCATGAAGGTTCTGCCTGCTTCGGGGCAATATCTATAACCTCATATTGCTGAAAAAAGACGCCCGCCGTAGGCGGGCGCGTTCATCAGCCACGACCCAGGGAGGTCGTAACGTGCGGGGAACCTAAAAGGACAGCAAGGGAATTCTAGTTGAATGTCGAAGGAAAAAGTAGAGCTTTTTTAAAAAAGAAAATTGAAACTCACTGGCTATAAAGAGTTTCAGATAGTTGCTCATTGAACATGATTGTTTCACTGCCGAAAACCGGCCATAGTGCCGTGCAGCGGTGCGCCTGTTTCCCGGAACGAAAAGATGAAGACCAATGCGTTGATGAAGGAAATTCTCGCCTGATTGGGGATTTCTAACTGGAGACTTGCAACCCGCCTTTCAAAATAATTGTGCGATCCATACAGAAAATATGATTTGTGAATGTAGTAATTAAAATGAAATAATGAAATTCAAAGAACGTAAAGATAGTGTCGACAATTAAAGACGTGTGTATTAAGAAAGGTGCAATGCAGCATTGATAAAATTTAAACCGGCATCTTCCCGCGCAGTAAAAAATTGAGTATCTTGTGTTTCCTTGCTGGTTCTTTACTCCATGAAAAAATTGATTAACCTCTGGAGATCGTCAATGAAAGTCACCTCGCACGGTACAAAAGTCTTTAGGTCAGTCATTACTAGCGGTGCGCAATTCGAGGAATACGTCAATGGAATCGGACGCCCGCGATTTGCCGTCAGTTGCGGAGGAGACGATCCGGGCGGCGCTCAGGCCTCGCCGGATGAATGGTTGTTTGCCAATGATATTGAGTGCCTGATGCGGGAATTTCTCGATTGGGACGCGCGCGGCATTCACATGGAGTTCGATCAGCCGGCTACCGAAGACGCAGACGTTGCCGCAAGCTGGACCGTGGTGGAATTGCCGGCCCACTTTAACGACGCTACGTCGAACCTGAATAGCGGCCTGCTCGGTATGATGTGCAAGGCAATGGGGGAGGACGGCGCGCGCACGGCATTCCTCGAGTCGCTTTTCAACGACGCATGGACGTACGATTTTGTTGCGCTGCGCGCGAGCCGCTACGACAGCTTCATCGAGGAATGGAAGGCGGACGATGACAAGAACGCCCGGCCCGAACATTACCGCGCACAGAAACATTTCGGGGTGGTCGTGGACGCCGGTGGACTAGGTATGGGCACCCGGCCGCTACAGTACTGGGTCTATATAGGCGTGGCGAGCGGCAGCCTGACAGCGCAACAACTTAAGGAGGCCGGGCTGAGTTGCGAAGGGCTGATCGGTCAGGCGTGCGTGATCAATGGACTCGGCGAGGTTGAGCGGATTGGCAATCACCGCGTCATCGAGTGTGACGCCGCGTAGTCGGCACGGGGCGCGCCGGTTCGGCGGCCGCCCCATTTAACCAGTATGTTTAACTGTCCTGATCGTCAGACTGCTCTTGCGTCGGATCGAAGAGCCGGGTATGCGCCGCCCAAAAACATAGGCCGGCAAGCGCAGCGCATAAAACCGCCACCGTATAGGCGAGCGGCTTGCCATGCCAGAGACCGTTGAACCATTGATGTAGCTCGGCCATCGCGACTTCGGCAGTACCGCCGATGCGTTGCAGTTCGGCGATGTAACGCGGGTCGTTGTTGATGCCGTAGACCAGTTCCGCATTGTCCTCGGCCGGCGCAGTGGCATATATGATGGCGGCGCCGATCAGGCCCGCGACGAGAATAACGATGCTCGCCAGATAGAGCCGAATCTGCCATGGCGAGTACTGTTCCCGCGGGTCCTGGTTGTCCCGGCTGCTCATGCTGTTTCCAGTTGCATTTGCGCGTGTGCGATACCCGTCACAGTAGCGCAAAGCGACGCTGCGCGAACCATCCGCGCGTGCGTGACTAGCTGCGCGAGGTCAACAGCTTCACGCCGGCCACGCTGAACACGACGGCAAGCGAGCCGTCCAGCCAGCGCCGGATCGAGCCATAGACGCGGCGCGCGGTTTCGGTCGAGAACAGCACGGCGTAGCTGCTGAAGACGAACACGCCGATGCCCATGCAGCCGAGCACGACCGGTGCGGTGTGCGCAGCGCCGCCGCTTGCCGGAACGGCCAGCGAGACGATCGACAGCCAGACCAGAATCGCCTTGGGGTTGGTGAGATGCAGCAACAGGCCGCGCACATAGAGCCGCTGCGAGGAGGCCGGTGCGCGTGTCGTGCGGGCGAGCGGCATCTGCGGCGTGAGCGCCGAGCGGGCCGATTTCCACGCCAGCCACAGCAGGTAGAGGCCGCCCACGACGCGGATGGCTACTAGCAGTTGCGAATAGGTGGCGAGCACCGCCGACAGGCCGAGCGTGGCGAGCATCGCCCAGGAGAACGAACCCGACATGACGCCGAGCGCGAAGGCAAACGCAGCTTTTCTGCCCGAACCCATGGCGAGGGACATGATGGCGAGATTGCTAGGGCCGGGGCTTGCCGTGCCGATGAAGTAGGCGGTGTAGGCGAGCAGGACGTTGGCCGACAGGAAGGCGCTGGCAGTCATGGAACGGGGTTTCCAGGGGCGGTTGATAGCAGCATTAGAGGCGGCGGGGCGTTGCTCGTGTTGATGGGATTAATCTTCGGCCCCAGCCGGCGGGCATGCAGGATTATTCTGCATGATGGCTTGGGCGTTCTTACAGGTACAGTTGGTATTGGGCGGAGCAGGACAGTCAGGGGCGCTCTCTGGAAGCCGTTCGCCCCTTCGGCTCCAGATCCATGGCCGTTTTCAGGAACGCCTGCACGAGCCGCATACGCGCCGACGAGCGGCCCCACAGCAACCCCACCACGCGCTTCGGAAAGGCATGCGGCAGCGGCCATTTGGCAAGCGCGAGCCCGGCGAAACGCGTCATCCGCCAGTCCGGCACCAGCGATACGCCGAGCTTACGGTCGACCAGCACGGCGATCGCATCGAGCCCGTCCAGTTCGCAGCGCTGATGCGGCTTGATGCCGTGCTGGCGCAGATAGCCGTCGGCCAGTTGCCCGCCCACGACTCGGCGGTCGTAGCGCAGAAACGGTTCGCTGCGCAGTACCTCGTGCACGTCGCTTACCTGCATCGAGGCGGGCGTGAGTAACACCAGCGGTTCTTCACGAAACGTGTGCCAGTCGCAGCTTTTCGGTAGATCGAAGAGCGGTTGATCCAGCATCGCGGCATCGAGATCGCCGCTGACCACCTTACGGTACAGGTCCACCGAGGTGCCCGGCTCGAGATAGATGTCCATCTGCGGATGCCGCGCGAGCAGCTCGGCGAGCACGTCGGGAATCAGGCTCGTCATCATCGTCGGCGTGCCGCCGAGGCGCAGTTCGCCGGCCAGCACGGAGGCGTCGTTCAGGTCCGACTTCAGGTCGCGAATGTCATGGAGGACGGCGCGTGCCCGGTCCAGAATCCGCTCGCCGGCTTCGGTCGTGCCAACCGTGCGCCCGGAGCGCCGCACGAGTTTGGCCCCCAGTTCCTCTTCGAGCATCTTGACGCGCTGTGCCACCGCAGCAGGCGTCAGATCCAGCCTGCGGGCGGCTTCCGCGATCGAGCCGAGCTCGACCACATAGACAAAGCTTTGCAGATAGCGCGAGTCCATCGGATAAAACTTTTATCTTTTGAAGAAGCCAAAGGATACTGTTTTTGAGGCCTCGAGGCTATCACACTCGTTAATGCCAGATCCGCGCAAGATGTGGACGGCAGGTATCCCAAACGGAGGAGTGTAGAAATGCCAAGAATCGAATCGGTGTCGGTCTGCGCCGCCGCTGTGTCGCTGGACCGCGTGACCTCGTTCTCCACCCGCACGGTGTCCACGCGCCACTATGGCCTCGTGAAGGTGCGTTCGAGCGATGGTGTGGAGGGCATCGGCTTTTGCTACGTCGGCAGCGCGGCGGGGGAGTTGCTGCGCGTTGCGGTGGAGCAGTTGCTGGCGCCCGTGCTGATCGGCAAAGACTCGTATGCGGTCGAAGCACTGTGGCAGACGATGTATCAGGAGGCGTTGCTGCAGGGTCGTGCCGGTACCGTGATGCGTGCCATCAGCATCCTCGATACGGCATTGTGGGACCTCAATGCACGCACCCATGGCGTACCTTTGCACAAGTACCTCGGCGCGAACGAGCTCGATACCGTGGCCGCCTATGCTAGTGGCGGCTATTACCTGGACGGCAAGACGCCGGCCATGCTCGGCGAAGAAATGGCGCGTTACGTCGAGCTGGGTTTTAGGGCGGTCAAGATGAAGGGCGGGCGGCTTTCGCCGAGTGAAGAAGAGGCCCGCGTGCGGGCCGCACGTGAAGCGATTGGTCCGGACATCGAACTGATGATCGACATCAACAACGGCTGGGCCGATGCCACCCAGGCCATGCAGCACGTGCGCCGTATCGAGCAATACGATCCGTATTTCATCGAAGAGCCGTTCTCGCCCGACGACATCGACAATCATGCGCGCCTCGCGAAGCTGACACGGGTGCCGATTGCCACCGGTGAGATCGGCTATGGCCGCTGGTATCACAAGGAGCTGCTCGACAAGGGCGGCGCGGCGATCCTGCAAACGGACGCGCTGGTGTGCGGTGGGATTACCGAATGGCGGCGCATTGCCGCGACTGCGTCGAGCTACGGGGTCGTGATGTGTCCGCACTGGTTCCACGATGTGCATGCGCCGCTCGTGGCCGCGACCTCGAATGCGCGCTATGTGGAGTACTTCTGGGACGATCAGGTGCTGAACTTTAGACGGTTGATCGACCGGCAGCTTGAGCATAAGAATGGCAGGATCATCCTGCATCAGACGCCGGGGCTCGGCTTTAGCTTCGATGAACAGGCCGTGGCGAAGTACGGGAAGTGGAGTGAGGTGAAGTAGGGTTTGTGGTTGGCCGCGGCGCTTGGCTGGCATAAACGCCTGCCGGTGCTGCGGTTTTAACGTTACGCGTTTTCAGACCCGCGCCCGTCGACGCAAATACAGATTGTTGCACCAGCGCCGCACACGTCACTTGCGCGACTCCACACGGACCTCATACGCCTGATACAAGCACCTCCCGGCACTGCTGCAAATATTATGACTGATCGTTCAATAATACAAGGCGCGTATCGAGTCGTTGAGCGGTATGTAGGGAGTACGCGCTGCAATCTTCTGTAATAAGGCGCGGCCGCCGGGTGGGAGGACCCCCGATTCGCGTCGCGTTTCAAACGGGCTATGCTCGACGATGGTGTCGACTTGCCAGTACAGGTGGCAAATCCGGGCGCCAGGCAGACCGCCAGATCATCCTTCGGGTCGCGTCAGCTTACATTTGCCTTCCTGACAGTTTTGCCATTTTGGTGCCATGCAGACGTTGGTGCCAAACAATTAGCATAGGCCCAGCTTTACCGTGGCGTGGGGTCGCTTTCGAGGGGCTGACCTGTCGGCGCGACTGTCGGGTTTGGCATTGCGTCCGCTAGCGTTGCTCAGCGCGCCATTCATCCGTTGCGTGATTCACCCAACGGTTGTCTCGCGGCTTCGTCAACGTTGATCTGGCGCGAACGTCGTGCGTACGTTCGGCCACGGCGACTTCTCATCCTTTCCAGCATTCTTTCGGGCGCGTTTCAATGTGGATTGTCAACGTTGCGCTAAAGCGGCCATACACGTTCATCGTGATGGCTATTCTGATTCTGCTGGCGACGCCATTTGTCTTGCTGACGACGCCAGTCGATGTGCTGCCGGAAATCAACATTCCAGTTGTCAGCATCATTTGGAGCTACACGGGTCTGTCCGCCGAGGACATGGCCAATCGGATCACCTCCGTCAACGAGCGTAGTCTGACCACGACGGTCAACGACATCGAGCACATCGAGTCGCAGTCGCTCCAGGGCATCACGATCATCAAGCTGTTCCTCCAGCCGAACGCGAACATTCAGACCGCGATTGCCCAGACGGTCGCGGTCGAACAGGCGCAGCTGAAGCAGATGCCGCCAGGCGCCACGCCGCCACTGGTGATCAGCTACTCGGCCTCCAGTATTCCGGTGATCCAGCTCGGACTGTCCAGTCCGAAACTCTCGGAGCAGGATCTCAACGACACGGCGCTCAACTTCCTGCGCCCGCAACTGGTGACGATCCCAGGGGCCGCCGTGCCATACCCGTACGGCGGCAAGTCACGTCTGATTTCGGTCGACCTCGACACGCGGGCGTTGCTCGCGAAGGGGCTGACACCGGCCGACGTGGTCAACGCCTTCAACGCGCAGAACCTGATTCTGCCGACAGGCACGGCGAAGATCGGCGCAACGGAATACACCGTCAACATGAACGGGTCGCCCTCGACGGTGGCGGGCTTGAACGACATCCCAGTGCGCACGCTCAATGGTGCGACCACCTATCTGCGGGAGGTGGCGCATGTTCGCGACGGCTTCTCTCCCCAGACCAATGTGGTGCGCCAGGATGGCCACCGCGGCGTGCTGATGTCGGTGCTGAAGACCGGCAGTTCGTCGACGCTCGCCATCGTCGACTCCCTGAAGGCTCTGCTGCCAACCGCTCGCTCCGCGTTACCGCCTGACCTGAAAATTACCGCGCTTTTCGACCAGTCGGTGTTCGTCAAGGCTGCGGTGCAGGGCGTGATACGCGAAGCGCTGATTGCGGCGGCGCTGACCGCGGCAATGATCTTGCTGTTTCTCGGCAACTGGCGCAGTACCTGCATTATTGCGGTGTCGATTCCGCTGTCGATTCTTACCTCGCTGATTGTTTTGCATGCCTTAGGGCAGACCATCAACATCATGACGCTGGGCGGCCTCGCGCTCGCGGTCGGGATTCTGGTGGACGACGCAACAGTGACGATCGAGAACATTGAGCGTCACTTACACATGGGCACTGACCTACACGAGGCGATTCTCGAAGGTGCCGGCGAAATCGCAGTGCCTGCGCTCGTCTCGACGCTGTGTATCTGTATCGTGTTCGTGCCAATGTTCTTCCTGACCGGCGTGGCGAAATACCTGTTCGTGCCGCTCGCCGAAGCGGTGGTGTTCGCCATGTTGGCGTCGTACGTGCTCTCGCGTACGCTGGTGCCGACCCTCGCCATGCTGCTGATGGGCCATGCCCACAAGCCGAAAGAGGGCAGCAAGCCGAATCCGTTCATGCGGATCTACCATCGATTCGACGCCGGTTTCGAGCGCATGCGTGCCGCGTATATCGTGATCCTGAGCAGCGTGCTGGTGCGCCGCGGGACATTTGGCAGCATCTTCCTCGGGTTCTGCGTGGTCTCGATGGGCCTCGTGTTCGTGCTTGGCGAAGACTTTTTTCCGACCGTCGACGCCGGCGATATCCGCCTGCACATGCGCGCGCCGACTGGCACGCGGATCGAAGAAACCGCGCGGCTTGCCGACGAGGTAGAAAAGGTCGTGCGTCAAGTGGTGCCGGGCAAGGAGCTCAACACCATTCTGGACAACCTGGGATTGCCGTATAGCGGTATTAATCTCTCGTATAGCAACTCGGGGACGATCGGCACGCTGGACGGCGAAATTCAGGTGGCGCTTAACGAAGACCACAAGCCCACCCAGCGCTATATCGACAAGCTGCGGGCGCTCTTGCCACAGCGTTTTCCAGGTGTGGAGTTTTTCTTCCAGCCGGCTGACATCGTGACGCAGATTCTGAACTTCGGGCTGCCTGCGGCCATCGACGTGCAGATCGTCGGCAACGACCAGCAAGGCAACTTCGACGTGGCGCGCAAGCTTTACAAGCAGGTGCGGCTGATTCCGGGCACAGTGGATACGCACATCCAGCAGAAGCTCGACGAGCCGGTGATCAATCTGCAGATGGATCGCACCCGTTTGCAGCAACTGAACCTCAACGCGAACAATGTGGCGCAGAACGTGCTCATCTCGTTGTCAGGCAGCACGCAAACGGCGCCGAGCTTCTGGTTCAACAACAAGAACGGGGTCGAATACAGCGTTGCGGTACAGACGCCGCAGTACGACATATCGTCAATCGACCAGTTGTTGCGCACGCCGGTTTCGGCCGCGTCCAACGGGCCGACGCAACTGCTCGGCAACCTGGTGCAGGTGTCGCCGCAGAACCAGTTCGCCGTCGTCACGCACTACAACATCCGGCCGGTGATCGACCTGTATGTGAGCGTGGAAGGCCGCGACCTGGGCAGCGTAGCTACGCAGGTGAACAAGCTGGTCGATCAGGCCCGCGCAACCTTGCCGCGCGGCAGCCAGATCGTGGTGCGCGGCCAGGTGCAGACGATGCGCACCTCGTTCTTTGGTCTGGGTGTGGGTGTCGCGATGGCCATCGTGCTGGTGTACCTGCTGATCGTGGTGAACTTTCAGTCGTGGGTCGACCCGCTCATCATCATTAGCGCGTTGCCGGCGGCTTTGGCAGGCATCGCGTGGATGCTGTTCATCACCGGCACGCACCTGAGCGTGCCGGCGTTGACCGGTGCAATCATGACCATGGGTGTCGCGACCGCGAACAGTATTCTGATGGTCTCGTTCGCGCGGCAGCGTCTCGGGAGCGGCGCGCCGCCGCTGACCGCGGCGCTCGAGGCCGGTGCCAGCCGGATCCGGCCGGTGCTGATGACGGCATTCGCCATGATCATCGGCATGATTCCGATGGCCTTGGGTCTCGGCGAGGGCGCTGAGCAGAATGCGCCGCTCGGCCGCGCGGTGATCGGCGGCCTGCTGTTTGCAACGATTTCGACGCTCTTTTTCGTACCGCTGGTTTTTGCAGCGATCCACACACGCCTCGCTCACCGTAACGGTGGCGCGCATGGCGGGCAGGGCCCCGACGACGGCGCTGGCGCCGGCGATGGCAAGCACGCGTAAAGTTAAATGACGGCTGACTGAGATGACTGAAAAAACTCACGCTTCGCTAGCGATTCCCGCACGGGACACCGAGGATGGGCACGCACTGCCGCCCCGCAACCGCGAATGGAAACGCGCCAAGATCGCCATCTGGATCGTGCTGGCGCTGCTCGCCGTGGGCGCGTTGCGCACCGTGGTGGCGGATATTCTGCAGAACCGTTCGGTGGCGGATACGACCCAGCAAAATGCCAAGGAGTACGTGAATGTGGTGACGCCCAAGCAGACCGACGGCAGCGGCAATACGCTGCTGCCAGGTACGCTGCGCGGTTATGTGGAGTCACCGATCTTCGCGCGTGCAACGGGCTATCTGCTGCACTGGTACGTCGATATCGGCGCGCACGTGAAGCAGGGCCAGTTGCTGGCCGATCTCGACACGCCAGAAATCGATCAGGAACTGCAGCAGGCCAAGGCGCAGCGCGACCAGATCAACTCGAGCCTTGGGCTGGCGAAGAGTTCGTACGATCGCTGGCAGCAACTGCGCACACGCGACGCGGTCTCGCAACAGGAACTGGATGAACGGCAAAGCACCTATACGCAGGACGTGGCGAATCTCGCCGCTGCTGACGCAAACGTACGGCGCCTGAACCAGCTTGAATCGTTCAAGCGGATCGTTGCGCCGTTCGACGGCGTGGTGACGCAGCGCAACGTCGACGTTGGCGACCTGATCGACGCGGGCAGCGGCACGAGCCGTGCGCTGTTCGCGCTGGCGCAGTCCGATCCGCTGCGCGTGTACGTGCAATTGCCGCAGGCCTACGCGCAAAACGTGGCGGTCGGCAAGCAGGTGGTCGTGACCCAGGCGGAATTGCCTGGGCAGCAG
Source organism: Paraburkholderia sp. EB58 (assembly GCF_050436665.1). Classification (NCBI taxonomy): domain Bacteria; kingdom Pseudomonadati; phylum Pseudomonadota; class Betaproteobacteria; order Burkholderiales; family Burkholderiaceae; genus Paraburkholderia; species Paraburkholderia sp. EB58. Next base: position 217,987 of record NZ_JBNDMQ010000007.1, on the reverse strand, counting down.
TTCCACGGCACCATCGCCAATATTTCCGGGGCGATCGATGTGCCGACCCGTTCGCTGCAGATCGAAGTGCGGCTGCCGAATCCGGATGGCAAGCTGCGGCCAGGTGCTTACGTTCAGGTGGCCATACCGGCCGTCGCGCACTCCGACATCATGGTGCCGGGCAATACGCTGCTGTTCCGCGCAGAAGGTCCGCGCATCGCGGTCGTCGACAACAACGGTGTCGTGCATCTGCGTAAGGTCGTGATTGCGCAGGATCTGGGGCAGACGCTCGAGATCGAAAGCGGTATCGAGCCGACCGACAAGGTCATCATCAACCCGAGCGATTCGATTGCGGATGGCGATCATGTGCAGATCGAGCAGCCCTCGAACAACAGCAAGGGGGCGTCGTGAAGCGTGTGTGCCCCATGACTGTGCCGCCCGCCCGCATGGTGGCGGCCCTCGGTGCCGCGCTCCTGACAGCCTGCACCGTGGGCCCGGATTACCATCAGCCGCATGCCGATGCGCCGCCTGAGTGGCGCACCGATTCGTACTGGCGTGTGGCGGAGCCGTCGCATGCGCCGATCACGCCGACCTGGTGGGTGAGCTTTAGCGACTTGACGCTCAACGGGCTGGAGGGCCAGGCGCTCGAGCAGAACCAGACGCTTGCCGCCGCGGTGGCGCATTATGAGCAGGCCAAAGCGACGCTCGCGAATACGGCTGCGCAGCAGGTACCCGAGGTCGATCTCGGCGGGACGGGGGAGCGCTTCAAGATCTCGAAGAACCGGCCTCTCACTTCTTATGGCACGCCGAACTCGTCCACCGTGCAAAACGGCCTGATAGTCGGCCCGTCGATCGACTACGATACGGATCTATTCGGCCGGATTCGCCGCGAAGTGGAAGGGGCGAAAGCCTCTGCCGAGCAGTCAGCCGACGATCTTGCCAACGCCCGGCTCGTATTGACCACGGACCTCGCGACCGACTATTTCTCGCTGCGCGAGCTCGATGCCGAGATCGACGTGTTGAACCAGTCGGTAGTGCTGCAGCAGAAAGCGCTCGACTACGTGACGTCGGAACACGATCTCGGCTCGGTGTCCGGACTCGATGTCTTGCAGCAGAAGTCGGAACTGGATTCGACCAAGGTGCAGGCGCAACTGCTACTCGTGCAACGTGCCCAGTTTGAGCATGCGATTGCCGCGCTGGTCGCCGTACCCGCGCCGCAATTCGCGATCGAGCCTAAGGTGATCGAGACGAGAGTGCCGGAGATTCCGCTGGGCGTGCCAAGCGACGTGCTGCAGCGGCGCCCCGATGTGGCCTCCGCGGAACGCGCGATGGCGGCAGCGAACGCGCAGATCGGCGTCGCCAAGGCAGCGTTCTTCCCGAGCCTGACGCTTACGCCGAGCATCGGCTGGCAGAGCACCAATTTCGCCGACCTGTTGAGCGCGCCTAGCCTGATGTGGACGCTCGGCGCAGCGGTCTCGCAGGTCGTGTTCGACGGCGGACGCCGCTCGGCCAACGTCAAGTTCGCGAGCGAAGGATACCAGGCGGCCGAGGCGAATTATCGCCAGACCGTGCTCACCGCGTTCCAGCAGGTGCAGGACGGCGTGACCGGACTGTCGGTGCTGGATGGCGCGGCGAAGCAGTCGCATCAGGCGGTGGTCGATTCGCAGAGCCTGCTGTCGCTCGCCAACGATCGCTATTCCGGCGGCCTCGTCGCCTATCTGGACGTGATTACCGCGCAGCAGACGCTGCTCACGAGCGAGCGCCAGGACGTGCAGATTCACGGCCAGCAGATGACGCTGTCGGTCTCGCTGGTGAAGGCGCTGGGCGGCGGCTGGGATGTTAGCGCGCCGGTTGACGACAAGCAGCAGGCCATGAACCAGTCGAGCCAGCCGAACTGAGCTTCACCTATTCGCGTGGGGAGGATGTGTGCGGTTGGCAGACGGGAAAACGAGGCGTTTCGTATAATTGTAAGGACTCAAGGGGCGTACATGAAATTGCTCATCGTCGAAGATGAACACAAAGTGGTGGACTACCTGCGCTCGGGATTGACCGAGCAAGGCTGGGTGGTCGACATCGCACTCGACGGCGAGGAGGGCATGCATCTGGCCACTGAGTTCGACTACGACGTGATCGTCCTCGATGTGATGCTGCCCAAGCGCGACGGCTTTAGCGTGCTCAAAGCGCTGCGCATGCGCAAATCCACGCCGGTAATCATGCTGACCGCACGCGATCACATCAACGACCGCGTGCGCGGCCTGCGCGAAGGCGCAGACGATTATTTGACCAAACCCTTCTCGTTCCTTGAACTGGTCGAGCGGCTGCATGCGCTCGCGCGGCGCACCCGTTCGCAGGAATCGACGCTGATTTCGGTCGGCGATCTGTTCGTCGATCTGATTGGCCGCCGTGCGACTCGCGATGGCGTGCGCCTCGATCTGACCGCCAAGGAATTCCAGTTGCTGAGCGTCCTGGCACGCCGCCAGGGCGACATTCTGTCGAAGACGGCAATTACCGAGCTGGTCTGGGACGTGAACTTCGACAGCCATACGAACGTGGTCGAAACCGCGATCAAACGATTGCGCGCCAAGCTGGACGGCCCGTTCCGCACCAAGCTGCTGCACACCGTGCGCGGCATGGGCTATGTGCTCGAAGTACGTGAGGAGGCGGAATTGACATGAACCGCTCGATTGCCCGCCGGCTGGCGATGATGTTCGCACTCGTCGCCTTGTCGGTCTTTACGCTAGTCGGCACGGGGTTGTTTCTCGTGATGCGCGTGCAACTGAACCATCACTTGCGCGAGTCGCTCGATGACCGCATGGAGATCGCCAAGATCATCGTGTATCACTCGGTCACGGCGGACAAATGGCGCATGGCGCGCGAGAAGCTGACGGACATGTCGCCGCGCGACGGCACCACGACCTACTCGGTTTCCAGCACCGACCCGAGTTTCCACTATGGTCAGCCGGTCCAGGGACGCGTGACGGATAGCTGGGCGGGCGGCTATACACGGGTGGAACCTGAGGCAGGCGGGCAGGCCATGCTCACTCGCACGATCTCGATACCGGCAAGCGGTGTGCGGCCGACGGTGCAACTGGAAGTCGCGGCGAGTTGCCAGCCTAACGTGCGTACCATGCGGACATTCGGCGCGGCGCTCGCTGCGCTTTCGGCATTGGGCAGTCTGGCGGTGCTGTTGCTGAGCTATTCGGTAACACGTATCGGACTCGCGCCGCTCACGCGTCTGACCAAGGACGCCTCCGAGGTCAGCCCGAACAATCGCTCGCAGCGCCTGAATACGGCTTCGCTGCCGCTGGAACTGAACGATCTCGCCAATTCCTTCAACGGCGCGCTGGAGCGGCTCGATGGCGCATATGGCCGGCTCGAGTCGTTCAATGCGGACGTCGCACACGAGTTGCGCACGCCGGTGACGATCCTGATCGGCCAGACCGAGGTTGCGCTGACCCGTAACCGCTCGGTCGACGATCTGCGCCATACGTTGCAGTCGAATCTGGAAGAGTTCGAACGCATGCGTGCGATTATCAACGACATGCTGTTCCTTGCGCGTGCCGATCAGGGTGAGCGCGCCACCGGGCTGGTTGAAGTGTCGCTGGCCGCGGAAGTGGCCCGCACGCTGGAGTTCCTCGAGATTCCGTTCGAAGAAGCCCAGGTGCGGGCGGTTTCACGTGGCGATGCGATGGCGCTGGTGAACCGCTCGCTGTTTGGCCGCGCCTGCACCAATCTGCTGATGAACGCGATCCAGCACTGCGCGCCGCATGATACGGTCAGGGTGACGATTGTGCGTGAGGAGGACAAGGTACGCATCGCGGTCAGCAATCCCGGCACGCCAATCGATCCTTCGACGCTGGATCACCTGTTCGACCGTTTCTATCGGGCAGAAGCGTCGCGCACCAATAGCCGCGAGAATCACGGCCTCGGGTTGGCGATCGTGAAGGCCATTGCTGAGATGCATCGCGGCACGGTGTCGGTCGAAAGTGCGGTCGGCGTCAATACCTTTGCGTTCTCAGTCGACGCGTCACGTATCGACGTGCAAGGCGTGCGCGAGACGGCGATGACGGTGGAGCGCAACGCCAATAGCGTCAGTAGTGCCAACGGCGTCAGTAACGTCAGTACCACCAAGAACGTGACAGCCGAGCGGGCCCCGGCAGGACGCATGTCGATGTGAGCTGGGGCATGGTTGTGGACTACAGACTCACGCATCCCCAAACGGATTGCCCTTTTTAGCCGCAGGCGTCTGCGTCTTGGTAGCCAGATGATTCTGCAGCCAGAACGACGCCTTATTCAGGCCGAGCGTGTGCCAGTCCTGACCGATTTCGGAGATGAACAGGCGGTCGTCCGGTGCGGTTGCCGCTGAGAACGCGTTGGCGAGTTCCTTGGCGCCGCGCTCCGTGTTGAGTACCAGAAACGCGCCCATCTGATGCAGATGCAGGAACTCGTAGTCGCCCGCGGAGATCTGCGAGGCGATGTCCTTGATCTTTGCATGCCGCTCGGTAGGTGCGCCGATAAAGATGCTGACCAGATACGTCACTTTCTTGTTCATACGTTCCGCCATGGTTCTGCCCCTGTTGTGCAATACCGCTCAGCGCACGCGCCGCTCGCGTGCCGCCTTGGCCAGCGTATCGAGCACGGGTTCGGTCTGCACCCAGCTCAAACACGCGTCGGTAATCGACACGCCGCAACGCAGCGGCACGCCGGGCTTCAGATCCTGACGGCCTTCCTCGAGATTGCTCTCGATCATCACGCCGATGATGCGGTCTTCGCCCGCGGCGAGCTGGCGGGCCAGATCCTCGGCCACGTCGATCTGACGCAGGTGTGACTTGCCCGAATTGGCGTGCGAGCAGTCAACCATGACCTGCTCGCGCAAGCCGGCCGCGCGCAGGACCGCACAGCTTTCTTCGACCGATGCGCTGTCGTAGTTCGGCCCTTTCTTGCCGCCGCGCAGAATCACGTGCGCATCCTCGTTGCCGCGCGTCTCGAAGATCGCCGCCATGCCCATTTTGGTCATGCCCATGAACGCGTGGCTCGCGCGCGCCGCGACGATCGCGTCCGAGGCGATCTGCACGCCGCCGTCCGTGCCGTTCTTGAAGCCGATCGGGCAGCTCAGGCCCGAGGCGAGCTGGCGATGGCTCTGGCTCTCCGTGGTTCGTGCGCCGATGGCGCCCCACGCCACCAGGTCCGCGATGTATTGCGGGCTTAGCAGGTCGAGGAATTCGGTGCCGGTAGGCAAGCCGAGCGCGCTAATCTCCAGCAGCAGTTGCCGCGCCCGGCGCAGGCCCTCATTGATGCGGAAGCTGCCGTCGAGCCGCGGATCGTTGATATAGCCTTTCCAGCCCACCGTGGTGCGCGGCTTTTCGAAGTACACCCGCATGACGATCAGCAGGTCTTCCTGCAGCGCGTCGGCGGCGTGCTTGAGCCGGCGGGCGTAATCGAGCGCCTGGTCGTGATCGTGGATCGAACACGGGCCCACGACCACCACCAGCCGGTCGTCGCGGCCATGCAGGATGTCGGCGATGGCCACGCGGCTTTGCTCGACGAGCGTCTGCACGCGAGGCGGCACAGGCAGCTCGTCTTGCAGCAGGGCGGGCGAAATGAGCGGGCGTACCGCGCCGATCCGCACGTCGTCGATACGGGTCGTGTCCTGGGTGGCGTCGGCAACGCCGACTTCCTGGTCATGTAAAGGATTGTCGATGGCGCTCAAAGTGCTCTCCTGGTGGCGCGGTGTCAGTCCTCGATTATCGCACCTGGGGCGCGCAGGGCGCCTCCGTCTGCATGTCAGACGTGCAGATGCTCGTGCCGGGGCGTGTCGTCGCCATGGTGGTGCTCGGTATGCTCGATGGTGACCGGAATCGTATGCAGATGCGCATAGCGTACGCCGCGCTGGCTGGTGAGGCTGTCCGCGAACGCGGCGACATCATGCGCGCGCCCCCTCAGGACCGACGACTCCAGCAGGCTCTCGTGGTCGAGGTGGACCCGCATGCTGGCGACGGCGAGGTCGTGCCGGTCATGATGCGCCTGGGTGATGCGGCGCGCCAGATCGCGGGTGGCATGGTCGTACACGTAGGTCAGGGTCGCCACGCACTGGCTGTCCGGCGCCTCTTGCTGCGCATGCACCTGACTTTCGCGGACGATGTCGCGGAACGCCTCCGAGCGGCTCGTATAGCCGCGCTGCGCCACCAGCGCATCGACTACGGCGAGGAGATCGTCGTCGATGGTGATCGTGATTCGTTGCATGGCGTCTCCTCACTGCGGATCGTGTCGTTGTTCAATCGTAACCGAACGCGAAGGCTCCTACGCAAATAAGCCACCGCAAATAAGCGAACCCGATCGATATGATCTTTTTTGAAAAAAGTATTATTGTGGGGAGACAATTTCAAGTTCGGATAGCGGGCCTCCCATGACAAGTCTGATGAAAGCGCTGTTCGGCGACGGCAGCGGTCCGCTGCGACAGAAAATCGTCGGGCTTTACGCGTTTCTGCTGCTGTTCAACGTGGCCGCGTGGGCATGGGCTTTTATCGCGTTTCACCACTATCCTCTGCTGATGGGGACGAGCCTGCTCGCCTACTCGTTCGGCCTGCGCCATGCGGTGGACGCCGACCACATCGCCGCCATCGATAACGTCACCCGCAAGTTGATGCAGGCCGGCAAGCGGCCGGTCAGCGTCGGGCTGATGTTTTCGCTGGGCCATTCCACTATCGTGGTGCTCGCCTCGGCAGGCATCGCCGCCACCGCGCTGGCGCTGCAAAGCCGCATGGATGGCTTGAAGGAAGTCGGCGCGGTGATCGGCACGATCGTGTCCACGCTCTTTCTCTTCGCCATTGCGCTGATGAACCTCGTGATCCTGCGCTCGGTGATTCGCGCGTTTCGCCGCGTGCGCAACGGCGAGCCCTACGTGGACGAAGACTTCGACATGCTGCTCGCCAGCCGCGGCTTTCTCGCGCGCATCTTCCGGCCGCTGTTCAGCCTGGTTACGAAAAGCTGGCATATGTACTTGCTGGGCTTTCTGTTCGGTCTCGGCTTCGACACCGCGACGGAGGTCGGCCTGCTGGGGATTTCCGCCGCGAGCGCGGCGCAAGGCCTGCCGGTCTGGTCGATCCTCGTGTTTCCCGTGTTGTTCACTGCGGGGATGACGCTGATCGACACCACCGACAGCATCCTGATGCTGGGCGCCTATGGATGGGCCTTCGTCAAGCCGATCCGCAAGCTCTATTACAACATCACGATCACGACGATCTCGGTGGTGGTGGCGTTGCTGGTGGGCGGTATCGAAGGGCTCGGTTTGATCGGCGACCAGCTGCATCTGTCGGGCGCGTTCTGGGGCGCCATCGGTAGCCTGAACGACAACTTCGGCATGATCGGCTACGTGATCATTGGCGTGTTTATCGTCAGCTGGCTGCTCTCGGCCGCGATCTATCGCTGGAAGCGCTTCGAAGACGTGGAAATCCCGGTTGAATCGCTCTGACCCGCGCTATGCCCGGGCGCTTTGCGCGGCACACATTCGCCACTTTCGCATTACCGCGTGCCGTTGCGCAGAAAATCGCGCTGGACGGTCGCTTCGATACGGTTGCGTCCGCGCTGCTTGGCGCGGTATAGCGCCTGATCGGCCGCCTCGATGATTTCCGCCGCGTCGGCTTGCGGCGATTCGAACACGGCCACCCCGACGCTGACGGTGACATAGAGGCCGGTCGAGCTTTCGTTGCGGATCTTCAGCGACCGAACCGCCTCTTGCATGGTTGAGGCCACGAGGCACGCGCCCGCTTCATCCGTGGCGGGCAGGATCGCCGCAAACTCCTCACCCCCATAGCGCGCGAGCAGGTCGGTGCTGCGCGGCAAGGCGGATTGCAGCGCGAGCGCGACAGAGACGAGGCAGCGGTCGCCGGCCGGGTGCCCATAGCGATCGTTGAGCAGCTTGAAGTAGTCGATATCCACCAGCAGCAGCGCCAGCGGATGCCGGTTGCGGATGGCACGATTCCATTCGAGCGCCAGCGCGTCGTCGAAGCGGCGGCGGTTGGCGGTGTTGGTCAGCGCGTCGGTGAGCGCCATCTGTTCGAGACGGTCGCGCGCGTCGTGCAGTTCGCGTTGCACCCGGATATAGCGGCCTTGCAGCGTGGTCGACCGGGTGGCATAGACGACGAGGGCGGTAAATATCCCCACCGTGCCCACATAAAAATGCTGGCGCATCACCCACATGCTCAGCGCAAGCAGCGCTACCGTGTAAAAGATCGGGCTGACATTCTCGATGAAGAGCGTAAGCCTTTGTTCGTGCGGTTCCTGTTCGACCTCGGTGCGTGGCGAGCTTGGCGCCATGGTCGCCGTGACGAGGAAGATGAACGGGATATCGACGAGGACGTCCATGACGGCATGCCCGTCCGACGTGGCGGCCCAATTGTTGTACACGTAGGCGGCGATCGCGTAGATCCACAGGAAGCTGCAGAGGACCGCGTAGAACCGCCGCTCCCTTCCGCGTGGCTGAGCGAGCAGACGCAGCATCGCGGCGACTGCAAGGATGAAGTTCTCGGCGTTATAGGTCAGAACGAGCGTCGACGCCGAGACAGGCGCGAGCGGGGTGTCCGAAAACGGCAGCACGGAAAAGATGCTGACATAGGCGAGGAAGCCGGTCATCAGCGCCTGGGCTGCGTCCATCCAGATGAAGAACGGCATGCGCTGTTTTGCCGAGACGGACGAGATGGCGAGCAGAACCGGCACGCCGTAGAGGAAGAACGAGAAATCGGAGAACCACGCGGCGCTCTCGGGAAGGTGCTGGAAGATATCCTCCCAGGCGCTGAGGACCATGCCACAAGTCCACAGGCACATCCCGGCGCTCAGCAGAATCCACGGCGAGCGCGACTCGCGCTCCTCAGCCCCAGCGCGCCAGCAGCAACTGGCAAACGCAAGCGATGGCGCAAGAAGCAGGAACGGATAGCTGGCGAACGTGGACGCTGTCTGGGACTTAAACACCAGCAGACCTATCACGTGCAGCGATACGAACAAGACAGCGAATAGCACGAGATGTGTCAGCTTGGGCGGGCGGCGCACAGTTTGATCCCGGAAGTGAGGAAGGCGAGCGAAAGCCGTCAGAAGGGCGTATGCCGATTCAAGGCTTTCCTGATTCTTTTATGCCGGCAATCCACATAATCTGATCTACGGCAGGCGCGGCGAGAACTTGAACGCCATGCGTTGAATGCCGTTTCGACTGATGGTTATCCCCTATATTGAGCAGCGTGATAATGGACATGAAACCCATAAGCGACGCAAACTGCGGTTTGATTTGTGGGGCGGCGGATTCCGTAAATCGTGGCGATTCAGGTGCGGAGCCGCAGCTTTTCAAGCAGTGTCGCATCTTTCCCTTTGTTCAGACAATCTCTTCTTTATCGAACAGGCGTTTAACCTTTTACCGAACATTGCGCCGTGGCGGTGCAGGCATTTAGAAAATACAGGCCGGATTTGCCACGCGACATTGTCGATTCTTCGATTTGCCGTTCGTCGTTTGAATAGGGCGGTTGTGCGGCGAAACCGTACCAGTATCTGGCTGTCACTTTGCGCCCTTATTTTCCCTCAACCTGTCAGGAGACGACGGATGACTGATACGGATCGAATTGCGCCGGTACTGCAGCCGGCCAGGCTATTGGCCCAGCTGCCACTGCGCTTTCCGGGCGAAAGCACGCAGTACCGCGAGGCGCGCAACGCGCTGCTGGCCGAGGAAATCGAACTGCGCCGCCACATCGAGCGGGTGGCGGCCCAGCGGCGAGCGCTGCCGCCGGGCGGTGTGGTGCCGCAGGACTACCGGTTCGAGGGCGAGCATGGGTCGGTGACGCTATCGGAGATGTTCGGCAGTCACGACACGCTGGTGACCTACAACTGGATGTTTGGCCAGCGGAGCGAACGGTCCTGTCCGATGTGCACGTCGACGCTGGGCGGCCTCGATGGCGAGATGGCCGATATTCTGCAACGCGTGGCGTTTGCGGTCATCGCCCGTTCGCCGATCGAGCGCCTTGTGGCCTTCAAGAGGGAGCGTGGCTGGCGCCACCTGCGCGTGTATTCATCGGGCGGCAACACCTTCAATCGCGACTATGCGAACGAGGATCCCGATGGCGACGACGTCCCTGAGTTCAACGTCTTCACCCGCTCGGGCGGCGTGGTGCGGCATTTCTGGGCCGGCGAGATGGGCCCGCAGACGGCTGATCCCGGTCAGGATCCGCGTGGCGCACCCGACATCATGCCGCTATGGAACGTGCTCGACATGACGCCGGGCGGCCGCGGCACGGACTGGTATCCGAAGCTCGAGTACGACACGGAGCCGGCGGCGCCGGGTAGCCAGGCCGGATCATGCCATTGCGATAGCCATACCTGAGTCCGCAGCGGTGCCACCTCCACGCCGGCCGCCTGACCGGCGTAAGATACGCGTTCGCATGACGGATGGCCTCATCGGCGCGCAACGCCGGGGACCGCTCCGTTCCCTTGGTTTCCGCTACGGACTGCATCATGTTTCAGGTTTCCACCGCTTCATCGCAACTTTCCAAACCGGCTCAATACGAGGAACTGGTCGCCCAGGCGCGCTCGCTGCTCGCAGATGAAACCGATCGAATCGCCAATGCGGCGAACTTTTCCTCGCTGGTGTTCAATTCGCTGGAGGGCTTGAACTGGGCGGGCTTCTATTTGTTCGACGGCGTCGAACTGGTGGTCGGGCCGTTCCAGGGCAAACCGGCGTGCGTGCGCATTGCGCTCGGCAAGGGTGTGTGCGGTACGGCGGCGCAGACGCGGGCCACTCAGGTGGTGCGCGACGTCCATGAATTTCCTGGACATATCGCTTGCGATTCGGCTTCGCAGTCGGAAATCGTGGTACCGCTGGTTGCCGCTGACGGGACGCTGATCGGAGTCTGGGACGTCGACAGTCCACTGGTCGCGCGCTTCGATGAGGAAGACGCCAAAGGTATGGAGGCGTTGTGCCGGGCGTTTGTCGAACTCGCGTGGTCGCGTGCCGCGGCGAAGTAATAGCACGGAGATGACCTTTGAATAGCAACGCGAAACAGGCGGTCGGCAAAGAGTTTTCCATCGACTCGATGCAGCACGCACGGGCGATGACCTGGAAAGTGGTCGATGAAGTCGCGAAGAAAATCCGTCCAGGCATGCGCGAATCGGAGGCGAATGTCATCTGCAAGGAAGTGCTGCATGAACTGGGCATGGACCGGATCTGGCATCCCATTCTGATCCGCTTTGGCGAGAACACGCTGAAGACGTTCAAGGAGCATCCACAGGACGATCCGCAACTTGCCGAGAACGATATTTTCTTCGTGGATCTCGGTGTGGTGTGGGACGGTCACGAGGGCGATGCCGGCGCTACCTACGTGGTGGGTGACGATGCGGAAATGACAGCCTGCGCGGAAGCGGTCAAGACGATCTTCGACGAGGTTGAGCATCACTGGCGTACCACCGGCGCCGGCGGCAAGGCGCTGTACGAGTACGCCGCACAACGCGCCGAGGCGCTCGGCTGGCGTTTGAATGTGGATATCAAGGGCCATCGCGTGAGCGATTTCCCGCATGCAATTTACAAGGCCGGCAATCTGGGCGATTTCGACGAGCGGCCTGACGCCTGCCTGTGGATTCTGGAAATCCAGATTGCCCATCCCACGCGGCCGTTTGGCGCGTTCTACGAAGACCTGCTTGCGTAAGCACGCGCGGCGCCGCGCACCGCGCCGCTGACTCCCTCCTATTCGTATCCATACATAGAGTAGATGCCCGCCGGGGGATGGGTTCGCCCGCCGCATCCCGCTATTGTTGTGTCCACGCAGTCCGATAACACAGCGGCTGCGACGAATCCACGTCAGGTCCTGGAGACGACACAACATGACTTCCCCCCAAGTAGCCCCTTTGACGTTTCAACGCTCGGCCACGCAGCCGCGCAACTGCACTTTCGATAGCCACGACTGGGAGATCCTCAGCCGCTACTGGCATCCGGTGGCATTCGCCACCGACGTGAAAGACAAACCCCTTAGCGTGACGCTGCTGGACGAACGGCTGGTCGTGTTTCGCACCGGTAGCGGCCCGGACAGCCAGCTCGTGACGGCACGCGATGTCTGTCCGCATCGCGGCGCGCCGCTCTCCCAGGGTTGGGTTGAAAACGGCAATCTGGTGTGTCCATATCACGGCCTCGCGTATGGCGCGGACGGCAAGTGCAAACACATCCCGTCGCAAGGGGACGGCCCAATTCCCGAGCGCCTGCATCTGACCACCTATGCCACGCAGGAAGCCTATGGCCTCATCTGGGTTTCGCTCGGCGGCGGCGCTGAAGCGTTGCCCGAGTTTCCCAACTGGGACGATCCGTCGTTTCAGCAGATCTTGCCGCCCTCGATCGACATTCACGCTTCTGCGGGCCGGCAAACCGAGGGCTTTATCGACGTCGCGCACTTCGCATGGATTCACCACGACAGCTTCGCCGATCGCCAGAATCCGGTCGTGCCGCAGTATTCAGTGGAGCGGCGCGAACGTGGCCTGCATGCGGAATACGTCAGCACGGTCAGCAATTTTCCGAAGTCGATGCAGCATCGCGCGCCCGAGGGTTTTCTGTGGCGGCGCATCTTCGAAGTCGACGTGCCGTTTTTTGCTCGCCTCACGGTTCACTTTCCGGAAGGCGGACGCCTGTCGATTCTGAATGCGGCAAGCCCGGTCTCGGCGCGCTTGACCCGGTTGTTCGTGCCGATTGTCAGAAACTTCGACAAGGATCTGCCGCTCGAGGATGTCTATGAATTCAATCGTCAGGTCTTCGAAGAAGATCGCGCGATTGTCGAACTGCAGTGTCCGGAAGATTTGCCCATCGATCGCAGTGCGGAGGCGCCGATTCTTGCCGACCGTTCGTCCGGAGCCTACCGGCGTGCGCTCGGCGAGATCGGTCTCGGCCAGGGCTATGTGCGTTAATCGGGAGAATGGCGATGAGCATCTGGGAATGTGTGATCTGTGGGTTTCGCTATGACGAAACGTCGGGTCTGCCTGAAGCGGGACTCGCGCCGGGTACGCGCTGGGAAGACGTACCTGAGGACTGGATATGTCCCGACTGCGCGACCGGCAAACATGACTTCGAAATGCAACGGGTAACGGCATGAGCGAAAACCAATCGAATTACGTGCAAGCGCCGGTTGTGATCGTCGGTACGGGTTTGGCCGGTTATACGGTTGCACGTGAGTTGCGCAAGCTCGACAGCACGGTGCCGATTGTCCTGATCAGTCAGGATGACGGCAGCTTTTATTCGAAGCCCATGCTGTCCAACGCGCTGGCGATGAAGAAGGAAGCGCATGCGCTGGCGAGCTTCGACGCGGCGGCGATGGCCAAGCAGCTCAGCGCGGAGATTCGCACGCATCAGCATGTCGAGCATATCCTGCCGGATGAACATACGATCGTGGTGGCAGGTGAACCGCCGCTGCGCTACGGCAAGCTGGTTCTTGCAACGGGCGCCGACCCGCGGCGCTTGCGAATCGACGGCAGTGGTGCCGACGAGATTCTCTCGATCAACGATCTCGCGGATTACGCCCGCTTCAGGCAGGCGCTTACGGGATGCGCATCCGTGGCGATTCTTGGGGCCGGGCTGATTGGTTGCGAGTTTGCCAACGACCTGTGTTCAGCCGGCCACGCCGTTGCGTTAATCGACCCGGCCAGTACGCCGCTGGCGCGTCTGCTACCCGAGCGCACCGGTGCGGTGTTTGCAAAAGCCCTGGGCGAACGTGGCATCCGCTTTTATCTCGGGCGTGATGTCGCGAAGATGGAGCGCCTGCAGGCCGGCTACCGGTTGACGCTTGACGATGGCGAGCATGTCGATGCGAACCTGGTGGTCTCGGCGATCGGCCTCGTCCCACGCACGGCGCTGGCGTCGTCGGCTGGCATTGCGGTCGAGCAGGGCATCCGTACCGATGCCTGGTGCCGCACCAGCGCGCCCGACGTCTACGCGCTCGGCGATTGCGCAGCGCTCGACGGTAAGCTGCGGCCCTACGTCTTGCCGATCATGCACGCGGCACGCGCGTTGGCGCGCACGCTCAACGGTGAAGCGACGCGGGTTGCATTCCCGGTGATGCCGGTGGTCGTCAAGACGCCAGCGGCGCCGGCCGTGGTGGTGGTACCGCATGAGGAGGGCGAATGGCGAATCGATCCGACTACGGAAGATAAGCCTCATGGTGCGCGCGCCGTCTGCCATCACGTGGACCACGGCCAGCCGATCGGCTTCGCGCTGGTTGGGGCGGCGACCGAAGGCAAGGCTGAGTTACTCAAGGCGCTCGCTCTTCAACCATAAAAAAGCTTCCATCTGACCGACCTCACTTCGCGTCGGATCGGTTGTGTAAAGGGCCTGTCACCTCTCAGCGCCACTGATTCTTCGCTTTGCGCCGCAGGCTTTGCTTGCGGCGCTTTTTTATTGTGTGTGAGGTCTCTGCGTGTGCGAGGGGGCGGCACGTCGCGTTGTGACGCGAGATAGCGCTCGCAGGCGCGGCTACGTCTCGAGCAGATTCTTCGCCACGTTCGCTACCATCCTGCGCAGCCAGGTGGCTGCGGCGCTCCGATGGGTCCGATCATGCCAAAGCTGGTAATACGTCAACGGCTGCGCACCGCCGGGGATGGGCTCGATTCTGAGCGGCAGCAGACCGGTGTAATGCGTGGCGAGCGCGCGCGTGGTGGTGAACAACAGATTGGAGCGCACCAGCACGTATGGCGCCATGCCGAAATAGGGCAGCGTGGTGGTCACCGTGCGAGACAGTCCGTTGCGTGCCAGTTCGACGTCGATCGTGCCCCACGCAGTCGTGTTGTATGTAGTGACGGCCAGATGTTCGGCCTCCTGATAGACGGCTTGAGTGAGACGGCCCGGCTTGATCGGATGACCCGCACGCATCAGGCAAACCAGCTCGTCCTTGCACAGCGGCTGCAGGTGCAGATGCTCCGGAGGCGTTCGCCAGTTGCCGATCACCAGATCGAGGAAGCCGCTTTCCAGTCCATGTTCGTAGCCGCCGTCGACCATCATCAGATGCTTGAATTCGATCTTGGCGCCTGGGGCTTCGTTATGAAACGCGTCGACAATCGCCGGAACGAAGAACACATCCAGATAATCCGGCGAGCCGATGCGGAAGGTGCGATTCGTCGTGGCGGGATCGAAGCTCGTCGTCGGGTGCAGGATGGCGGCGATGCTGCTCAGCGCCTGTGCGGCCGGGTCGATCAGGGTGAGCGCATGGCTGGTCGGCACCATCCGGCTGCCGCTGCGCACCAGCAACGGATCGCCGGTCATTTCACGCAGCTTGCGCAGCGCGACGCTCACCGTTGGCTGCGACTGTCCCAGCAAGGCAGCGGTGCGCGATACGCTGGATTCGGTAAGCAGCGTGTGCAAAACCTTGATGAGATGAGAATCGATGATTTGCTTGGACATCACATGCGGGATCCCCGTGGTTCAGCCGCGTATTCAAGGCTGTTCCGCCCAGGCTGCGTTCGAAATATATGGGTGGATATAGCGAGCGTCAATCCGGGGTATTTACGGTGGTCACCGGCGCAGCCTTACTGGGCGGGCTCATGGTCGAAGCAATATCCCGGTCATAGGCGCCGGTTTATGGAGCAAGGGGTGAAGTAGTGGAGTGTGCGCCGAAGGCGCGGGCGGCCTGAAGGCCTAAGGGCGAAGCTCGAGTGCTTCGAACGGTGGTTGCGGCTGACCTGGCCAGCCGCAACCACCTCAGATCATGACGTCAGAAATCGCGTCACTGTGCCTTCTTAGGCTTGGGCGGCGATTGCACCTTGGCGTACTGGAATTCCGGCGTCGCCTTGATGGCGTCCTTGGTGGCACCCGGCAGATACAGATTGCCGCCGCGTACGTCGAGCGCTGCGATAGGCACGGCGACGTCGTGCGTGGCGACGCCGAGGAACCCGCCCGCCGAAACAATGGCCGCTGAGACGGAGCCGTCCGGGGCGACGATCAGATCGCGGACCGTGCCGACCTTTTCATTCTGGTCGTTATAGACCGATTTTCCGAGCACGCTCTTCTTGACGCTCCAGCCCTGCAGAAGCGCGTTGGACTGCTCGACGGTGACGCTAAGAGGCTGTGTGCCGGCGACCTGTGCGTGCGCGTTGATCGATGCTGCAAGCGCCACTGCTACCCATACTGCCTTGTGCAAAGCCATATCGTTCACTCCGTGGTTAGATTCGGTTTCTGGCACGTCCTTCATCCCGCTTGCCGCGACGCCGGCCACTATTCGTCGCGACTGCGCGGCGCGCTCCGGATGATCTGGGGGGCGGCTTTCCATCATACCTTTCAGACGGCTTTACTGCATTTTGGCGCAGTTTTGCCGCCTGTCGCACTGGGCCTGCGCGTCGACGTTAAAGGAGCTCGCGCGAACGGCGCCGACGCAATTGATGTCAAGGGGGCGTACGTCTGCGGTGCGCCACCGTCGTTTTGCCCTTTCACACTTTATGTCACGAGATGTCACGGCGCCCGGGCCAATCGCGCAGACGCCCGTGTGGCGGGCTTCCCAGCGAACCCTCGTGCGATGACACCGCGCGACATATCTTTGCAATAGTTTCAGCGCGCCGGTCCTTCTATAGTCCGTTCGTCGCCACGCCAGAGTGCTGAATGTGGCCCGAACTGCGAAGGACACACCGTGAAAATCTCCTCGTTTCAGCTTCCCACCGCCGGCGCCTGGCTGGCTTCCACCGCGAGCGCTGTGCGTGCCCGCATCACCACGCAAAAGCTGGCCCTGGCCGCCTGCACGGCGGTGTTGGTGCTCGGCAGCGCGCCGGCATCGGCCTGGACCTCGCGCGGCACGGCCTACACTTCGCGCGGCACCTATAACGGCGCGCACGCCGGATCTTGCGGCGGCGGAAGCTGCTCGCACGCAGGTGGCGTAACAGGTCCCTGGGGCGGTGTCGCCACCAACACGGGTACAGTGACGCGCACGGCACCCGGCCAGTTTTCGAATTCGGGAACCGCCACCGGACGTTATGGCAATTCGGTCCAGCACGCTGGCGACACCAGCTGCGCCGGCGGCACCTGCGCCCACACGGGCACGCTGACCGGCCCCGACGGCAAAACCGCCAGCACCTCCGGCAGCGTGACGCGTGATGCGCCCGGACAGTATTCGTCTTCCGGCTCGGTCACCGGCTCAAACGGCAATACGTACAACCATTCGGCCTCGACCAACTGCTCCGGCAATTCCTGCTACCGCTCGGGTACGGTGAACGGTCCGGATGGGGGCACCGTCGATCATTCCGGCAGCGCCACGCGCGTGGCGGGAGGCGTGGTGACGACTTCGAGCAGCGTCACCGGCGCGCACGGCAATACCGTCACGAGCAGCGGTACGGTGGTGGCCGGCGGCACGGTCACGACGGGCGGCACGGTAGTCACGACCGGGACCGTTACAACCGGCGGCACCGCAGTGGTGGTGCGCCCGCCGGCGGTCGTGGTAGCGCCTCCTGTCGCTTACGTGCCGCCGCCGGTTGTGTATGTGCCGCCGCCCCCGCCGCCCGTTGTGTATGTTGCGCCGCGCGTGGTCTACGTCGCGCCGCGTCCGGTGGTGTGGGTGCCGGGGCACTGGTACGGCGGTATCTGGATTCCGGCTCACTGGTCATGAACAACGACGTTGAATCATCAGGAGTCCCTATGCTAGGCGAGCCGCAAGTGAGAGATGGGCAAGGCCGCGGGAAACCCACCCGTTCGCGCGAAAACACTACCCGTACCTGCTCTTTTATAAAACGTACGAGGTTCGTTATGCTTATCGTCGCGCTTATGGCGGTGGTAGCCGTTGCGGCCGGAACCGCAGGCGAAACGAACGCGTTCGCTGTGCCGGTGCCGGATGACGTGTCGCAATCTGCGTCCGCTTTGCCGTCGCCTTCACCGCATTCACAGCATTGCGCGTTGAAGTACGCAGCCGTGCTGGACCTCGCCGAACTCGCGCGCCGCGACGGCAAATCATCCAGTGCCTATCAGCACGCGTTTAACAGGATTGCCGGCGAGATGAACGACTGCGGCAGCGGCGCACGCTACGTGGCGTCGTCTTCTGTCGCCGTCGAAGCGGCAGCGGGCGCAGGGTCCGCAGCATACGAATGAAAATACCGGGCCGGTGTGGTACCCATCGCGCGCTTGAACATGGCAATGAATGCGCTCACATTGTCGTAACCGAGTTCGAGCGCGACGGTCGTGACCGGCAGGTCCGCGGCCAGCATTTCGAGGGCGCGCAACAGCCGGGCTTGCTGCCGCCACTCGGCAAAACTGAAACCCGTCTCGTCGACGAAGCGGCGGCTCAAGGTGCGCGGAGAGACGGCGGCCCACTCGGCCCATTGTTCCATTCGCCGGTTGTCGGCAAGGTCATGGGTGAGCGCATGCGCGATGCGTTGCAGGCGGGCGTCTTGCGGCATCGGCAAGCCCAGACGCTCGCGCGGCAGGCTCTGGATTTCATCGAGGATTACGCCCGCCACACGCAACTGCGCTGCGTCGAGGATCGCACTGCGCCAACTGGCGGCACGCCGCACGGCCTCGCGCAGCAACGCAGACATACGAACCGTGCAAGGTTCGGCGGGTAGCGGTGCGCAGGCCGCTTCCTCGATATACACGTTCCAGCCCGAGTAGGCGCCGTGCGAGCGGAGCGCATGCGTGCGATGCGGCGGAATCCAGACCGCATGGATGGCCGGTACGACCCATTGCTGGTTGTCGACGCCAACCGACAGCAGGCCGTGCAGCGCGCCGAGCAATTGTCCGCGGGCGTGATTGTGCGAGGGCGTGACGCGCACGTCCTCGCCGGTCTTTTCGACAGCAATTAGGAAGGGTCCGTCAGCGGACTGCGCCTGTTGCGGGGAAATCAAAGGATGGGTCATGGCCGAAACAGCGTATCGAATGGCCTTTATACCGGAGAAGCGCTGCATCCGTCCATCTACAGTGGAATCTCTCCAACCGGCCGCTCGCCCGGCCACTCAACCAGGATAGACAGCCATGAAAGCAGCAGACCTTCTACCCGACCCTGTGAATCAGGGGGGCTTTGGCGGCGTCACCGTGCGCAAGGGTACCGTCGGCGCGTTTCTCATCAACGCCAAGGTCTGGATCGATCACAACGCGTCCGTGCAAAGCCGGGCGGAGGCCGAGCGCGATATCGTCGACACGCTACCAGCTCTGCGGGCGTTAGGGATCTTCGAGGTGATGGACATTCGCGATGCGGCGCTGCGTGAGTTGATCGAGGCGCATTGAGTTTGCCCGGGCCGGCAAGAGGCGAGGGCTCGAGATAGATACACTGCGGATATGTCGCTCCCAGGCGATAATCGTCGCCCCATTCAACCTGCGACGCCCATGATGCAACCCGCATTTTCCCCGTTTCACGATCTGGCCAAGACCTTGTTGCCGCACGCGGGCGACGCGAATGGTGACGGTTCGCACGACACCTCGCATCTGCAGCGTGTCTGGAAGAATGCAGCGGCGATTCAGGCAAAGGACGGTGGCGATGCGCACGTGTTGTTCGCCGCGACGATGCTGCACGACTGCGTCCCCACCGAGAAAAATTCGCCGTTGCGTGCGCAGGCCTCGCGCCTGTCCGCTGAAAGGGCCGCACGCGTGCTGGGCGAGCTCAGCTGGCCGCAGGCGAAGATCGAGGCCGTGGCACACGCCGTGGCCGCACACAGTTTTTCAGCCGGTATCGAACCGTTGACGCTGGAAGCAAAAACGCTGCAGGATGCGGACCGGCTCGATGCGATCGGCATGCTCGGAGTGGCGCGGTGTTTTTACGTTGCGGGCCGGATGGGCAGCGCGTTATATGACCCGCTCGATCCGCACGCGTCGGAGCGGCCGCTCGATGACCGGCGCTACGCGCTCGATCATTTCCGCGCGAAGCTGCTCAAGCTGGCGTCGGGTTTCCGGACCGCCACCGGTGCCCGGCTCGCGCTCGTGCGCCATGAGCGCTTGCAGCGCTTTCTGGATGAATTCGCGGATGAAATCTGACCTGCTGGCGTCTCAAGAAAAATGACCGCTCCGGTTGACTGAGAAGGGGAGCCGGAGCGGTCTGAGAGGAACAATAGTACTGCTTGCCTTACTACGCTTTTAGAACTTGTACGTCGCGCCGATCTGGGCAAACACGCCGAGGTAGTTGTACACCGAAGTGTCGTAGCCACTCTGGTCCAGCGTGCCGTTCGCGAAGATCGGATCGTACGGAGGGGTGCGGTTGAAAATGTTGTCCACGCCGCCGTAGATCGTCCAGTGCTTGAAGCCCGAGTACGACACCATCAGGTTGAACTGGCTATACGAGCCGACTTTGTTCGGAGCGGGTGACGGCAACAGATTCTGCGCGTACGGACCCGTGAACTCCCACGTCAACTGTGCATCCCACTTGTGGTAATTCCAGTCGACGGAGGTATTGCCCTTCCAGCGCGGGAAGCTGCCGCCGAACGGTTGCGTGATGGTGAAGTTGTTGCCTGCACCGTTGATCGGCGACGAACCCGGGAAGCCGAGCTTGAAGCTGTTCACGTAAGCCCAGTCAGCCGCGAGGGTGAACGTACCGACCGCCGTCGGCAACGCTTGACGCAGCGTGCCTTCGAAGCCGTTCGTGTCGAGGTAGCCCAGGTTCTGGTACGGAATCACCGCATAAATGAGGTTGCCGTTGGCGTCGGTGACCGTCGACGAAGGCGCGCCCTGGCCGATCACGTTGTCGACGCGAATCTTGTACCAGTCGAAGCCGACGTCGGTCGTACGGGTCGGCGACAATTCGAAGCCGATGTTCAGGTTCTTCGTACGCTCAGGCGCCAGATTCGGGTTGCCTTCGGTGATCGACGTATAGTTCTGGCCGGTCGCCGAATCCACCTGGATACCGATCGTCTTCGACGCGCTGTCTTCAACGAACGTCGGTGCACGGAAGCCACGGCTATACGACGTGTACATCGTCAATGCCTGCACCGGCTGATAGCGCAGGGCAAAGCGCGGCGAGAACGCACCGCCGACATCGCTGTAGTGGTCGTAACGGCCCGACTGGCTGAACGTCAGGTTCCGCACGATCGGAATGTCGATCTGGTAGTACACAGCCGCCACGTTGCGCTGGCCGTTCACCGTTTCGAGGTCAGGGCTGATCACCGTGCCTTGCGAATACTCGTAACCCGGCGTGATCATTTCGCTTTGGTGCGTGAACTGCGCACCGAAACCGATACCCACGTCACCTGCAGGCAAATGGAACAGGTTCGGTGTCGAAAGCGTCGCGTCGACCGTATCGAGCTTCGAGATACCCAGGTTGTTGGCGTTCTGGTACAGGCCGTTCAGTCCGTTCGGCGTCGCCGCCGGATTGCCGAAGTCGAACACGCCGTTCTGGTAGATGTTGGTCAGCGCGTTCACGTTCAGCTGGCCACTGTACGTGTTCGACACCGTGCTCTGCGAATGGCTGAGCGAAGTCGTCCAGTCCCAGTCACCGTACGGCAGGCTGAACGAACCCTTCAGGCCGGTCGCCGCGCGGTAATAGTTGGCGTCGGTTGTTTCCGACACAGAGTGCGGGAAAGCGTACGTCAGCGGCGTATCTACGCCAAACGGGTTGTACTGGTTGCTTGCCGGCACCGTGAAGTTGAACGGCGAGACCAGCTTCGTCGCCGGATTGTAGACGAGCGCGGCACCTTGCGGGCTGCCGACAACCGGTACACCGTCGTTCTGGGTGCTTGTATTGTTGCTTTCCAGAAGATCCGCCCACGCCGTCATGGTGTCGTTGATCTTGAAGTCGCCGTGAACCTTGACGTTGTAACGCTCCATCATCGGGGCGATGGATGTGTCGTTCGCCGTGTTGTAGCTACAGACCGTACCCGCCGAGCCTGCGGTCAGCGAGTTGGTGGCCGCCGGGCGCGTCGTGCCGCCACCAGCGCAGCCGCCCGTCGACAATGCGCTGCCGTCAGGCATATTCCAGTACGACGGCGAGAGCAGCGAAAAGCCGCCCGAACGATTGGTGAAGTCCTGGTTCTGCGTCGAATCGCGATCAGCCAGCGTGGAGCCGTTGTCCTTGTAGGCGCTTGCCGCGATGGTGACGTTGAAGCGATCGGAGTTCAGATCACCGAAGCCGCCGAGCACGCCAAACTTGTAGGTACCGTTGCCCGCGCTGTTGCTTACCGAGCTGCCGAGGCCGCCGTCGAGCTGCAGACCCTGGAAGTCGTGCTTGGTGATCACGTTGACCACGCCGGCAACCGCGTCCGAGCCGTATTGCGACACGGCGCCGGTCTTGACGATTTCGATGCGGTCGATGTCGTTCAGCGGCAGCGTGTTCAGGTCGAAGAACGAGTCGACGCTGTTCGAGAAGAACGCGAACGGCGCAACACGTTGGCCGTCGAGCAGAACGAGAGTGTATTTTTCGCTGAGACCACGCAGCGCGATGCCAGCGGCACCTGCAGCGAAATTCGAGGTTTGGCCTTCACTCCAGCTATTGGCCGAGTTGGCCGACGTCTGGCGCAGGAAGTCGGAGACGGTCGTCGCACCGCTGTCCTGGATGTCCTTCTGGGAGACCACTTGAACCTGGTTGTAACCGACCTTGTCCGAGCTGCGGATCAGCGAGCCGGTCACTTCAAACCGCTTCAGTTGCTGCACTTTGCCGTTGCTGCCGGCGGTGCCTGGTGTGCTGCTTTGCGCACCGCTCGTGCCAGGCGTGGCGGTTGTGGTGTCGCTTTGTGCCGTCGTCGCTGCGGGTGCTGCTGGTGTAGTCCCCGTTGCCGGCTGGCTTTGCGCGAACGCCGGAACGGCGATCGCGGCCGAGAGTGCCAGTTCGGCCCAGATTATTCTTCTGATGGCGACTGCTAATGCCCTTTGTTTCATCATTCCCCTCACACTTGTCAGTAAGGCAATACGCTGTTGTGCGAAGAGAGGTCTTTTGGACCTCTCCACTCGATGCACGGCATGAACTCCGCCGTATTCCGTCAGCAGCTTCCCCCGCGTGGGTCATCGCGCACCTCGTCGTGCCACGTTCAGCGTGTGGCCTAACCGGTCGGGAAGCTTGTGTTTAGTATCGGAGTACTAAACAGTTATTATCGGATTGCGCAGCGTTTTTTATCTTGCTAGACGCGTGTCGGGGATCCAGTCTCATTCGTGTTGCTGGCGACCACGTCTGCTTATCAAGCACACAAAATCATTATGCATTCATTACGAAATGCTTTGCTTTGATTTCACAACAACTCACTGCCTCACTAGCCTGTTCACTGCTGCTGCGGGATACCAGGACTTCATTGCGGCCTTTCCCAGGGGCAAAGAACAACTCCTTTGCCATACAACCCATAGCGGCATTCTCGGGAAAACCCTGCCTCGCTATGCCTTGCATCAAGGCCAACTGCTCGCGGGACGCTTGAGCTGTCCTGCGCTTGAATCACTCAGCTTGCCTGCATCAAACGACGCTATAACAGAACGTCCTTACCAAGCTGCCAGACCTCTTAAGGTATGCCTTACGATTAGTTGCGGAACATTACCAAGACACAATGTCCGAGTCAAAATTTGTTTGATACAAATAAAACTTGTTGTTTTCCGGCAGATACATAACGAGGTCGAGCGGGGTGACGCTGCCAGGGTTGCGGCGCGTTTTGCACGCGCTGACCGGACGGGAGGGCAGTCGGGATGGCCGACAGGCGGGGAGTAGCGGGGTGGCCGCGTCGTCTTCGCGACGCTTGCGCGCGACGCAAAAAAATATGGTCAACGTGAGAGTCTAGAGTGTTGTTTCTAATCGGCCCGTGGTGAGCTGAATCGCCCCGGATTTGGTGGAGGCTCCAACTCTTGAGAGAATGGAGCCATGAGCAAGCAAAGCAAGTTTTCCCCCGAGGTCCGAGAGCGTGCCGTTCGCCTAGTGCGAGAGCAGCGCGGCGAGCATCCGTCACTGTGGGCGGCAGTCGAATCCATTGCGCCCAAGATCGGTTGCACGAGCCAGACGCTACTGGACTGGGTCAAACGAGACGAAGTTGATAGCGGCGAGCGCGAGGGCGTGAGCACGTCGGAACGCGAACGTCTTAAGGCGCTGGAGCGCGAAGTCAAGGAACTGCGCCGCGCCAACGAGATTCTGAAACTGGCGAGTGCGTTTTTCGCCCAGGCGGAGCTCGACCGCCGCCTGAAGTCCTGAAGGCCTTCATCGATCAGCATCGCGACACCTTCGGGGTCGAGCCGATCTGCAAGGTCTTGCGGATTGCCCCGTCGGGCTACCGGCGCCATGCTGCACAGCTTCGCGATCCGTCGCGCCGCTGCGCTCGTGCGATACGCGATGAACGCCTGCGGCCGGAGATCCAGCGTGTCTGGCAAGCCAACATGCGTGTCTACGGAGCGGATAAAGTCTGGAAGCAGATGAACCGGGAGCGTATCGCGGTAGCTCGCTGCACGGTCGAACGGCTGATGAAGCAACTGGGTTTGCGTGGCGTGATGCGAGGCAAACGTGTTCGCACGACCATTGCCGATGCGGCGGCCGCGCGCCCGCTGGATCGAGTCAACCGGCAATTCAGGGCAGACCGGCCAAACCAGCTCTGGGTTTCTGACTTCACCTACGTTTCGACGTGGCAGGGCTGGCTTTATGTGGCCTTCGTGATCGACGTGTTCGCCCGGCGCATCGTCGGTTGGCGCGTCAGTTCGTCGATGACTACAGACTTCGTTCTGGATGCACTTGAGCAGGCACTCTATGCGCGGCGGCCAGGCGGCGATGGAACGTTGATACATCACTCCGACAGAGGCTCGCAATACGTCAGCATTCGCTATAGCGAGCGACTGGCCGAAGCGGGCATCGAGCCGTCGGTCGGTAGCCGTGGCGACAGCTACGATAACGCGCTGGCCGAGACGATCAACGGTTTGTACAAGGCCGAACTGATTCATCGCCGCACCTGGAAAACACGCGAGTCCGTCGAGCTCGCAAC
Organism: Paraburkholderia sp. EB58; assembly: GCF_050436665.1. Taxonomy (NCBI): domain Bacteria; kingdom Pseudomonadati; phylum Pseudomonadota; class Betaproteobacteria; order Burkholderiales; family Burkholderiaceae; genus Paraburkholderia; species Paraburkholderia sp. EB58. The sequence continues at coordinate 193,174 of NZ_JBNDMQ010000007.1, read as the reverse complement.
GCTGGAATGGGTGGCCTGGTTCAATCATCATCGGTTGATGGAACCCCTCGGCTATATCCCGCCTGCTGAAGCTGAGGCAAACTACTATCGACAACTTGAAACGCCCGTCGCCGAACCCGTACTAACTTAAACCAACCAGCCTCCACGATTCCCGGGGCGATTCAGAGCCGATCGCCCGCCGTTCAGCCCTCACATCGCTTCAAGAACCTCGATGCCAAGCAGGCCGAGTCCGGTGCGCAGCGTATCGGCGGTTAGCCGGCATAGCTGCAGACGGCTGGTGCGCGTCTCGCCCGCCGCGCTCACTACCGGGCACGCTTCGTAAAAGCGCATGAGAGCGGCCGCGAGCTCGTACAAATAGGCGCACAGGTAATTCGGCAACGCGTCCTGCGCGACTGCGAGCACGGCGTCGGAAAAGCGCGCCAGTTGCAGCGCGAGTTGCCGCTCGGCGGGATCCGCGAGGTGCACCTTGCCATTGACGTCCCAGTCGCCAGCGCGGCGCAGCACACTCTTGATGCGCGTGTACGCGTACTGAAGATATGGCGCCGTATTGCCTTCGAAGGACAGCATGCTGGACCAGTCGAATACGTAATCCGTGCTGCGGTTCTTGGCGAGGTCGAAGTATTTGATCGCACCGATGCCGACGATTTGGGCCACCGCCCGCCGATCCGCTTCCGGCAACTCCGGACTTTTCTCGGTGACCAGATTGAAGGCTCGCTGCGTGGCTTCCGCGAGCAGCTCGGCCAGCTTGACGGTGTCGCCGCTGCGGGTCTTGAACGGCTTGCCGTCGCCGCCGAGCACGACTCCGAATCCGACGTGCTCGAGTTGTACATCTGCCGGGACGTAACCCGCCTTGCGCGCCACGGAAAACACCTGCTGAAAATGCAGCTTCTGCCTGGCGTCGACCACGTAGAGCATCCGGTTGGCCTTCAGCGTGGTGGCGCGATAGCGGATCGCGGCGAGGTCGGTGGTGGAATAGAGGTACCCGCCATCCTGCTTTTGCACGATATACGCGGCGGGCACGCCGTCCTTGCTGCTGAACTCGTCGAGAAAGACCACCTGGGCGCCGTCGCTCGTCACGGCGAGGCCTTTGGCCTGCAGATCGGCGACCACCACAGGCAGGTCGTCGTTATAGGCGCTTTCACCGTGCACGTCGGCAGGCGTCAGGCCCACACTGAGCTTGCGATAAATCTCCTCGCAATGGCTCATGGAGACGTCGAGAAAACGCTTCCAGAGTTCGAGCACGCGCGCGTCGCCTCCCTGCAGTTTGACGACGTAGTCCCGCGCCCGGTTGGCGAAGGCTGCGTCTTCGTCAAAGCGCTTCTTGGCATTGCGATAGAACACTTCGAGATCGGCGAGGGCGAGGTTCGACGCATCATCGGGACCGGCTTCGTCCATGCACGCCGTCAGCATGCCGAATTGGGTTCCCCAGTCGCCCACGTGATTTTGTGCGACAACCTTGTGCCCGACGAAGCGCAGCACTCTCGCTAACGCGTCGCCGATCACGGTTGAGCGCAGGTGCCCCACGTGCATTTCTTTGGCGAGATTCGGCGACGAGTAATCGATTACGACACATTGCACGGCGTCTTCGGTCGCGCGCGGGACAGCGAGACCACCATGGTCGTCGAGCGCGGTCCTCACCCAGCTAGCCAGGTAGTCCGGGGCAACCGTCATGTTGATAAAGCCGGGCCCCGCAATCTCGACATGGCTGACGATGCCGTCGAGTTTCAGGTGATCCACCACCGTTTGGGCGAGCGCGTGCGGATTAAGCTTGCGCGCTTTCGCTGCAGCCATGATGCCGTTAGCCTGATAGTCGCCATGTTCGGGACGGCTGGCGGGCTGAACATTGGCGGTGGCGTCCGTGCAGCCCGCTGCCGCGAGGGCATCCTGGACACGCGCGTTGAGAATCTGGAGCAGGGTTTGATTCGGCATCTATCTGAGATCTGAGTATTGAATTATATGGAGGCGCGACCGAACGGGGCAAACCGGAGCCCTGTTGCTGCATAGGGGTGGAAAACCTGGCCGCTGAACCTTCAGGTTGGATTCGAGTGCGCAGTTCGCCGCTGGGCTCGAAGCGAGAAGTCCGTCAGGCGATTCTACATGGCCTTGTCGAGGCCGCGGTCAGGGGAGGGGATGGGTCCGGGGCCGGCATCAAGGCCTGAAGCGTGACACCGCGAGTTGCAACGCCTTGGCCTGGTTGCCGCCGCCACAACCAGCCCCTCGCCAGCATGCTAGTTTGACGCCACCTGAACCAGCACCTTACCGAAGTTCCGACCATCGATCATATTCAGGAATGCTTGCGGTGCGTTCTCGAGGCCAACGGTAATGTCTTCGAGGTGCTCGATCTTTCCCTCGCGCAGCAACGCGCTTACATCGCGCAGAAACGCATCGAAGTATTGAGCAGTGAACTCGTAATTGATGAAGCCGCGAATCTGCAGGCTGCGCGTGAGAACCGCACGCATGGTCATGGCGAGATAGTCCGTCGAGGGATCGTGTTGCAGCTTGCCGGACTGCTGCGCCATCAGCCCGCACACGGGCACTCTTGCATACTGGTTCAACAAAGGCAGAACCGCGTTCCAGACTGCGCCGCCGATATTCTCAAAGTAGATATCGATACCGTCCGGACAGGCGGCCTGGAGCTGCTCGGCAAAGTCGGGCGAGCGATGATCGATCGCGGCGGAAAAGCCCAGTTCGTCGAGCAGATACGCGCACTTTTTCGGGCCGCCCGCAATGCCTACCGCTCGAAGACCCGCCTGTCTTGCCAACTGCCCGACCAGCGACCCCACTGGCCCGGTTGCCGCACCCACCACCAGGGTTTCACCCGCTTCGGGCTTGCCGATCACTTCGAGCCCGGACCAGGCCGTAAAGCCAGGCATCCCCAGCACGCCAAGATAGGCGGAGGCCTGAATGCCGTCGAGAGCGAGCTTTTTCAGGCCGGCCGCAGGCAGCGCCGCGTGCGAACGCCAACCGGCTTGCGCGAGCACGACATCGCCAGGCTGCAAGTCGGCGGAATGGGATTCGAGGACCGTTGCCACGCTTTCGCCGGGCATGGGCTGGCCGACTTCGGCGGGTTTCGCGTATGACTTCGCGTCGCTCATCCGGCCGCGCATATACGGATCGAGCGACAGGGTATCGACGCGCAGCAACACCTGGCCGGCTTCGGGCACCGGCATCGGAACTGTCTCGACACGGAAATTTTCGAGGCTCGCGCGAGCCGTGGTGGGGCGCGAGGCCAATACGACCTGGGTTGCGTGCTGCGATGCCATATTGTTCTCCAGAATGGGGGACGTACGTTCGGCGAGCGCCGGGCAGCGCTTTGTAGAAGCATTGTGCATCGAAGCGGGATTTTGTTCAGGCGGCGCCCCGATACGCCGTGTCAGGCGGCATCGTTGGCTTGATCAGACTAGAACAGGCGCAGACGCCGTACCGCCAAGCATGCCCATCATGGTCAACGCATTACGCTGTCCCTGATCCTCGAAGCAATTATTGAAGATCACGTGCGTTTTCGCGGCGCGGGTGGCAATCGCACGAATCGAAGCAACCAGTTCGTCGAGTTCGGCGTCGCTGTAGTCGTAGTTGAAACGGGCCGACGCCGAGGCGCCGGCGCCCGGGTTCCACGTTTCGTTGTTACGGCCATGCAGGCGGACCATCGCGAGTTGCGGGTTGGTCACGTCCCACACGGTATGGACGCGGTTCGTCACGTCCGGCGGCGCATCGACGATCACGTGCACCAGTTGCCGTTCGCGCAGAAACGCAAGGGTCAATGGCGCATGACGCTCGTCAAGCCAGGACGCGTTGCGAAACTCGACGGCCACCGTATAGCCCGCCATGCGCGCCGCGCATTCGTCGACATGGGCGAGATCTTCCGGCGCGCTGGTGATCCACGGCGCAAACTGGAACAGTACTGCGCCGAGGCGCTGCGTCTGCCGCAAAGGCTCGAGCGCTTCGAGGTAGCGCCTCCACAACTCGTCGCGGATCTCTGCGGGCAGATCGCGGTAGTAGAGATTCTTCTTGCGCGTGGTGGAGGGGGAAGCGGCATCGCTCAGCGCCATCGCGATGTCCTTCGGCAGCACATCAGGCGAGGTCTGGTGTCCCGTGAAGATCCGGAATGCCTTGAAATTGAAGGTGAAACCTGGCGGTGTGCGCTCGGCCCATAACTGGGAATTCGTTGCCGACGGCATCCCATAGTAAGCGGAGTCGACTTCCACGAGCGGAAACTGCGATGCATAGAAACGCAGTCGCGCCTCCGCTGTGCTGCAGCCGCGCGGATAGAAACGCTTACAGGCGATCAGCGATTTGTCGGTCCATCCCGCGGTGCCGCACTGAATGATCATCGTCGCCTCTTGACCTCGCAGCGCAGGCGCGCCGTCAGCACGCTATGTTGGTTCGGTGTGCCCGGCCCAACCTGACAGTTCGCGGCGCAGGGCCGAGATATCGAACGGCTTGGGCAGAATGCGCACACCGGGTATGGCTTCGCCGATATTGGCCTGTTCGCCGTATCCGGACATCAGCAGAATGCGCAGATTCGGCTGCGCATGCCGCAGCGCGCGAGCGAGCGCGTCGCCGGACAGGCCCGGCAAGGTAACGTCGCTCAGCAGGATATCGTAGCGATGCGTGGGCACGAGCTCAAGCGCCTCTTCGGCGCTGGCGACGGCGGTGCATTGCAGCCCGAACGTCGCCAGCAGTTCGCCCATGGCTTCGCGCGACGGCAAGTCGTCCTCCACCAGCAGGACGTGCGCCGGTGCTGACGGCGCGGCCGCCAGCGCGACGCGATGCGCGTTCAACACACCGCGTACCTTGCGCGCGAGATCGTCGCGGCGGTAGGGCTTGCTCAGCAACGTGACGCCGGCATCGAGCTTGCCGTGATGGAAGATCTCATCGCGCGTGTAGCCGGAAGTGAAGAGCACCGGAACGGCAGGCAAGCGCAACGCAGCGCGCTTCGCCAACTCGACGCTCTTGACGTTGCCGGGCATGACGACATCCGTGAACACGAGGTCCAATGGCACGTCGCTGTCGATGAACTCGAGCGCCGCGTCGCCATCCGATGCAGTCAGCACCTTGTAGCCGAGCTGCGCCAGCATTTCGACGGCCGTCAGGCGCACATCCGCGTCGTCTTCGACCACGAGGATCGTCTCGCGTCCGCCGACCGGCGCCCGGCTTTCGTCGACGAACTCGGTGGTTTCCGCTTCGTGGCTGCGCGGGAAATAGAGCCGAACCGTGGTGCCCTCACCAACGGCACTGTCGATCAGCGTGTGACCGCCGCTCTGTTTGACAAAGCCAAACACCATGCTGAGGCCAAGGCCGGTGCCGTGACCGTTGGGCTTGGTGGTAAAGAACGGTTCGACGGCCCGTTCCAGGACCTCGGCAGACATGCCCACTCCGGTATCGGAGATCGAAAATACCAGGTACTCCCCAGCAGGCACGTCGGCGTGACCGGTGACGACGAGATTCTCGGCGCGGACGGTGAGCGTGCCTTCACCGCGCATGGCATCGCGGCCGTTGATCGCCAGATTCAACAAGGCGTTTTCGAGCTGGTTGCGATCGGCGAGGAGGTTCCACAGATCGGCGCCAAGCACCGTTTCGACCCGGATCGTTTCGCCGAGTGCATGGTGCAACATCTCGCTCATGCCGCCGAGTACCCGCCGCGGATTCAACACGGCAGGCGAGAGCGGCTGGCGCCGCGCGAAGGCGAGCAGATGGGTGGCGAGTCGCGCGCCGCGTTTAACGGCTTGTGTGGCCGCGGCGATCCTGCGCTGCGTGGCCGGGTGGTCGCCGGCATCGGCGGCGAGCATCTGCAGGTTGCCGTTGATCACCTGCAGCACGTTGTTGAAGTCGTGTGCGACGCCGCCGGTCAGGCTGCCGATCGCCTCCATCTTCTGGGCCTGACGCAGTTGCTCTTCGGCCAGCGCGCGCGCCGCCACGGCGTCCGTGACGCGTTGCTCGAGGGTTTCCGTGAGCTGGCGCAGCGCCTGCTCGGCGATCTTGCGTTCGTGAATGTCGATCAGCACGCCCGGAAACCGGTAGGGCGCGCCGCTTGCGTCGAATTCGCATTGGCCGTTCGCCTGCACCCAGATGTATTCGCCGTCCGGACGGCGGATCCGGTATTCGGCCCGGTACCTCTGGCCGGTCTGGGTGGCCTCCACGCTCAGACGATGCGCCTGCTCGAGATCGTCAGGATGAATCACGTCGCCGGTCACGGTCCGCGCGATGCCTTGCACGGCCTGCTCGGCGGTGATGGCGAAGGTGCGGGCAAAGCGTTCGTCGCCGGTGAGCGTGTCGGATTTGACGTCCCATACCCAGGTGCCGAGTACGGCACCGGTGTTGAGCGCCAGTTGCAAACGTTCGTTGGTTTCGCGCAGTGCGGTTTCGGCACGTTGCCGCGAGCGTTCCGTGAGCACCCGCCCGGTGGTCTCGACCACGACCGCGATCACGCCGGCCGGCGCGCCGCTGTTGTCGGCCACGGGGCTGTAGTACAGATCCATCCACACGTCTTCGGGCTGGCCGTTGCGCAGCAGCACGAGTTCCTTGTCACGGTAAGACAGCGTGCCGCCGGCGAGGCACGTGTCCACGACGTGGCGGTTGAACGAGGCCACTTCCGGCCAGCCCAACTCGACCGGGCTACCGAGCAGGTACGGATGCCGGCCGCCAGCGAATTCCGCGTAAGCGTCGTTGTAGACCATGTATCCCTGCTTGCCCCACAGCATCACGAGAGGCAGGGGCGAGCCGAGTACAAATTGCACGGCGGCGACCAGACTTTGCTGCCATCTGTCGATAGGGCCCAGTTCAGTCGCGCTCCAGTCGAACGCCCGGATGCGTTCGGCCATTTCCCCTTTCCAACCGGGACAGCCATGGTCGTCTGCCGTGAATGGCATTGTTCTGCTCCGCGGTTGTCAAGTCGATGAGCGCGTTCGAGCCAGCCGCGCTGGCTTCGCGGACAAGGCGGGCTGGGCAGGGGCGCAGACCGGGGACGTGCGTACGGCATGGGAAACGCTTGATGACAGCCGGTACTTGTAGGCCACAACGACCGCCAGATGACACGCCATGCGTTGAGGTAGGCGGTCGAACGGGGTGCTACGTGAGTCTTCTGGCACGGCTAGGTCACTCCAGCTGGACGATTATGAGGTGATATCAGACTGCCCACAGCAATCCGCGTTCCCGGGCGGCTCGGGCCGAGGTGCGCTTGCGATGCGCCGCGAGTGTTTGCGGGTCCAGGCTGTGGCACAGTGATTGCGTCGATCAGCCGACACTCTTCTGGACCACACAACCCACCATGCCCAAGAAAAACGCCGCCGCCCGTACCGGACCTCCTAAACCGGGCGCCCGGCTGGAACTGTTGACTGCCCGCCGCAACGCCAGGATGGCGCGTTCGGCGCACGCCTATGTGCGCGGCAACACTACGCGGTTTTATGAATGGCTCGACGGCATCGAAAATCACGCGCTGCCGGAAGGACCTGCGGTGTGGATCTGCGGCGACTGTCATGCCGGTAACCTCGGGCCGGTGGCCAATGCGCAAGGCCGCGTGGAAATCCAGATTCGCGATCTCGATCAGACGGTGATCGGCAATCCGGCGCACGATCTGATCCGGCTGGGCCTTTCGCTCGCCACCGCCGCGCGCGGCTCGGATCTGCCAGGCGTCACCACGGTTCATATGATGGAAGCATTGGCGGACGGCTACGAGCGGGCCTTCGACGACACCTCGGATCACACCGATATTCAGGCCGAAAAACCGGAGGCGGTGCGCGTCGTCATGAGGGAGGCATTGCGGCGCTCGTGGCAGGAACTGGCCGAAGAACGCATCGAGGATATCGAGCCGCAGATTCCGCTCGGCAAGCGTTTCTGGCCGTTGTCGAAAAGCGAACGCAGCGAGATCGATGCGCTGTTCGAGAAACGCACCTTGGCGCGTCTGGCAACCGAATTGCGTTCGGAGGACGAAGCGGCGAAGGTCACCGTGCTCGATGCAGCCTATTGGGTGAAGGGCTGCAGTTCGCTCGGACGCTTACGCTACGCGGTGCTGCTCGACGTCGACGGTGCCGCGCTGGATGGCGACGACCTGTGCCTGATCGACATCAAGGAGGCGGTGCAAGCGGCCGCGCCGCGCTATGCGGGCGTGAGCATGCCGCGCGACAACGCGCAGCGGGTGGTAGAGGGCGCGCGCCACCTCGCCCCGTTTCTCGGCGACCGGATGCGCGCGGCGCGCCTCGCCAAGCGGTCTGTGGTGATTCGCGAACTGCTGCCGCAAGACATGAAGCTGACAATCGAGCAATTGACGCGGGACGAAGCGATGAAGGCGGCGCGTTTTCTGGCGCTCGTCGTGGGTAAAGCTCATGCGCGGCAGATGGACGATATCGAACGCAAGGCGTGGCTCGGCGAGTTGCGGCGTCGCCGCAGCAAAACGCTCGATGCGCCGCCGTGGCTCTGGAAGAGTATCGTCGAACTGGTGAGCGGCCATGAGGCGGGCTACCTCGAACACTGCCGGCGTTACTCGCTCGAAGCCGGCGCATGATAGAGTGCGGCGGCCTGCCGTCGGCAGGAGGCGCATTGCGCGTAGCAAGGCTGATTTGAGCATGAGTATGGATATCGATTTTGAGTGCACGATGTGCGGCAATTGCTGCCACGATCTGCGCTTGCCGTTGACGGTCGCAGAAGCACTCGCATGGCTCGGGCGCGGCAACGAGGTGCAGATTCTTTGCGAGGCCCTGCCCTGGCCTGAGGAACCCGCTGCGGATAATCTGCAGGCGGCGCATAAACGCCGCCGCTCCTTCGCGGCGATGAGCGGCAGCTTGCCCACGCGGATTGTGGTGATCCTGACGGGCGCGTTTGTTGGACCGTGTCCGAATCTGCAGGCTGATATGCGCTGCCGCATTTACGAGGAGCGGCCCGCCGTCTGCCGTATCTATCCGGCCGAGATCAATCCGTTTATTGAACTGATGCCTGCTAGCAAGGGGTGTCCGCCGGAGGCCTGGACGCCGGGTTTGGCGCCGCTGGTGCGGGCGGGGCAGTTGGTGGATGCGACGACTGTGGATTTGATTGAGCGGTCGCGGGCGGCCGATGCGGCGGATGCGCCGGTCAAGCAGATGGTGTGTGCGTTGCTTGGGATTGACGCGGCTGCGTTGGCTAATGAGGGGTTCGTTGTGCATTCGCCGTCGCGTGGGGCGTTGCTGGCGGCGTTGCAGCAGGCGAGTGATGCGGCTTCTGGTTCTGGAGTTGCCGCGGTGGCCGAGTTGCCGTCGGCTGCTGCGCCCGGGTGGCGTTTTGTGTCGAACCGGCGGGCGACGGTGGATACGCTCGTTTCTGTGGGTGCGTTGGGTGAGGGTGTTGAGGGCGGTAGTGAGTCGACATTCGAGTACCTGGGATTCTTCCCGACCGCGGCTTAGCGTTAGCCGTGCGAGCTGCACGCCCCAAGGACGCTGAGCGATTCTCGTTCTGCGTCAGGGACTTGGGGCGTGTGCAGCGGGGTTGTCCACAGCGTTGTGAACAATTTCTGTGGACAAGTTGGTCTCGCAGCGCTGAACAAAAACTGGGTGTGACTTCGCAGTGTGTGCAGCGTGTTGCTGACGCGCGACGCGGCTGCCAGAAGTGGGAATCAACCGACCGCCGCCGCACACGCATGCCCAAAGCACGCGTATGCGTTCAGAACCGCCTTATCCCCTCACCCCCTAATTCGACAACGACACATAAGGCGACGTCAACGGCGTCGGCGGAAACGGCTGCAATCCCGTCTGCTTCGTAAAGCTATACCGCACATAAACCGCACCCAACCACTCCCGATACTGATAAGCATTGCCGAGTGAAGCCGTCGCGCCCACCGCGAGTTGCGGTGCGAGTTGATATTCGCCCGCCGCGTTAAACGAGTAGGCGACACCGGTCTTGCTTTGGGCAGGATAGATTCCGTCGGGGTCGGGTGCGCCGCTTGGGATCTGAAGCTTGGCCGAGGCGCTGTCGCCCAGCGGGAAGTAAGAAGACGCATCCTCACGATAATGCTGTACGCCAATCGAACCCTTGACGTCATACGTGAAGCTGCCGTTGCGGCCGGTCCATTCCACAGGCAGATTCAAAATCACATACTGTTGCGGACTGAAGTAACCGCCCTGTCCGTATGTGAAGTATGAAAGGTTCCGGTTATAACCCATCAGCGTCGTATTCACGCCGATCGTCAGAGTCTGGTCAGCATCTTTCAGCAGACGCGTATACACGCCGCCGCCGCCTTTGATGGCGTTATTGGCGGCCACGTTGTAGCCGTCCAAAAATTGGTATTCCGCGTTTGCATATAAGCCGCTCGTGCCATCGTCCCAACTGAGCGTGGCGAGCGCGCCGCTGGACGTCACTCCACCCCATTCGAGGTTCGCAGCCTGATCGCGTGTGCCAGCGTATGAGAGCAGGCTATCGGTGACGGCACGTCGCGCGACGGCCAGCGAATACGATACCTGGTCAGTCACGGCGCCGTTGTACTGCAGGCCGCCGACACCATTGACCTCGCGAAAGCCAAGCGGCGTCACGCCAACGTCGCCACTCACGCTCTTGTTCTGATAGCCGAGCGACAGCCCTACGCCGTTCGCGGTCTGCGAACCGTAGGCGCTGGCGTTTGAGGCGGCGCCCGAACCGAAGCGTGCGAGCGTTTGGGGCTGGTTGCTTGCGGTGCCCGCATCGAGCGTCACCGGCGTGGCCGTGACGATGACATGGCCGTTGCCGGCCTGGATGCGCCCCTGGATGGGCGCTTCGATATCGGTCAAGTCCGACAGGCCGTCTTCGCCTGCGCGATTGCGAAACACGATGCCGCCCGACACGGTACTCGTCTGCTCGCGATTGACCTGCGCCAGTTCTTCCGCTACGCCTAGCGTCTGTGCATTGGCGACGTTGGCGGGCGAGGGCGCATAGGTGCCACCGCTGTTGCCGGCGGGCGCGGTTTGCGCAGCGGGCGCTTGCGGATAGTAGGCCTGGGCGTAGCCTGCCGGCGGCTGCGGAATGTATGGTTGTTGTTGAGGGTAGTAGCCTTGATTTCCGTAATTCTGCTGGGCATACGCTTGCTGCCCGTACGCCTGCTGCTGCGGATACGGTTGCGGCGCATACGGTTGCTGTTGCGGGTAAGGCGGCTGCCCATACGCCGGTTGTCCATACCCTTGCTGCTGCGGATACGGTTGCTGGCCGTAACCCGGCTGCTGCGCATAGCCTTGCTGCCCGTACGGCGCCTGCGCATACGCCTGCTGTCCCGCGCCGTTTGCATTACGCGTCGCCGTCTGGTTGCGGGCCGTCGTCTGCTTCTTGCCGGTCTTGCGCGGGGTGCCTGGCAGTGCTGGATAGTTGGCCTGCGCCTGCTGCGCGGCCGCATTGGCTTGCGCTTCACGTGCAGCGGGCGACATTGGCCACGGCGTGGACACGTAGGGCGCCGCGCCTTGCGGATAGGGCGCGTTATACGGTGGTGGATAAGGCTGAGAGTAAGGCTGCGGCTGAAACGGCGCCTGTCCCTGTCCCGGATACGGCTGTAAAGGCGCCGCGGCGGGCGCACCGGTCTGACTCGATCCGTAGTTGTCCGGACCATATCCTCCCGCTCCGTTATTGGAGCTCGGCGCCCCGGGCGGGTTAACGGGTGCGACAGAGGGCGACACGTACGGCGCGGTGTAAGGCGCCACATACGGCGGGGGCTGTTGGGGCGGCGGATAGTTCGGCACGTTCTGCGTCGGATAGGAAGACTGCGAGTACGGGGACGCTGCGGGCGCGGTATACGGCATCGTTACGGTGGCGTTGAACCCGCCGCCGCTAACGTGGCTTGCGACGCCTGCGCCATTGGCGTCGGCTGGTACATCGACGGCGGTTTTTCCTTCGAACGGATTGGTGCCGGGCAGCGGCGTCGCGCCGATCCTGCGCATCGCCACTTCCCAGCCACGCGGGACATTGCTTGCCGAGCCGGCACGCGGCGTGCCGCTCATCAGCGGCGTATTGGCTGCAATCAACGAGCGCTGCAGATAGGTCGACGCGAGCGTGAGCTTGCCCTCGGCGCGGTACATGCGGCCAACAGCGGCAAGCGTGGCAGGATCGTCCGGCGCAGTATTGAGCGCCTGAGTGGCGAGCGATTCCGCGTAACGGAAGTCCTTGGCCCCGGTCGCCGCGGGAATCGCCGCGAGCATCAGACTCAGATCGTCGGGACGGCGCGTCAGGGCCACGCGGTAACTGGCGAGCGCATTGCGGTCGTCGCCTGCCGACGAGTAGAGACGCCCAAGCGCGGCCTGCAGGTCGGCATTGTCGGGCATCGCGGCGAGCCACGGCGCGATCACGTCGTAGGCGCTCGCCAGGTCGCCGCGCTGGCGCACGGCGTCGCACTGCCGCACCACGATGGCCAGATTCAGATTGCCGAAATCGGTGCGCTGTTGCGGCGTCAGTTGTGTCGCCGCGAGCTGCCGCATCACCGTGCCCAGTTCGGCATCCTGATGAGTGGCGAGCAGAATGCCGGCGTATTGCAGCAGCAAATCCGTATTGCCTGGCGCGGCGTTCATTGCGTTGCGTACGAGCCAGAGCGCACGGCCCGAGTCACCCGCCTGTTGATAGGCCGAGGCCACCACGCCGATCAGTTCCGGGCTGCCGGCTGCAACCGGCTCCGCGGCCGCGAGCGTGGCGAAAGCCTGTTGGGTCTGCCCGCTCTTCGCCATCTGGATGGCGAGGCTCGCTTGCTGATGCACCCACAGGCGGTGCTGCAAGGTGGCCGTCGCGTCGGTACGCTGGGCGACCGGAATGCGATCCAGTTGCTCGAGCCCCGTCGACCAGTCCTGGGTTTCCGCCGACAGCAGCGCGCTTGCATAAAGCGCGTCGGTCATATCCGGGTGGGCCGCCAGCAGCCCGTCCATCATGCTGCGCGCGTTGCCGACGGCACCCTGACGCACGTAGATGCGCGCGAGATCGAGGCGCAGCCACGGATCATCAGGATTGCTGAGCAGCGCATCTTCGAACAGGCTGCGTGCCGCACCCAGATCGCCGCGCGCTTCCGCAGCGCGTGCCTGGGCAGCCTGCGCTTCGCCACGTAGACGGTCGATACCGCCCGCTTTCGACTGCTGTTCGGCGTTGAGCTGATTGGCAAACTGCAGCGCTTCGTCGCCGCGGCCTTGCGCCGCGAGCGCGCCGACCAGGCCGCGAATCGCGTCGGGGTTGTCGGCCTGACGGCGCAGCGCCATCCGGTAGGCCTGTTCCGCACCGACCGGGTCACCGTTGTTCAGCAGCATCTCGCCGAGCAGCACCTGCGCGGTGACGTCGGATGGATTGATGGCAATCGCGCGCTCGAACAGTGACTTGGCCTTCGCGAAGTCGCCGTTGCTGCGCGCGCCGAGCGCTTCGCTGGTGTAGGTCCAGTAAGTCGCGCTCAACAGCGCGTCTTTCCAGCGCGCCGGATTGGCGCCGCGCGAGGCGCGTTCCAGGTAGTCGCGCGCTTCGGAGAAATGCTCCTGCTTGAGCGCGGCGATGCCCATGCCACCGAGCGCATCGCCGTCGTTCGGGCTGGTCGTCAGCACCGACGAGAACTTCGCGCGCGCCGTGACGAGGTCGCCGCGATCGAGCGCCGCAAACCCGTCGGCGATCGTGCGGCCGCGCGCATCGACAGCGGCGTTTTGCTGGGCGCGTTCGCGAGCGGCAGCGTCCTGCTGCACCATCGAATCGGAGCGTGCCTTGACCGCGGCGTCGTCCGGCACGAGTTGCAGGTAGGTCTGATAGAGCGGCGCGTCGGAGGCGCGGGCATCGAGCCACAGCAGCGCCTGTCGCCAGCTCTTGCGCGCGGCGGCGCCCACCGAGCTGTCGCCCGAGAGCTTCGCGAGCTGCGCGATGCCCTCGCGGCGCGTCACGTCGCGATAGGTCAGGTGCTGGGCATAAGCGAGCGCAAAACGCGGGTCGTCCGGATTCTGCTGCGCGAGCTGCTGCAGTCCGCGGCGTGCCTGGTCCCATCCCTGCGGGGTAGCGGCGAGCGCCTGGTAGTACTCAAGTTGCAGTTCAGGCGTAGCGGGCTTGCCTTCCAGCGCGCGCTGATATTGCTGCACAGCGCTCGCGCTCTGGCCGCTTAGCTGCAAGCGCCGCGCGTCGTTGACGGTCTGGTCGCGCAGACTGCTTTCGCCGAGGCGCCGCCCGAGTTCGTCGATGTTCGGATAGTTCGGCGCCACTTCCCGCAAACGCGCCAGATACTGTTGCGCGCCGCTGCCGTCTTTGCGGTCGGCAAGCACCATGCCCATGCCGAACAGCGCATCGGGCTGCTTCGGATCGATGCGCAACACCTTCTGCCAGGCCTGCTCGGCAAGGTCGCCGCGGTGATGGGTCTGCCAGTACTTGCCCTGGTCGATCAGCACGTTAAGCGGATCGGCCGAAGCCTGCGCAAACACGGCGGTGGGCAGCGTCGCGGTAGAGGCGCTAACGAGGCTCAGCGCCAGCGTGAGGGCGCTCAATCGCATGCGTTTCTCCAACTCGGCACAAGCCGGCCGGCATCGTCGAAGCGATAGCGGCCGTCGATGAATCCGGTGCCGAACAAGCCCAGCACACGGTCGTAATAGACAGGCTCATGGCCGGCGACGGGGTTGTCGAGCGCCGCCAGATGGGTGCGCGCAAGACCCAGGTCGCGCTCGTCGCCGAGCGTCTTGAAGTAAGGTGCAAGCGCACCCCAGTAGCTGAGCGGTCCTTCGCCGCTCACGGTGCCGGTGGTCGCCGCGACCTTTTCGGGCGGAAAACCCACCTCGGTCACCTGAAGGCGCATGCCGCCGATTGCCGCAAGCCAGGGCTTGGCCAGCGGATCGCCAGGCGCTGCCATGCCGGCCCAAAGATACGCGCGGATCGCGTCGTAGCTGCCGGTGTCGCCGGTTTTCGGATCGACCACGAACTGGCCCGCTCGCCATGCCGCCCAGTCAGGCACAAAGCCGCGCGGCGCGGTTGTCTTGATGAGTTGATACGCGTTGTCGGCCAGTTTGCTCCATGGGCCGCCGGGCAATTCTTTGGCCAGCGCGCGCAACACTGGCAGCGGGAGGTAGCTGGGATTCAGGCGCGTTACGTCGCCGGTCTGGAAGCCTTGTGGGCCAGGCAGCAACATCGGGCCGAGACCGGCCAGACTGACGACTTCCTTGCTGGCGATCTGTTTGGCAAGCGCTTCGCCGAGTGTCGTGTAGTGGTTGTCGTTCCAGAGGCGTCCCGCTTGCAGCAGGTCGTAGGCGATCCACAGGTCGGAGTCCGATGCCGAATTCGGATCGAGCACGCCGTACGAACCATCCGGCTTTTTGCCCCATTGCCATGAAGGCAGCCGCACATTCTGCACATCGAACTGATTGCCCGCGAGATTGGTGCGGGTCCAGTCGAGCAGGCGGTCGAAGGTGGCGCGGTCGTTCGCCACCAACGCGAAGAACATGCCGTACGACTGGCCTTCTGACGTGGTCTGCTGGGTGGGCGTCGAATAGTCGATCACGCGCCCATCAGCTTGCACGAAGCGTTCGACGAAGGTGCGATAGGCGGGCCAGTCGCATTGAGTCGCCGCCGCAGCGGCGTTCGGCATGACGGACGTCATGGCTGCAAGCAGACCCAGGGCAAATGCAACGGGTGCCGTTTTTAGCTTGACCGGCATCTCAATCCCTCAGGCGGCGCGCAGCGATCGAGCGCAGCGCACGGTAAAACAGCGCTGCGATAATCAGCGCGGCGAAGATGCCGCCTAACAGCAGCAGAAGCGGATGCGACGACAACGCCCAGCGCATATATTCCTGCGGCGACAGGTGCCCGATGTAGTACGCCGTACCGTTGGAGGTAATCGTGACGCTGCGGCCATGAATCACGGCCATGGCACCCTGGATCTGCGGCAGCACGTCGGCATCGAGCAGGGCCGAGCTCAGGTCGGCATCCGACTGTCCGGCGGCGCTGACGAACGCCACTGCGCTGCGCTCCTTCTGCAGCGGCGATTCGAAGCCGGTCAACAGCGCAGCACCGTTCGAGCTGACGAGCGACAGGTCGGCGCGCGCCGGAGCGCGTTCGACGCCGCGTTCGCCATGCCACCAGTCTTCCAGCTTGAAGACGATGTCCGATAGCTCGAACGTCCGCGAATCGCCGTCGCTCGAGAACGGCATCGATTTGGCCCAGCGCTGCAGCAGCCGCTGGCGGCCCGGCGCGCCGAAAATCAGCAGGTCCTTGTCGGCGAACTGGTCGACCTGATCCGCGGTCGTCACAGTCACACCGGTGGCGGGATAACCGGTCGATGCGCCCATGCGGCCCATCTCGAGCAGGTACAGGCTGTAGTCGCTCGAATCCGCGTCGTTCGGCAGGACCACGGCGGTTTCAGAGAGGTCCGCCATCCGCGTGAACGGGAAGCCGCTGTTGGCGAACGCCGCCAGATCGGGCAATGCCATGTAGTGCGGGAACGACGACAGGTCGATGGTCGAGTTCGGATCGATCGAGCCCACCACGTTATCGAGCAGGCGGCCGTGGCATTCGCCGGTGTTCGGAATGTCGTAAAAGAAGTGCAGCCGCAACTGCGCCCGCGGCGTCAGCAGCAGCGGCGGGATGTGGACGGTGCGGCGGGCGTCAGCGCTTTTGTCCGGCAGGATGGTGCTGAAATAGCGGCCAAGGTCGAACATCGACGCGGGTTTGGCCGGAATCGGCAGCGACTGCACGAAGCCGTCGTTGATGCTGATGTTCAGCGACGACCGGTCGGGCAACGGGCGCACGGTGTAGCGATAGCGCAGATCGATCGGCGCGCCCTTGGTGTGCCACATGAACAGGTCGGGCGGCACACGCAGATTCACGCGCACGGCGTCGGCATCGTAGCCGGAGACGCTCAGATCGCGCGCCTCGGCCAACTCGCCGAACCGCACCGGCCGGTTGGTAGGCAGCCAGTTCGGGGCATCGTATGGCACGCGCGGGCCGAGCTCGTTCAGTTGGGTGATCGTCGCGCTTTCTCCGGAGAGCACGCTCTGACCGACGCCGAGCGCTTTCGCGGCGGTTTTCAGTTCGGCTTCATTACGCCCGAGCACCAGCAGCAGTTTGCCGCGCGCCGGCGCTTCCCGATCCACGACCGCAATGGTCGGTCCGGAGATGGCGGGAATCGTCACGCCGGCGGGCCGTTGATCGGCAGTGGCAAAGATCACGGCATTGCCCGACAGCGGCGCTTCGTCGACCTGGGCGGGGAACAGCGCGCCGCGATAGCCGGCCAGCGCGCCGAACCATGACGCCACGATCCCGGCTGCTTCCAGCGTTTCGACGCCGGGCTTGGCCGGGAAGACGAACGGCAGCTCGAGGCGGCGCACGTCGCGGCGATCGAAGAACGGCTGCGGCAATGCGGCCAGATCCGGCTTGCTGGTCAGGGACGCGTAGGTCAAATCGAGCGAGCTCGCATTGCTGACGGTGGCCCATAACGACGAATTGGCCGGATCTTCGCACTGCTGCGTATAGTGGCCGATCAACTGCACGTTAAGGTGGTTGAATTCGGTGATGAAGCGCGGATCGATCGAGATGTCACGCGCCACCAGCATGCCCGCCTGCTCGTGCGGCACCGGCAGGGTGGCCGCGACTTCGCCGTTCACCAGCACCTTCAGCTGCGAGATCGCCGGCAGCAGGGCGGGCGAATAGCTATAGATCAGGTGCAGGATCGCACCGGTCACCACTTCGTCGTTACGCACCGAGAAGGCAATGCCGTTCTGGCCTTCGGTGCCGCGCAACTGCAGCGGATCGAGCGCGCCGAAGTCGGCGAACGTCAGCGTCTGGCGGCGGCCGCCCGGTACCAGGGTGCCGGGTTCCGCAGTGGTCGGGGTCTTGATGCCGAGCGCTTTCACGGACGATGCGGCAAGCGCCGGGGTCGGCGTGGCCAGCGCAGGCTGGACGATCGCGTTGGGATCGAACGGTACGGCGGCGCTCGGTGCCGGTACGTTGCCCACCCCGGTGGCGTCCGCTGTACCTGGCGCCGCGGTGGCACGCGCCGAACTGGCGACGAGCCCGGCGGCCGACGCCAATGGCGCTGCGAATGCAGTCTGAAAAGCCAGCCAGCAGGCGAGTCCGCGTACGAGGCGGCGCGAACGCAAACGCAAACGCATTGCCCATCCTGTCATGCCGCGCCCGCTTTGCAAGTGTTGAGTATGTGTCTGCGCAATCCCTTTGCCCATAAGTCAGTCTTTTTTCGTTTCCAGCTTTTTGACGTCGATTGGGCGACCTCGCATTGAGCCGCGCAGGTCTCCGTAAAGATGTTCGAAGAGGCCGGCAATACCGCGCACGCCGACCAGCAACACGTGTGACAGGCCGCGCAACGGCGTATCCTGCTGGCGCCCTTCGGCCCAGCCCATCCAGGCGTCGGCCCGCGCGAAAGTGGACTTGACGAACTCGTACTCCTGCTCGCGCGACATTTCGCCGAAGCGCAAGCCGACCCGTCCCGGCGCAGTGAAGCCGACCGTGGCGGGGAACGCGTATTCTTCGTCGCCGCGAAAGAGGGAGACGGTCACGCGTTCGTGCATCGGCACCTGGATGCTGTTGGGCAACTCCACGCCCACACCGCCCTCCGAGTAGTCGATGGTCTGGCAGGCCAGCGTGCGGCCCGTCGAGAATTTCAGCATCACCGGCATTTTCATCGCCACGCGGTGCACTGCGCGAATCTGGCGGCGCTCGCTTGCCGCGGCCACGCTCGCCCCGAGAATCAGCATGTTGTAGCCGGTCCACGCCAGATTGAGGATGGTGGTCTGCACTTCGCTGCGCAGGCCCAGGTTCAGGTAGATGTGCACGAGACCGGTGATAAAGCCGAGCAGGTTCAACAGCAGCAGGAACAGGTAGGGGCGCGAGATGGTCCAGTCGAAATAGTTCTTCTCGATCTGGCCGCCCTTGGCCGTCACGTTGAATTTGCCGAGCTTCGGGTTGATCAGCGCGAGCAGGGTCGGGGCGGTGATGTACGACGCCAGCACCGATTCGTAGACCTCAGCCCAGAACGAATGGCGGAACAGACGCTGCATGCGTGAGTTGGTGATGCTCGCATGCATCATGTGCGGCAGCGCGTAGATGGCGATTGTGCTGGCGGCCGCTTCGATCACGTGCGCACCGAAGAACAGGAACGACAGCGGCGCGGTCAGGAACACGAGGCGCGGCACACCGTAGAAGAAGTGCATCATCGCGTTCAGGTAGCACAGCCGCTGGCCGATCTTCAACCCCTTGCCGGTCAACGGATTGTCTATCCGGAAGATTTGCGTCATGCCCCGCGCCCAGCGAATCCGCTGGCCGATGTGGCCGGAGAGACTTTCGGTCGCAAGCCCTGCCGCCTGGGCGATGGCGAGATAGGCCGTGGTGTAGCCGAGCCTGTGCAGCTTCAAGGCGGTGTGCGCGTCTTCGGTCACCGTCTCGACGGCGATGCCGCCGATTTCCTCCACCATCGAGCGGCGCAGTAGCGCGCACGAACCGCAGAAGAAGGTCGCGTTCCACAGGTCGTTGCCGTCCTGCACGAGACCATAGAAAAGCTCGCCTTCGTTCGGCACCTTGCGGAAGGTGCCGAGATTGCGCTCGAACGGATCGGCCGAGAAGAAATGGTGCGGCGTCTGCAGCATCGACAGCAGCTTGTCGCGCAGGAACCAGCCGAGGCCGATCTGCAGGAACGAGCGGGTCGGAATGTGGTCGCAGTCGAAAATCGCCAGGTATTCGCCGCTGGTGATCTTCAGGGCTTCATTGATATTGCCGGCCTTGGCGTGGCGGTTGTGCGTGCGGATCGTCCAGTTGACGCCGACTTCCTCGCAGAACGCCTTGAATTCCGGACGGCGGCCGTCGTCCAGCACGTGGATGGAAAGCTTGTCAGCCGGGTAGTCGAGTGCGAGCGCCGCGTAGATGGTCGGTTTGACGACCGACAGCGGTTCGTTATAAGTTGGGATGAAAACGTCGACGGTCGGCCAGGCGCTGCGGTCGGCCGGCAGCGGCATCGGCTCGCGCTTGAGCGGCCAGGCGGTCTGGAAGTACCCGAGTAACAGCACGATCGTCGAATAGACCTCGGCCGAGACCAGCAAGAGACCCCAGATCGCATCGAGCGGATGCTCCCAGTAAGTCGTGGTGGTGAGACGCCAATACATATAGCGGCCAGACGCGACTACCGATAGCATGATCATTACGAGCGTCGCATAGCGGCCCTGCAGGCGGCGAAACAGCAGGGCGCAGACAAAGCAGCAAGTGGCGAAAGTCAGCTGCTCGGAGAACGCCAGCGGCACCGTAAACACGAAGTACAGAATCACGAGCGCGAACAGCGTCAGGCACACCACGACCGGCGTGCTGCTCCACAAGCGGGCGTCGACGAAGCGCTCGAGCCGCGATGGCTCGGCAGTGGGTTCCGTACCGCGTGCTTGTGGCGTGCTCATGCAACGCTCCCCGGTGAGACAGCAATCGAGTCGACCCGCGACATCAGCCACTGGCTGCACGCGCGGAAATCGGCGGCGGCCTGGCTGAGCGGATCGTAGTGGATCAGCGTGGTGTCACAGGCGAGCGACTCGCTGACGCCTTCGTCCTGATGGATGACCCCAGGGAACAGCTTTTCGCCAAGCATTTGGCGCAGCACCTTGAGGACGTCTTTGGTCAACTGGCGCGACTGGTCCACCTGGTTGATCACGTAACCCACGCCGCCGAAGTCGGGACGCGGCGCGGCATACGCTTCGATCATCCGCTCCATTTGCGGAATCGCTGCATACGAGGCTGCATCCGCGAGCACCACGTTCAGCGCGAAGGTCGCTGCGCACAATGCGGTGCGCGTATAGACCGACGAACCCGGCGGGGTGTCGATGACCACGATGTCGGAGGCATCGAGCCGCAGCGTACTGAGCGACTGCGCAAGCCAGTGCGGCTCATGATCGACAAAGGCTTCGAAACGGCGCCGATCGTCTTCGAGGACCGCGCCGTAGGGCAGCACGGTCACGCCGTCCACGCCATCGAACATGATGCGTTGCCACGCATCGCCGCTCAAGGTGGCGCGCGACAAACCGTCGATGCTGTCGAGCGGCACGCCAAAGTGCAGGCGCAAGGCGTTTTGCGGATCGAGGTCGAGCGCGATGACACGCCTGCCACTGGTAGCGAGAACGGAAGCCAGGTTGGCCGCAAGCGTGGTCTTGCCGACGCCGCCTTTCGCGGAAACGACCGCAATAACTTTCATGAGCGACGCGGGCCGTTGGTCAGCCACGAATGAGGAGCGGGCGTTGCCGCGGTCGGGGCATCGCCGCGCAAACGTTCAAATAAGGAACCGAGCGCGGCCGGTGCAGCTTCAGCAGCAGGTGTTCGTGCCGCGGGTGATGTGCTGGGCGCGGCCGGCTTGAACAGCTTGCCGAGAATGGATGGCGGCTGAATGCCAGGTGCGGCAGGTGCAGTCGGTGCAGCAGGTGCCGAAACGCGTGCCGCGAAACCGGCCGATGCCGGTTGGGTGTACGCACTCGCGGGCACGGTGGGTCTTGCGGCAAACGCAGGCGCAGCAGGTGCGGCGAAACCTTGCGCGGAAGGCACGGGTGCACGGAAAGCGGGCGCAGCGGAAGTTGTGCGTGCAACCATCGGCGGCATGGCAACAGGCGCCATCGCCGGAGCGAATACGGGCGGCACATTGCCGATGGGCGGCACCGTTGCGGTAGCGGCGGGAGCTTGCGATGCAATCGGGACAAGCGTGGGTGGCGTAGTACTCACAACAGGCGCTGCTACCGCCGCCTCGCTCGCAGCGAGTTCGGCCTTGGCCGCTTGCGGCACGGCGGAAAAGCGCTCAGCGCCGCGCGGCGGCTCCGGCTTGACGGCGTTGCCGACCGGCGGAATCGTGCGCCGATGCGGCCGCGCAAAGAGTGGCGTCTTGCTGCGGACCTGCGGCTTGGCGGCGTGTCCTGCTTCAGCGGGACCGTTTGCTGCTTGCGCGTCGCCTTCCGGCGACTGCGCTTGCGCGGCTTCGTCCCCCGGTTGCGCAAGGGGATCGCCGCGCTGCGGGATGGCCGGGATGGAGGGTTGCGTCAGATCGAGCGTAACGAGCAGCGGCCAGCGCGTGCGCGCCGAACTCGCTTCGTTCTCACGGCCGATTTCCTGGTAATCGCCCGCGTTGCCGCCAAAATGCCCGAAGAGGGTTTCAATGTCGCTCGAAGGACTCATGTCGCCGCCGTCTTGTTCATGTCTGTCTTGTCTTGCGTCGCGCGTTTGTTGCGCGCCGCCATCGCCGGTAAAAAGTCCAACCTGCAGCAGGGCCTATGCCAGCTGGCGGCCAAGCCGGAATTCGATGGTTGCGTACTCATCGAACTCGCTCGCCTGGGCTACCGACAGACCCTCCGCACCCAGCGCACTGAGCCACGTCTGATAGACACCTTCGAGGAAGGCCGGTGTCCATGCGAGCGCGGCGGAGCCGAATGCCTGCAACGGCGCGCACGAATGGGAGATACGCAGATAATCCGCTTCGTCCACGAGTTCGACATAACCCCAATCCGCTTCTTGCCAGCGTGCATTTAACGCGTCGGCGAGATCGGCGGTCGAGGCGCAGGGCGGTAGCGGATGCGCTGCCGCAAAACGGCAACCCACGCGG
Source organism: Paraburkholderia sp. EB58 (assembly GCF_050436665.1). Lineage (NCBI taxonomy): Bacteria > Pseudomonadati > Pseudomonadota > Betaproteobacteria > Burkholderiales > Burkholderiaceae > Paraburkholderia > Paraburkholderia sp. EB58. The sequence continues at coordinate 170,697 of NZ_JBNDMQ010000007.1, read as the reverse complement.
TACATCAACTGACGCAATTCGCCTTGCCCGATCTGTGCTTCGAACTCTTCTGCCAGCGCAGTGAGTAAGCCGCGCCATTGAGGGGAAATCTGACGTTGAAGCAGGTAGTCGAGGGTAGGGACCATGTTTTCCGAAAGGATGACCAATTACCGTCAAGCCGTAGTGACACGGGTGCCTGGATACGGACATCTGAAAGTGTTGCAAGTAAGGCGCGCATTGCACGCGTCCAGCGGTTACTTTTACCTGTGTTGCCTGATATAAAGGTGACCTCCGCCTCGTTATGCGAAGTCTACTGAAGACATTAACATTTCGCTACCACCGTCCTGATTGAAGTTATAGGCGCTTACGCACACTTCGGACGAACGGATGCAATATCGGCGCGAATTTTTTGCCGATGCGGTTACCGAACAAGGCACGTAAGGGCGTAAGCGCAACGATAGCGTCGCGTGCTCCACGCCCGCGCTCCGTGTAAGACCTGGTGAGACTGTTGTGCGGTTGCATCATCAGGCCGTCTGCCGTTTCTCGGATTGGCCACGCTCAATTGATTTCGACCTGGCTGCTATACGCACTGGCCGCGCTGCGCGCGCGCCGACTTCCGATGAGGGCGCCCGCATCTAATTTTGTTTGATCGAAGGCATTAATATTTGTCAGACAGTTGCCGTTATACATCGGCAGAGCGACGGAACTGGCCTGATTTCTATCAATATGCTTTCCACCTCAACGCAACACATGACCGATGCCCATTTGCGTCACCGCTTTCATCGACGTTCGCTGGAACAGCAGCGTCCGCTATCGACGGTCACCATGGCTTTCACGGTCATCGCCACGCTGCTGTTTGTGTTGGCGCGCAACCTCGTAGCCGGGCCTTCCATTGCGCTTTCTTACCGGATCGTCTGCATCCTGATACTGGCGTTGCTGGTGGCGGGTGTCCGCAAAGCCCGCAGCACGGCCGTGTTCGGCAGTCTCGGTGTTGCTTACACGTTGGTCCTGGTCATCGCCATTGCCTTGAACATCTCCGGTGTCGAGCAACCTCTGCTGTGGGCGCTGCCCGCCCTGGTGGTGATTCCGATCTGCTCGGCGCCGCTCTGGCTCACGCCGACGCACTTCTTCGTCGGCACGGCGATTTTCTACGTCAGTGGCCTGCCACTATTGTTCAGGCAGCCGCAGATCCACGACGTCAATGTCGTGGCGTGGCTGTGGGTGCTGATCGGCGCGCCCACCGCAGCGGTGTTCCACTTCGGTTTCTACTGGTTCCGGCGCGATCATTTCCTGCTCGAGAACCGCCTCGCGCAACTGGCCGCAACCGATCCGCTGACCGGTCTGCAGAACCGCCGTGCCTTCATGGAGCAGGCTGAGCGGCGTCTGGCCGCGCTTGGCGAAGCGGCCAAGGTCTGCGCCATTTTTGTCGACATAGATTCTTTCAAATCGTTAAACGACCAGTTCGGCCATGCAGCCGGGGACCAGACGCTCGCCGAAGTCGCGCAAGTGCTGATGGACGAGACGGTCGCGCAAGACAGCGTCAGCCGGATCGGTGGGGAGGAGTTCGCGGTGTTGCGGCGCGGCGGCCTTGCTTCGGCGCTGGAACTGGCCGAACGCCTGCGCAGCGCCATCTCCGTTATTGAGCGCCCGGATGGTTACGTGACGGCGAGCTTCGGGGTGGCCGAGCATCGCGTCGGCGAGAGCATCATGGCCTTACTCGACCGTGCTGACGAAGCGCTGTTGCGCGCCAAACAGTCCGGCCGCAACCGGGTGTGCGCCGAACGGGCCATCCCGTTCGACCCGCTGCAACTGTTGGGTCGCGGCAATCTGAACGATCTGGGTAATCCATCTGAAAGCACGCGGCCCAGGTGGGATGACTACTACCTGACCTCGCATTTTCAGCCGCTCTACAGCTTGTCGCATCAGAAGCAGGTGGGCTTCGAGGCGTTGCTGCGCGGCGAACAGGCTGACGGCACGCTCGTGCCGCCCGCAGTGCTGTTCGCGCCACGGCCGTTGAGCGACGAGGGCGCGCTCGATCGCGCCAGTCACGTGGTCCATCTCGGCAATGCGCAGCGGCTGATTCCCGATGAAGCGTGGATCTTTCTCAACATCCTGCCTGCCACGTTCGTGGCGCAGGGGTATGCCGATCAGCTCGCCGGTATCGTGCGCATGGCCGGGCTCGAACCGGACAGGATCGTCCTCGAGATTCTCGAGTCGCATGGCGGCAGCGTCGATGAGATGTCACGCGCGGCGGCGCGTTATCGCGAGCACGGCTTTCTGATCGCCGTAGACGATTTTGGCGCGGGTCAATCGAATCTGGATCGGCTGTTCCGCATTCGCCCGGACTTCGTCAAGCTCGACGGTGAACTGATCCGCGCCACGATTCCGGGCACCCAGCAATCTATCTTGCCCAAACTCGTCTCCCTGCTGCACCAGGCGGGCATGCTGGTGGTCGTCGAAGGCGTCGAGACGACCGAGGAGCTGAGTCTGGCCGTGGAGTCGAACGTCGATTTCGCGCAAGGCTTTTTGCTGGGCCGGCCGGCTGCGCAGATCGCGCCGCCGGATTCGGTCAACCGCCTGATCGACTGTTCGTTCGACGTGATTGCGCAAGGCCGGGCGCACCTGCACGCGATGTTCGAGAGCGAGGTGGAGCCGTACCGCTTCGCCCTGCGCAACGCTGCCGATGCGCTGCTGAGCGGCGTCGGCATGGAAGACGCTTTTGCCGATCTGGCTCAGCACGAACTCTGCATCAGTTGTTTCATCCTGGACGACCGCGGGCGTCAGATCGGCCAGGAAGTCATGGGCGTCGCAGCGACCAACCTCGGCCACTCGCTCGAGCCGGTCGCGGATCCGCGCGATGCCCGCTGGGATCATCGTCCGTACTTCAGGAACGCCGTTCTGCTGCCGGGCGTGCCGGTGGCCAGTAGTCCTTATCTATCGCTGGCGAGCGGCCGGCCCTGTATCGCGGTGACGGTGGCGATCCAGTCGCCAGAAATGCGCTCGGTAGTGGGGACGGAACTCGATTGGTCGTCGTCGCAGTTGCCCTGGCCGGTTAGCGAATAAGCCGGCCGCTCAGTTTCTTTCCGGACGCGGCGCCTGTGTCGAGCCGCGCACGACGAGTTTCGGCGCCGAGGCGATGCACACGCGCGGCGCTTTGGCGGCCGCCCGCACGCCGCGCGGCGACGTCTCGATCAGTTCGCGCAACAGGGACACGGCGAGCTCCGCCGCCTCGACGGTCGGTACGGCAACGGTCGTCAATGCGGGTCGCGATTCCTGGGCTAACTGAATGTCAGTAATGCCGACTACCGAAAGGTCGTGCGGTACCTGCAAACCCAGATCGGCAGCCGCATGCAAGGCGCCGAGCGCGGGCAGGTCATTGGTGGCGAAAATCGCGGTCAAGTGCGGGTGCGCTTCCAGCAAGTCGCGGGTAGCGAGATAGCCGCCCCGGGTGGTGTCCCGCGCGTAGCGCACAGGCGCTTGCTCTGCGTCCAAACCTGCAGCGCGCAGCGCATCGATGAATCCGTCGTATCGCGCCGCGTGGATGCCCGCGACCTTGCTGCCCACAATCGCGCCGATCCGGCGGTGTCCGAGTTCGAGCAGATGCTGCGCGGCCAGTTGGCCGGCAAGGCGGAAATCGACGGCCACGCAAGGCAGGCCGGGTGGTTCGTGCGGACGCTCCCACATACACAGCACGACCGGTGCGCCGCGGGCCTCTGTCTTGTGCAGATCGGCGAAGTCGAGATTGGCGTTCATCACCAGCACGCCCTCGGACAACGTCCCGGCAATCTGTTCCAGATAGGCGCGGCCTGCCAACGGATCTTCGTTCGTATTGCAGATGATCAGGAAGTGGCCGCTGCTGCGCGCCGCACGCTCGACGGCCAGCGCAAACTCCGGATAGAACGGGTTGGCGATGCTCGAGACCATCAGCGCGATCGTGGGCGCGCGCCCCTCGGCGAGCGCCCGAGCCGCCAGATGCGGCTGGTAGCCAAGCGCTTCCACCGCTTCGAGCACCCGTTGCCGGGTCAGCGCGCCGACCCGCCCGCGATTGCGCAGCACGTTCGACACCGTGGCAGGCGTGCAACCGGCACGACGCGCGACTTCGCTCAGTGTAGGCATGGTTTATTCACTGTTTGGTCACTATTTGGGACGTTTTCTCAAAGTTTGCATCCGTCCGAAAGGCGCGGCACCATTTGCCGCACAGACAGAACGATATCGGAGACGCTGCAGCAGGCCATTGATCCTACGCGGTCAATTTTTTTCGGCTTTGCAGATTAAGCGCTTAATCTCCGATTTCGAGCCGATTAAATCACGGAGACGAGGCGATGGCGAGCATTTCGTTAAGAGGCGTCCAGAAATCGTACGGCGAGGGCGCGCCAGTGATTCGCAATGTCGATCTGGAGATTGGCGAGAACGAGTTCTGTGTGTTTCTCGGCCCGTCCGGATGCGGCAAGTCCACCTTGTTGCGCATGATTGCGGGTCTCGAGGACGTCAGCGACGGCGATCTTTCGATCGGGGGCAAGATCGTCAACGATGTGCCTTCGGCGCAGCGCGGCGTGGCAATGGTGTTCCAGAGCTACGCGCTGTTCCCGCACATGACCGTGTTCGAGAACATGGCCTTCGGCCTGAAGCTCGCCAAAACCCCCAAAGATGAAATCGACCGTAAGGTGCGCGAGGCTGCGCGCATTCTGCAGCTCGAGGCGCTGCTCGAGCGGCGGCCCAAGGCGTTATCGGGCGGGCAGCGGCAGCGCGTGGCGATCGGCCGCGCCATCGTGCGCGAGCCCGGCGTGTTTCTGTTCGACGAGCCGCTTTCGAACCTCGATGCTACCTTGCGCGGCCAGACCCGCGTCGAGATTGCCCGTCTGCACAAGCAGTTTGCGAAAGCGAGCGTTGTCTATGTGACGCATGACCAGATCGAGGCGATGACGCTTGCCGACAAGATCGTGCTGCTGCACGCCGGCAAGGACACCGAACGCTACGGCAGCATCGCCCAGATCGGCGCGCCGCTCGAGTTGTATCACCGCCCGAACAGCCGCTTCGTGGCGGGGTTCATCGGCTCGCCGCGGATGAATTTTCTGCCGGGCAAGGTGGCCGCGATCGACCCACGCGGCGTGAGCGTCAAGCTCGATCACAGTGGCGAAATCGTGCGCGCGAGCGTCGACGGCGCGGCGTTGAGCGTGGCGCAGGCGGTGACCTTTGGTGTGCGGCCCGAACATCTGGAACTGGCGGATGGAGCCGGCGCTGGCGTCGCCTCAACGTCTACGGCCGCGTCTACGGCAGCGCAGCCAATCACTGAAGATCCCGCCGAGCTGACGCGCACTGTCTCACTCGTCGAGCAGCTCGGCGAACACAGCTACGTCCATCTTGATGAGGCCGATGGCGCCGTGCTGATCGCCAAGGCGCCCGGCGATACGCGCCTGAAGCAGGGCGATCGCGCCAGCTTCCGCGCACCGGCCTCCATCTGCCATTTATTTACCGAAGACGGCTTTGCCGTCGCTTCGCTCGAAACCGTCGAACACTACGCATAAAGGACACTCGGATGCGCCTTGGAGTCTGCTATTACCCGGAACATTGGCCGGAATCGATGTGGGAAGACGACGCCCGCCGCATGCAAGCGCTTGGTATCGAGCAGGTGCGGATTGCTGAGTTTGCCTGGAGTCGGATGGAGCCGTCTCCCGGCGAATACGACTGGGACTGGCTCGATCGCGCCGTCGACGTGCTGGGCGCGGCCGGACTGCAGGTGGTGATGTGCACGCCGACGGCGACGCCGCCAAAGTGGCTGATCGATCGTTATCCTGACATTTTGCCGGTTGGCGCAGACGGGCGGCCGCGGGCCTTCGGCTCGCGCCGTCACTACGATTTCTCGTCACCGTCGTATTTCGTCGCTTCGCAGCGGATCTGCACGGCAGTGGCCGAGCGCTACGGCAAGCATCCGGCGGTCGCGTACTGGCAGACCGATAACGAGTTCGGTTGCCACAACACCGTAGTCAGTTATTCGCCGGCGGCGGTGGGGCGCTTTCGCGAGTGGCTGAAGACGCGCTATAAGACGATCGATGCGCTGAACCGCGCATGGGGCACGGTGTTCTGGAGCATGGAGTACCGCAGTTTCGACGAGATCGACGCACCGGTGGCCACCGTCACCGAGGCGCATCCCTCGCATCGGCTCGACTACCGGCGCTTCGCCTCGGACGAGGTGGCGCGCTACAACCGCATGCAGGTCGAAATCATCCGCGCGAATTCGCCGGGTCGGCCGGTGGCGCACAACTTCATGCAGTTGTTCACCGAATTCGATCACTACAAGGTCGCCGCCGATCTCGACGTGGCGACGTGGGACAGCTATCCGCTCGGCGCGCTCGAAGAGCAATGGTTTGCGCCCGAGCTCAAGGCGAAGTGGCTGCGCACCGGCCATCCGGACTTCGCCTCGTTCAATCACGACGTTTACCGCGGCATGTCGAAGCTGCCGTTCTGGGTGATGGAGCAACAGCCCGGCCCGGTCAACTGGGCGCACTGGAATCCGGCGCCGCTGCCCGGCATGGTGCGCTTGTGGAGCTGGGAGGCGTTCGCGCACGGTGCGGGCTGCGTGTCATATTTCCGCTGGCGCCAGGCACCGTTTGCCCAGGAGCAGATGCATGCGGGCCTGAACACGCCGGATAACCGGCTGGATATCGGCGGCAGCGAGGCGGCCCAGGTTGCGGAGGAGATCCGCAACGTGCTGGTGGCCGATAAGGATGCGAACGCCGGCATCCGCTCGAAGGTCGCGCTTGTGTACGACTACGAGGCGAAGTGGCTGTTTGAAATTCATCCTCAGGGTGCGGACTTCCACTATCCGCGCTTTGCGTTCGAGTACTACTCGGCGTTGCGTGGACTCGGACTCGATGTCGATGTGGTGCCGGTGGACGCTGCGCTCGACGGGTATCAATTGGTTGTTGTGCCGCCATTGCCGATGGTGCCCGCAGACTTCGCGGAGCGACTGGCGCGCTCCGGCGCCCAGGTGGTGCTCGGGCCGCGTACGGGCTCGAAGACCGAAGATCTGCAGATTCCCTCTACATTGCCGCCGGGGCCGCTAGCCTCGGTGTTGCCGGCTCGCGTGTGGCGCGTCGAGTCGCTGCGGCCCAATGTGACGGAACCCGTCAGGCTTGCGGGCAGCGCGAGCCTCGATGACGGCGTCGGGCGGCATTGGCGCGATTTCATCGAAACCGGCTCGGCCGGCAAGGACACGCTAGAGATCCGCGCGCGTTTCGCTGATGGCCATCCTGCGTATGTCCGCAGCGGTGCGATCCACTACTTTGCGAGTCTGTTCGACGACGCGCTGACCACCAGGCTCTTTGCCAGCATCGCGCGCGAAGCCGGTATCGAGGTGACGGCGCTCGGTGACGGCGTGCGCATCAGCCGGCGCGGCGGCCTGACCTATGCCCTGAACTATGGCGCACAGGTTCACACGCTCGCAGATGTTCCGGACGCCGCCTTTGTGGTCGGCTCGCGCGAGATCCAACCTCAGGGCGTTGCGGTGTATCGCTCGAGTTAAACGGGTTTAGACCTCGGGACCCGGCGTGGACACCGGGCCTGAGGTCTGGCTGTAACAGTAACGCAGTACCTTAAGGCAGTCCCCTCATGTAGCACTTCACGCAGCATCCGGCACGACCGAAAACGACGTAAAAACCAAGGAGACAGGCATGACATTCAAACTTCGCAAGGTTCTGGTTGCCGTCGCGCTGACTGCGGCCACCGCGGCAGGATCGATGGCCGGCAGCGCGCAGGCGGCCACACTGACCATGAATATCGCGTTCAAGGGCGCCAGTCAGCGGGCGGTCTGGCAGCAGGTGATCGACGAATTCAAGAAGGCGCATCCCGGTACCGACGTCAACGTGTCGTTTATCGATGAGGAGGCCTACAAGGTGCAACTGCCGGGCTGGCTGTCGACGGCCCCGCCTGACATCGTGAACTGGCATGACGGCGAGCGGATGGCGTATTACGCACAGCGCGGCCTGTTCGACGACCTGACAGGCGACTGGAACAAGAACGGCTGGAATAGCACTTATGCCTCGACGAAGGAGGCCTCGTCTTATAAGGGCAAGCAGTACGCGGCGCCGACCGTCTACTACTCGTGGGGCATGTTCTACCGCAAGGATCTGTTCCAGAAGGTCGGCATCGCGGACGAGCCGAAAACGTGGGATCAGTTTCTCGACGCCTGCAAGAAGTTGAAGGCGGCCGGGATTACGCCGATTGCCGTGGCTGGCCGTGACGCATGGACGCTGGCCGGCTGGTTCGACTATCTGGATCTGCGCCTGAACGGCAACGCGTTCCATCAAAAGCTGATGGCGGGCGAAGTGCCGTACACCGATCCGCGCGTGAAGAAGGTGTATACGACGTGGAAGCAACTGATCGACGCCGGCTACTTCATCGACAATTCGCTCTCCTACGATCTGGATTCGGCGCAGCCGTTCCTGTTCCAGGGCAAGGCCGCGATGATGCTGATGGGTACTTTCATCACCGGCGGTTTCCCGGCGAGTGTGAAGCCGGAAATGGGCTACTTCCAGTTCCCGATCATCGATTCAAAGGTGCCGACTGCCGAAGATGGCCCGGTCGAGTCGCTGCATATCCCGTCGAAGGCTAAAAACAAGGCCGACGCTCACGCGTTCCTTGCGTTTGTCGAGACGCCGGAAATCGGTGCACAACTGGCGACCGGGCTTGGCTCGTTGTCGGCCAATAGCAAGTCGCCGGAACCGGAGGAGCCGATTTCGAAGATCGGCTTCCAGATCCTTGCCAATACGAAGGGCGGCATTGCGCAGTTCTACGATCGTGACATGACCAAGGAGATGGCCGACGAGGGCATGAAGGGGATGCAGCAGTTCGTGGCGGATCCTTCGAAGCTCGATGAGGTGCTGGCGCAACTCGAGCAGACCCGTCAGCGCATCTACAAGAAGTAAGCGTAGTCGGCAATCGTAGTAGTCAGTAAGCGAAGCGAGCGTGGGTGGCCTGGCGCCGCCTGCGCTCGATCGAGATCGATCAGGAGACTCGCCGTGGTTCACTCCGTCAGCCGTCAGTCCATTACCGGCGATGCAGGTCCGGGCGCACCAGGCGGCGCTGCGCAATCCGGCGCGTCGCGTGGGCCGGGTGCAGCGCCACGCCGCCGTGGTCCGTCACCCACTTCGCGCCGGCAACGGCGTGCCGCCTTCCTGTTCCTCGCGCCCGCCTGCGTGATGGTGGCGATCTATGTCGTCTGGCCGATCCTGTCGACGATCCGCATCAGTTTTTTCAGCTGGGACGGCATGACCGATCCCAGTTTCGTCGGTCTTGCGAACTATGTGGAGCTGTTCCATGCGTCGACCTTCTATACCGCGCTGAAGAACAATCTGATCTGGCTGCTGCTGTTTCTGCTGGCGCCACCCATGGGCCTCGCCGTGGCGCTGTATCTGAACCAGGCGGTGGCCGGCATCCGCATCGTCAAGTCGCTGTTCTTTGCTCCGTTCGTGCTGTCAGGCGTGGTGGTCGGGCTGATTTTCTCGTGGTTTTACGATCCGACCTTTGGCCTGCTGGCGCTGATCCTCGGGCACGGCGTGCCGGTGCTTGGCGATGCGCGCTATGCGACGCCCGGCATCATCTTCGCGGCGCTCTGGCCGCAAACCGCATACTGCATGATTCTGTATCTGACCGGCCTTACTGCGCTGAACGCCGAGCAGGTCGAGGCGGCGCGCATGGAAGGCGCGCACGGCTGGTCGATGCTCTGGCATGTGATCCTGCCGCAACTGCGCCCCACCACGTTCATGGCGATCGTGGTCACGGTGATCGGGGCGCTGCGCAGCTTCGATCTGATTTCGGTGATGACGGGTGGCGGCCCGTTCGAGAGTTCCACCGTGCTCGCGTATTACATGTACGACCAGGCGATCAAGTATTACCGGATTGGCTATTCGGCGTCGATAGCCGTGGTGCTGTTCGCGATCATGCTGGTTTATATCGTCTATCACCTGCGGCGGATGCTGCGCGCTGAGCAATAAGGAGGCCGTAATGTATCCGATGCCGATTACCAAATGGAAACCAACCTCACGGCGGCTGTACAAGCTGTCATTGCCGGTGGCGTTGTTGATCTGGCTGCTGCCCATGATCGCCGTATTGGTCACCTCGGTTCGCTCGTCCGACGAACTGAGCGAGGGCAACTATTGGGGCTGGCCGAAGCACTTTGCGATGTGGGACAACTATCGCGATGCGCTGACCACCTCGCCGATGCTCCATTACTTCTGGAATAGCGTGCTGATTACGGTGCCTGCCGTCGTTGGCTCGATCACGTTGGCGGCGATGGCAGGGTTCGCGCTGGCTATCTACCGCTTTCGCGGCAATAGCACGCTGTTTGCCACCTTCGTGGCGGGCAATTTCGTGCCTGTGCAGGTGCTGATGATTCCGGTGCGGGATCTGTCGTTGAAGCTCGGGCTGTTCAACACGGTTGGCGCGTTGATCCTGTTCCATGTGTCGTTTCAGACTGGGTTCTGCGCGCTGTTTCTGCGTAATTTCATCAAGCAGTTGCCGTTTGAGCTGATCGAAGCGGCGCGCATCGAAGGCGCGAATGAGTGGACGGTGTTCTTCAGGATCGTCTTGCCGCTGATTCGTCCGGCTCTCGCGGCGTTGGCGATTCTCGTGTTCACGTTTGTGTGGAATGACTACTTCTGGGCCTTGTGCCTGACGACGGGCGATGAGGCGGCGCCGATCACGGTGGGTGTTGCTGCGCTGAAGGGGCAGTGGACCACCGCTTGGAATCTGGTGTCGGCGGGGTCGATTCTGGCCGCGCTGCCTTCGGTGGCGATGTTCTTCGCGATGCAGAAGCATTTCGTGGCGGGTTTGACGTTTGGCGCGACGAAAGGGTGAATCGACAGGGCAGTCCTATGTGCTGAATTCGAATCGTTGTTCCGTGTTCTCCTCCGAGAGGGTTGCCCGCAGTTGCGGGCTTTTTTTGTGCGGGTCGTCCGTTCAATGCCCTTTTACATACCAGGTTGCATAACTGCCAACGAGCGCAATCTTGCACACACACTCGATCAGCGAGAGCGAGAACAGTTCACGCGCGACCGCATATTCGAGCGGCAGCGCAGAGGCGAGCGCAAACACGCTCGCTGCGCATAGGAACGCAAAAAATGGGCGCGCATAGCGGACCCCGAAAAACGCCGCCGCCCCCACACCGAGCAGCAGACATTTGGCCAGCACCAGCGCAATGACGCGCGTCATGCCATCCGCAGGGCTCAGTTCCCATGGCGTTTCGACGATCGACCAGGCGCACACCAGCGCGATTGAAATCTGCATCGCGCGGTGCGCGAGCGGCGCTTTGTGTGGCCGCGACGCTGGCACAGGCTGCTGCTGTGCGGCGTCGAGGTGCGCGCGGCGCATGTGACCGTCCCATGCATCGTCGATGTTCATGAGTTTCTCCGTCATCCGACCGTGCTGTTTACCAAGTCTGCTCGATATAAGGCCGCAACCCAAATTAAATATTGTTAAAAAGCGCGACGGCAGCGACCTGTTGTTGTTATTAAGGCGCGGCAGGCCCTTCCGTGTCAGGCGGGTGGCATATGGAAAGGTTTCGAAGCTATGCATGCAACGCGCCGGTCCGCCCCCACAAGGAGCGGACCGGCGCGTTGCGTTCGAATCAGCCGCCTTATATTGGACTTTTCAGGCCGGCATCTTGCGAAAAGCGATCGAGAAACGGTTCCAGCTGTTGATCGCCGCGATCAGCAAGGTCAAGTCGACCAGTTCCTCGTCGCTGAAATGCGGCTTGACGGCTTCCCAGATTGCGTCGGGCACATGCGTCTCTGACACCAGTGTGACGGCCTCGGTCCATTCGAGTGCAGCGCGCTCGCGCTCGGTGAAGAAGGGCGTTTCGCGCCACGCGACGACGGTGGCGAGCCGGCGTTCTGTTTCGCCGCCCTTGCGGGCGTCGGTCGTATGCATGTCCACGCAGAACGCGCAGCCGTTGATTTGCGAGGCGCGCAGACGCACCAGTTCAGCGAGCGATTTTTCGATGCCGCTCTTGCCGATACGTTCTTCCAGCGCGAGCATCGCTTTGATTGCGTGCGGACTGGCTTTGTAGAAGTCGAGACGCTGTTCCATGATTCCTTCCTCATTTTCGGTCGATGCGCCGGATGGCGCGACATGAGGAAGATTAGGCCTCTCAGTGGCTTTGTGAAATAGCCAATTTCTGGAATTTTCAGGGTACCGGTTGCTGGGGCGCGCGTCGTGGTGTCGCCGCAGGGCCCTCTGAGCATCAGGGGCGTTGCCGCCGGTTGTTGACGAAGCGCCAGAGCGCGCTCACCAGCAGCGAGCCGACACCGAGTCCGACACCAAGCAGCACGATCGAACTCATATGATCGCGCACCACCGGCACATTGCCGAACAGATATCCGGCCGCCACCAGCGACACGATCCACAGCGCAGCGCCTGCAACGACGAACGACGTGAAACGTGCGAACGTCATCCGCGAGACGCCCGCGACGAATGGCGCAAAAGTACGCACGACGGCGATGAACGGCGACAGCAGGAAGGTCAAGCCGCCGCGTGCCTCATAGAAGGCGTGCGCCTTTTGCAACGCGTGTTTGTCGAGCCAGCGATACTCGGCGGTGTAGACTTTCTCGCCGATCGCGCGGCCAATCACGAAGTTGACGATGCTGCCGGCCACCGTCGCCGCAAACAGCACGGGAATCACCAGCCAGATACTGAGCGCACCGGTGGCGGCGAACGCGCCGCAGATGAAGATCAGCGGATCGCCTGGCAGAAAGAAGAGCGGCAGGAAGCCAATTTCGACAAACACAATGGCAAACAGCATCGCGTAGACGGCCGTGCCATATTGCGCGATCAGGCTGCCGAGGTTTCGGTCGAAGTGCAGGGCGACCTGCAGCAGGTGCATCAGATTCATCGTGAGGTGGAGGAGGGCAGGTATCGGGAGTGTAACTTCCGGAGGGTGCCGGAGGCATGGCATTTCGATCTGCGGTGCGTCGTTGTGTGACGGAGGGCAGGCTGCGTGCCTATTCGTTTCGCCGCGGCGGTGTCAATATTCGAGCAGACTAGGGAATGCGCGCGGCGCATTGGGAGCGGGCATGGCCGGAATTGGCCGCTGCCGTCCCGTGAGGTTCGACGGAGATGTGATCGATTTGCATCGGAAGCTTATGCAGGACTCTTTTGCCATCACTTTTCGCTTTGCCGAACTGGACGAGATCGAGGCGGTGCGTGTGATCGAGTATGAAGCGGCGCAGCGCTTCGCGACGATCGGTATGACGGGCATTGCGGATGCCCAGCCGATGAAGGCGGACTTCGTGCGCCGCAAGATCGAGGCGTCCGAGATTATCGTTGCAGTGAATGACGCGGCGCGCTGCGTCGCGTTCGTCATGTTTGCGCCGTTGTCCACACGCTTCTATATTGAGGAGCTGGATGTGCTGACCGCCTGGGCTGGGCGGCGCATCGGTGCTGAGCTTATCGAACAAGTGGACTGGCTTGCACGCAAGGCAGGTGCGCAGCAACTGGTGTTGTCGACGTTTCGCGACGTGCCCTGGAATGCGCCGTACTATCGGCGGCTGGGCTTTAGCGTGATCGAGACCGCGCAGCTCGACGCGAAGTTGCGCGCCATTCGCGCGGCACATGTTGACCGTGGCCTCGACGAATCGAAACGCGTGTTTATGCGCCGCGAGGTTGCGGCAGCGCGCGCGTGATCTGTTTGGGCGCTTGGACTGCGAGGTCAATGACGCGACCAGGCGAGACCGAAGCGGGCTTCCAATAAAAACGCGGCGGCCACAACCGGAATGCTATCCGGTCGTGCCCGCCGCGAGTCTTGCCTGCTTTTGTGCGTTTTTTTGTGCGTCTTCGAGCCAGGCGTCTGCTTATTCCACCGTTTCCAGCGCCGGATAGTCGGTATAGCCGGCTTCACCTTCCGCATAGAACGTCGAAGGATTCGGCTCGTTCAGCGGCGCGTTCAGTTCGAAGCGGCGCGGCAGATCCGGATTGGCGATGAAGAGCTTGCCCCAGGCCACGGCATCGGCTTCGCCTGCGTCGAGAACTTTCTGCGCGGATTCCTTCGTGAATTTTTCGTTGGCGATGTATGGGCCGCCGAACGCCGCCTTCAACTGCGGGCCGAGGCGGTTGTCGCCGAGCGCTTCACGCGCGGCGATAAACGCGATTTTGCGCTTGCCGAGTTCGCGCGCGACATAGCCGAAGGTCGCGGCGGCATCTGAGTCGCCCATCGTATGTGCGTCCCCGCGCGGCGCGAGGTGCATGCCGACGCGATTCGCACCCCATACTTCGATACACGCATCCACCACTTCCAGCATCAGGCGGGCACGGTTTTCAATCGAACCGCCGTACGCGTCAGTACGATGGTTGGTGCTGTCCTGCAGGAACTGGTCGATCAGATAGCCGTTCGCGCCGTGCACTTGCACGCCGTCGAAACCGGCTGCCTTGGCATTCTCGGCACCCTTGCGATACGCGTCGACGATGCCCGGAATTTCGGCCAGTTCGAGCGCGCGCGGCGTCACAAAGGGACGTTCCGGACGCACGAGGCTCACGTGGCCTTGCGGTGCGATCGCGCTCGGCGCGACCGGCAGCTCGCCATTCAGGAAGATCGGATCCGAGATGCGGCCCACGTGCCACAACTGCAGGAAGATCGTGCCGCCGGCAGCATGCACGGCGCTGGTGACGAGCTTCCAGCCTTTTACCTGTTCCTGCGACCAGATGCCCGGCGTGGCGGCGTAGCCGACGCCTTGCGGCGTAACCGAGGTGGCTTCGCTGATGATCAGGCCGGCTGAGGCGCGCTCGGCGTAATACTTCGCCATCAGCGCGTTCGGCACGCGGACGTCGCCGGCGCGCTGACGCGTTAGCGGCGCCATGATGATGCGGTTCTGCAGCGTGAGATCGCCAATCTGAAGCGGGTCAAAAAGAGTCGGCATAAAGGGTCACCTTCCTGGCGGGCACAGTGCCCGCGACGATAAGAACAGCGTGATGAAAGAAGCGGGGCGAAGCAGACGCAAGCGTCAAAGGTCCGTGTTCATGTGCTCGAGAAACGCCTGGATGACGGGCTCGTTGCGTTTGAAAAACACCCACTGGCCAACCCGCTTCGACGTGACCAGACCGGCGCGCTGCAAGGCGGCCAGATGCACCGATACCGTGGACTGCGACAGCCCGCAGCATGCGTCGATCTTGCCGGCGCACACGCCGTGGTCGAGCGTCAGTTCCTGATCGCCGAAGTGCGCGTGCGGGTTCCTCAGCTTC
Source organism: Paraburkholderia sp. EB58 (assembly GCF_050436665.1). NCBI lineage: Bacteria > Pseudomonadati > Pseudomonadota > Betaproteobacteria > Burkholderiales > Burkholderiaceae > Paraburkholderia > Paraburkholderia sp. EB58. The sequence continues at coordinate 155,490 of NZ_JBNDMQ010000007.1, read as the reverse complement.
GCCAGAATCTCGCGGCGGATAGGATTGGCGAGCGCCTTGTGGATCGCGTCGATGTCGATGGTCATCGGGTGAGTTTCGAGTTCATGAATCGCGGGCAGAGACAAAAGGCAACAGCGTGGCATCTGCATCGCAACGGAACGAATCATATATCGTATTTTTACGATATGCGATAAACCACTACTGGGGATGGGGTCGATAGAAGGAGAGTATGACGATGATCAATTTAGGCACGATCCGCAGGGCTCGGGGCTCCCGAAAGGATGCGCAAGAACGCAACTAACGGTCAACCCCGCCGAGCCTCTCCGAGTCCGCGCGAAACGTGCGTTGGAATAGAGAAGGTCAGCCGCCGCGTGAACCGCAGCAGCTACGCAGGTAAGCAGCAGCTAAGCCACTCAGCGCTTGCCGTCAAGCAGATCGCCGAGCAATTCATCGAAGGCAGCTTGCGCGTCTTCAAGTTCCTGCAGCGCGGCATCGAAGGTCTGCAGCGCGAATTGCGAGGGCCGTCCTTCGCCTTGCGGCGGAAATTGCGATTGCAGTGACGTGAAAGCTGACTGCACCCGCTGCGTGGCAGCCAGCACGCGCTCCATCGCGCGCGATTCTTCGGCTCGCGCCTGTTCGTGATCCATTGAAAAAACTCCGTTGTGCATCCGGTGCGGACATCGTGTCGCGCCGTATTGGTGACTATGCCATGACTGGTGCGCCTTGCACGCACCGGTCAGGGGATCAACTCAGCGGCAAGCCGCCATTGGCCTTCACTTCACGCAGCGACAGCGACGACTCGAGCGAGGTAACGCCCGGCAGGCTGCGCAATTCGTCGCGCAAGAAGGTGCCGAAGTCGTCGAGGTCGCGCGCGACGATCTGCAGGATGTAGTCGGCGCTGCCCGACACGTTGTGGCACGACAGGATGCGCGGTATGGCCAGCACTTCGCGCTCGAACCGGGTGGCCACTGCGCGGTCGTGCACCGCAAAGCGCACATAGACGAACGCGACGACGCCGTATCCAAGCGCTGAGCGCGACAGCACGGCGCGGTATTGATCGATGTAGCCGTCGTTCTCGAGGCGCTTCAGGCGGCGCGCACAAGGCGTTTCGCTCAGGCCTACAGTTTCCGCCAGGCGGGCGTTCGACATGCGTCCGTCACTCTGCAGCGCAGCGAGGATCGCGCGGTCGACTTTGTCGAGATCGTTCATCGTCAGGGGGACGCGCTATTAGGTATCAGAATCTTAGCGCATTCCCCTAACGCACAGCTATTTGCCCCGGCAATTCGCCAGAAAACCCTCACGCTTCGATAGCAAGATAGAGCCCTTATAGATATGAGGCTCACATGATTTCCGCGCATCTTCTGATCGTCTACATGGCTGCATTGTTCGTCGTCTACGCAGTGCCCGGCCCGGACATGGCCTTGCTAATGCAGACGAGCATCGCACGCGGCGCCCGTACCGGCTTCGCCACGGCCGGCGGCCTCGGCATCGCGCGAGCGACGCATGTGACCTTGTCGGCGTGCGGGATGGCGGCTTTGCTGCGCAGCGCGCCGTGGCTCTACGAAGTCGTTCGGTACGGCGGAGCGGTGTACCTGGGCTGGGTCGCCGTGCAGATCTTCCGCTCCCCGGTGTTTGCGTTGCCCGCAGGCGCCGCCGCGAGCGTCGAGACAAAGCCGTTGCGCGCCGCGTTCGTCAAGGGGCTGCTGACCAACCTGCTCAATCCCAAGGCGTTGCTGTTCTGTTCGGTGCTGCTGCCGCAGTTCGTTCGGCCCGAGGCCGGGCCGGTGGCATTGCAGATGGCCGAGCTTGGCGTCGTGCTGGTCGCGATCGGCGCGTGTTTCGATGCAACCTATGCAATCGGTGCTGCGCGCATTTCAAACTGGATGCGCGCTCATCCGCTCGCGCAAACGGTGCAGCGCTGGACCTTCTCCGCTGCCTTGATCGGCTTTGCGCTGCGCCTGTCGCTCGACTAGCCTCGCGTGGCCTTGTGCTTCTGGACGCCGCAGCACCGGCAAAGTGTTTGTGTTAATAAAGGCGATCGACGAGACGGCGTAAACTGCGCCGCTCGCTGCCGATCCTCAACCACACACACGACTTGTCGTCCATGAAGACTTTCCTGCTGTATGCCGTAACCGCCGTTGCCGAGATTCTTGGCTGCTATCTGCCCTGGCGTTGGCTGAAGGACGGCGGCTCCATATGGCTGCTGGTGCCCGGCGCGCTCAGTCTGGCCATCTTTGCCTGGTTGCTGACGCTGCATGGAACGGCAGCCGGCCGGGTATATGCGGCCTATGGCGGCGTCTACGTGGCCGTGGCGATCCTGTGGCTGTGGTGCGTCGAGCAGGTGCGCCCAACCCTCTGGGACCTGACCGGCGTTGCGTTCACGCTGGCTGGAATGGGGATCATTGCCTTCCAGCCGCGTGTTTGAGCGTGACTGCCTGAATCGCTGCCTGAGTGGCAACGTGAGCAGCTAACCGAGGCCGCTGCGTTTAACGGGCGCCGAGGTAATCCAGCTTGCCGAGCTCGACGCCGTTGTGGCGCAGGATGTCGTAGCTGGTCGTCACGTGGAAATAGAAGTTCGGCATCACGAACTGCAGCAGATAGCTGAGGCCGGTGAATTCGACCGGCCCGCTACGCATCTTCAGCGTGATCGAGCGTTCTTCCGAGCCGTCGATCTGCGCTGCATTAAATTCCTTCAGGTAATCAATCGTTTTCTGAATGCGTGCATGCAGGTCTTCGAACGTCACTTCGACGTCGTCGAACTTGGGCGGCTCGACGCCGGCGAGGCGCGCGGCGCAGCCTTTGGCGGTATCGGTGGTGATGTAGACCTGGCGCACGAGCGGCAGCATGTCAGGAAAGAGTCGGGCGCCGATAAACACGGACGGGTCGATCTGCTTTTCGGCAGCATGCGCCTCGGCCTTGCCGAGAATGGCTTGCAGGCTGGTCAGGCCGCGCACCAATACGGGCACGGACGCTTGATACATCGAAATGGACATGGAACGTTCCTCTGATTCACTCGGATTCTTCGACGCGCGTGCGCGTTCAGCGCAGGCGCCAATGCAACGGCTGGTTTGCCGCTGCAGCATCATAGCGCGACCTGCGTGACGCACACATGGACATTAGCCACATTAGCCATCCGGACAACTGTTGCCGATTCCGGAACTGTGTTCGAATGGATCTGTCGGACGGCTTGACGATGTCCTAGCAACCAGACTCCCGCGTAGGCGCCGCCGCGATGTCGTTGTACGAGTGGTACGGTTAGGCGCGTGCCCGCCGGGACTAACGCGCAGCCTCACGGCTGTGTATGAGGAGTATCGAAACAATGGCCAAGCATCTCCTGCAAGGAAGTGAGCGATCGGTAGCGGAAGGTTCAACACTGGTCGGAAATTGCAATCCGGCGGAACGCATTGAAGTGCATGTGGTCTTGCGCCGTCACGCACAGGCGCAGTTCGACGCGCTGCTCGGCAAAATCGAGGCGGGCGACCCGAGCGTCAAGCCTTTGTCGCGCGAAGCCTTTGCCAAGGAGTTCGGCGCGGCGGCGGAGGATATGACCAAGGTCAAAGCTTTCGCGGCGCAGTCCGGTCTGACGGTGGTGCGCGAAGATCCGGCCGCGCGCACCGTTGTGCTGGGCGGCACCATCGCGCAGTTCCAGGCGGCGTTCAACGTCGAACTTCACCATTACCAGCACCATTCGATCGGTCAGTATCGCGGCCGCACCGGCTCAATCAGCGTGCCTGATGATCTCTCGGGCATCGTGACGGCCGTGCTGGGGCTCGACAACCGGCCGCAGGCGCGTCCGCATTTCCGTATCCGCCCGCCGATTCATGCGTCAAAGGCGCCGCAGCCCACCTCGTTCACCCCGTTGCAAGTCGCGGCGCTCTATCAGTTCCCGCAAGGCGATGGTAGTGGCGAGTGCGTCGGCATTATCGAACTCGGCGGCGGCTATGAGACATCCGATCTCAATACCTATTTTTCGAGCCTTGGCGTGAGTTCGCCCACCGTGGTCGCGGTGGGTGTCGACAACGGCGCTAACGATCCCACCGGCGACGCGAACGGGGCGGACGGCGAGGTGACGCTCGATATCGAGGTGGTCGGGTCGATCGCGCCGGGCGCGAAAGTCGCGGTCTACTTCACCACGAACACCGATACGGGCTTCATCGACGCGGTCAGCACCGCGGTTCACGACTCCACCAACAAGCCATCGGTTATTTCGATCAGTTGGGGTGGCCCCGAGTCATCGTGGACGGCGCAGTCGCTGCAAGCCTTCAACAGCGTGCTGCAAGCCGCCGCCACCATGGGCGTGACGGTTTGCGTGGCCTCGGGCGACAGCGGTTCGAGTGACGGCTCCGGCAGCGGCAACGTGGTCGATTTTCCCGCCTCGAGCCCGTACGTGCTGGCCTGCGGTGGCACGCGGCTGACGGCGTCGGGCCAGACCATCACCAAGGAAGTGGTGTGGAACGACGGCACGCAGGGTGGCGCAACCGGCGGCGGCGTCAGCACCGCGTTTGCGGTGCCGACGTGGCAGAAGGGTCTGTCGTCCACCAATACCAAGGGCGTGAAAACGGCGCTCACCGGGCGTGGTGTGCCGGACGTGGCAGGCGACGCATCGCCGGACAGCGGCTACGACGTGCTGATCGACGGCTCGCAGACCGTGGTGGGCGGCACGAGCGCGGTGGCGCCGTTGTGGGCCGCGCTGATCGCCCGCATCAATGCGGCCAACAGTGCGCCGGTAGGCTTCGTCAATCCGAAGCTGTATGCCACGCCCAGTGCACTGCGCGACATCACGCAAGGCAACAACGGCGGTTTTGAGGCGTCGGCGGGATGGGACGCCTGTACAGGGCTTGGCAGCCCCAATGGTCAGAAAGTCGCGGCGGCACTATAGTCTTTAGTCTCGCGAGAGAGGCGTGCGGTGAACCCGCCGCCTCTTTGCGGTGTGCGGGTTTTGGTAGCAAGGCAAGGCAGGGTGGTTCGTGACAGAGACAGCGCCGTATAGGGCGCCTATATGACGTAAATGACGTAAAACGAATCCGATGGAGCGATCATGACGAACACCGAGTCAGGTTCCGGCAGTCCGCAGTCGTCTCACAATTCTCATGCTGCTCCCGCCGGGGCGGCCGCGAAGGCGGCGCACCCTGCCGGAGATCAGCCGTTCTTCGATCCCGTCGCATACGGTAACGGACCCGACGATTCCGTGACCGATGCGACGGAAAACGCCGCCATTACGAAGCACTCAATCGTGATCGGCGGCCGCAAGATTGCCTATACCGCGACAGCCGGCCATCTCGTGACGGTCGACTCGAGCAGTTCCGTATCCAACGCCAAGATGTTCTACGTGGCGTTCACGGCGGACAACCAGAAAGAAGAGACGCGACCCGTTACGTTTTTCTACAACGGCGGTCCGGGTTCGTCCTCGGTATTCGTGCTGCTCGGCTCGTTTGCGCCGCGCCGCATCAAGACGGCGATGCCGAGCTTTACGCCGCCCGCGCCGTATTCGCTGGAAGACAATCCCGACAGCCTGCTCGACGAGAGCGATCTGGTTTTTATCAATCCGGTCGGCACCGGCTATTCGGCGGCGATCGCACCGAGCAAGAACCGCGATTTCTGGGGCGTGGACCAGGACGCGACCTCGATCAAACAGTTCATCAAGCGCTTTCTGACCAAGAACAACCGCTGGAACTCGCCGAAATACCTCTATGGCGAGTCGTACGGCACCGCGCGTAGCTGCGTGCTGGCTTACCTGCTGCACGAGGACGGCGTCGATCTGAACGGCATCACGCTGCAATCGTCGATTCTCGACTACACCCAGTCGGGCAATCCGGTCGGCGCGTTGCCTACAGCTGCCGCGGATGCCTGGTACCACAAGAAGCTCGGCATCGCGCCCACCCCAACCGATCTCGGCGCGTTTGCCGAAGAAGTCGCCCAGTTCTCGCGCACCGACTACCTGGCTGCGTTGCGCAAGGTGCCGGCCACGGATTCGGCTACGGTCGAAAAGCTGAGCGAATACACCGGCATCGACAAGGCGACGCTGCTCGCGTGGAGCCTCGACATCGCCGGGTACGACAGCCGCGGCAACTCGCTGTTCCTGACCACGTTGCTGAAATCGAAGGGGCTCGCGCTCGGGGAATATGACGGCCGCGTGACCGCCATCGAAACGGGCATCGCGGGCAAGATCAATCCGAACTCCGGTGGCAACGATCCGACCATGACGGCGGTGACAGGCGTCTACACGACCATGTGGAACGTCTATCTGAACGAGCAGTTGCTCTACACGTCCAACTCGTCGTTCACCGATCTGAACGATCAGGCGTTCCAGTACTGGGACTTCAGCCACATCGATCCAACCGGCGCCCAGAAAGGCGTGGATGCGAAGGGCAACGTGATTCTCTACACCGCCGGCGACCTCGCGGCGGTTATGGCACTCAACGTGGATCTGAAGGTGCTGTCAGCGAACGGTTTTTTTGACTTCGTTACGCCGTTTTACCAGACCGTTCTCGACCTGCAGCAGATGCCGCTCGTGAGCCCGCAGGTACGTCAGAACCTCTCCGCGCGTTTCTATCCCTCGGGGCATATGGTCTATCTCGACGGCAACTCGCGCACGGCGCTGAAAGCGGATCTCGCGAAGATGTATGACGCAACCGTCTCCAACTCGGCCGCGTTGCTGCGCATCCGTGATTTGCAGGCCCGCAGGCCAAGCTAGGCGCCGTGCCCGGCGACGCGGCGCGTGAGGTGACGTGCCGCGTCAGGTGGTGACCAGGCTGGCGAGTCAGGCGAATAACTGCGCAGGGAAGGGTGCGGCAATTTGTTGCACCCTTCGACGTGCGGCAACGAAAGCATACGATGCAGCGGATCTTCCTTACTCGCACAACGCCTGGCGTCCGTGGCAGCAGCGTGCGCGGAAGGTGAATTTTCCTCGCCGAAGGTGAATGTGTTTTAATTGCCCTGCGAATTTAACCATTCCGCGTCAAGGCCTGGCGCGCTGAAGAATGAATCCAGGAAAGGCAGGCAGGCGTGGCGAAGCGCTACGCAGTAGAAAATCGGGCGCCGCGTGCGCCTTCAAACGGGCCTATCGCCGTGACGCAGCGCGGGTTGCGCGTATCGGCATCGTAGTGGTGTTCGGCGCGGTTGCCGGACTGCGTGCCGGCCACGCTGCCACGCAGAGCGCCGCAATCCTTGACGAGCGCGTCACCCAGCAGTCAATCGCCGACACGATCTGCCGTCCGGATTACGTCGACGCTGTTTCGCCGCCGTTCGACGTGATGATGGAGCACAAGCAACGTTTGCTCGCCGAGCGTGGTATTGGCGTGGACGAAGGCACCGACTACGCACTCGACCGGCGCGTGCCGGTCTTGCTAGGCGGCTCACCTGACGCGCCGGCCAATCTCGACCTGCTACCGTGGGCGGGCACCCGCGGGGAACGCCGCAAAGCGCGCTTCGTCGTGCACCTCAAACGTTGCGTCTGCGAAGGCAAGTTGAGCCTGAGCGATGCGCAAGCGGCCATAGTCGGCAACTGGTCCGCGGCTTACGCGGGATTTGGCCGGGACTCGTGCGATGCAAGCGGGGTCAACGTGGCTACCGGTAGCCACGATGAAGAACCCTGACATATCGGCATTGGCCGATCCCCTTTCATCCACGGGTATCGCCTGAAATGTTGCGGCGCCGCCAAAGAGTGCGGTTTAAGTATTTGTCTTCGTGGTTATTCAGGTACAGTGCATTAAGGGGTTTTTTCGAGACTGCCTGTTGCGGGCGTTATCCGTCAACAGATCATTTCGCTTTCCGGCATGGTTCGGTAAGCCATCTGGTGGCGGGATAGCTGGAATCGAAATTGCTCAAGACATCGTGTCGCATCGTATCCGCGGTCGATTCTGTCTATCCTGATAACAGGACGAAATTCGAAGGGGAGATTGAAATGATTGCCTTTTATCTGTCATTGGCTGCATTCGGCGCAGCTCTGATCACCGGTGCCGCTGCCATCGCGGAAGCCAGAAGGCGCGCTAGCCTCCAGCCTGTTCGCATCCGCAGCACGGACCGCCGCAGGCGCTAAGGCATTGCGAATATGAACCTGTTCGTCAGGAATATCGCCGAATCGTGCTCCGAGCAGGAGGTACGCGAGTTTCTCGAGCATGAACTGGGTCACTACGCGAAGAGCGTGACGGTCCACGAGATCGGCACGCCCAAGGCGTATGCCACAGTCGAACTGGAGACGGACGGACCGTACGTCGGCGAAGTGATCGCGCGGCAGTTGCAGGGCAAGCATCTGGGCGGCATTCCGCTCACCGCCAGCAGCGAGTTGTTCGACGAGGAAGATCCGCCGCCTCGCTGAGCGATCCGTTGTACGCGTTTTCCAGTCGGCGGCTAGACAGGCATATGCCGTGTCGCTGTCGCCACTTCACCGTTGCGCACTTCGTGGTGCGCATTGCGCGTTTACGACTGCGCTGGCCAGTCGAATGGCGTGTACGGCAGGGCACGTTTGTGACGCGTGCTTTCATAGAACCGCAGCACCGTCTCGCGGGCCGCCGGCGTGACCGCCTTACCCTCCAGAAAATCATCGATGTCATCGTACGGGATGCCATACGCATCCTCGTCAGGACGTTGCGGACGCAACATTTCCAGGTCCGCCGTGGGAACCTTGTGCGCAATGGCGTCGGAGGCGCCCAACGCCCGCGCGATGGCGCGTACCCGCCGCTTGTTGAGCCCCGCGAGCGGCAGAATGTCCGCGCCACCGTCGCCGAATTTGGTGAAGAAGCCCATGACCGACTCGGCCGCATGGTCGGTGCCGATCACGACCCCGGCGCGCGCTCCCGCTACCGCGTACTGCGCAATCATGCGTTGCCGTGCCTTGATATTGCCATGCACGAAGTCCTGCTGCGTCGCATCGGCGAACGGCACGCCAGCCGCGGTCAATGATGCGAGCATCGCGTCGGCCGCAGGCTTCACGTTGATACTGAGGTTTTCGTCGGCGCGGATGAAGGCGAGCGCCTGCTGCGCATCCGCTTCGTCCTGCTGGACTCCATAAGGCAGGCGCACCGCGACGAACCGCGCTTCGCAGTGCTCCGCGCGCAAGCGTTCGACCGCAAGCTGCGCGAGACGCCCCGCCGTGGTCGAATCGACGCCGCCGCTAATGCCGAGCACGTACGTCTTCAGGCCGCTCGCGCGCAGGTAGTCCGCGAGGAACGTGATGCGCCGCTCGATCTCCCGCTCTGCGACGAAATCTTCCGTGACGTGCATTTCCGCAGCAATGCGCCGTTGGCGCTCGGCCGGATCGTCTTGTGTCATGTTGTTCCTTTGCAAGTGTGCGGGTTGCTCGACGAGGGCAGGCAGGCTGAACATTCATCCAGGCGCCAACGTTGGCTATTTTGCCGCTTATACCGTCCATCTGCAGCGGTCGGTTTAGCGGCGGAGTTTTGGTTTAGATTCAGTCCGGTTGTCGATTTAAATGCGCGAGCGAAACGACACATAAATGTCGAAAACTCAAAATATAACCGGCTGCAGTCGGGCAGATCGGTGATTTACAGAAACGGATGCGCTGAGTACTATCGTGTCCATCTGCATGTTGAATAAACTGCTTGACGGTCAATGATAGGCAGGTTTTCCCAAACACACGATGAACCACAAGAAACGGCTTGACCCGCCTGTGAAACGCAGAATGATCCATTGCACTGGAGTTAATCGGAGCTCTGCCAACTGGGCGCTATGCGTTGGAAATATAAGCCGTACGTTGGGCGCCGTATTATTCTCGCTGTCTTTCAGTCTCGCTTTTGGTGCAGGGGCGCAGAAGAGCGTGCCCCCGCCGCCGGTCGATATCACAGCCTCCGCCGTCGCGGCCCCGGACGCAGCGGGCGTGGTCGATCCACATCGGGCGCTGTTGTTGCGCGCCGTGTTTGCCCGCGACGTCACGCGCCGTCTGAAGGTGCCGGCAGCGGTCCAGCAGGAGTACGGCGAACGGCTCGAGGCGGCGCTTGCCCAAAATCAACTCGGCAATCTGTCGGGCGAATATGTCGTGCTTGTCGATCGGAGCGCCAACGTTCAGGCGCTCTTCATCTATTTTCGTCCGGCGCCGTCCGACAGGTGGGTGATGATCGGCGCGTCGCCGGTGGCAACGGGAAGGCCGGGCGAGTTCGACCACTTCGTTACACCGCTCGGCGTGTTCGAACATACCCCTGACAATATGGATTACCGCGCCGAAGGCACGATGAATCAGAACGGCATTCGTGGCTACGGCAAGCGCGACATGCGGATCTTCGATCTCGGGTGGGCGCAAGGCGAACGTGGCTGGGGCAAGGGCGGCATGTCGCAGATGCGCTTCCAGATGCATGCCACGGATCCCGACAAGCTCGAACCGCTGCTCGGCATTCGCCATTCGAAAGGGTGTGTGCGCATTCCCGCGTCGCTCAATGTCTTCCTCGACCACTACGGCATTCTCGACGCGGAGTATGAGGCGCTAGCCGAGTCAGGCCAGTCGCTGTGGGTACTGCATAGCGATCGCCAGGTGACGCCGTGGGCAGGGCGCTACATCGTCGTCGTGGACTCCGAACGCAAGACGCGCCCTTCGTGGTCGCCGGCGCCGGGGAGCAAGGCCCGTGCGAGTGTACCGGCCGGCGGGGATACGGCGGATTGAGCGGGATGATATGCGCGACGCATACCAACTTCATCCTCATCGCTGAGGAGAAAAAAACGCCAGCTTGCGCTGGCGTGAAAAGTTCTGGCTTTTCCGAGGGCCGCCAGAACCTGAGAGAGGGTATCGAGCAACAGACGGTTAAGCGCGTCTGTTACAGGCGCTGTCGAACTCTGTCAAACGAACAGCGAGCCCGCCAATAATACTTTGAAATCGCCTCATCATTTTTCTTTTGTGTTCGTTTGGGTGCGAACGGGACCGTAGACGCCCATCCACGACCTGTCAGACCTCACAGGTATCGCGCGTGCAATAGATATTATAAATATACTGCGCGCGTCTTAAAGGGCGCTTTCGGGCGGCTAGGTCAGCCCGGTTGCGATTGCTTTAACGATCGTCCCGCTATAACGAAAGGTACAGCCCCGATGACACTCCCTCCGTTGCTCTTTCACTGCTCATCGTCTGATGGCTATGTGCGTGTTCCCGAGGTCATGTTGACCCGGTTGACGCTGGTCCATGTCTCTTCGGGCATCGACGAGGGGCTGTTGGCGGATTTACGCGCCGATGCGATTGATGCTCTCGATGCTGGCTATACAGAATGGCAAGGCGCAATCCACCCATTAACTTCGCAAGTATCGGTTGGTTGGGATTGGTATATCGATGGCACGTCAGGCGCGTTCATGATCGCCTGGGGCGACGTGAGAAGCAATCTCATGGCCGTTGATGGTTCATGCACCGACCTTGGAATGGTGCGCACCGCACGGGCGCTGGCGCACAGGCTCACGGGTTTGAACTGGTCGAATCCGGTCTCGGCCACCGTCGCACTCGGCTTGAAGGGGAGGCATCCCACGCTTTCCTCTTTTCAACGACAGTAAGCCTGGCAGTGGCAATGCAAACATTTAAAACACTTCATCGCTTATTTAAAGCCAAAAGAAGTTCGCTTTTTGCAATCCTGAATTGATGGTGTGGCTGAATATATCGGCGAATGAAAACATCGCTTCATAACGCCCTGTCAAATCTATCAGTTACTGCACAACCCCGTGCGCGCTGTAATGCGTTCGTTAAAAAGCGACCAGGGGTGCACCATGCAGACTTTCATTCACGACGATGGACGGTTGCCTGAGGCTGTAGATAATGCGCTTGCGCAGTATCGGCATGAAGTATTCGTCAAGCAGTTGGGGTGGCGCTTGCCGATGGCAGACGATGAATTCGAACGTGACCAATACGACCGTGACGACACGGTTTATGTGGTCGGACGTGACGAAGCCGGTTCGATTTGTGGTTGCGCGAGGCTTTTGCCGACCACGCAGCCTTATCTGTTGAAAGAACTATTTCCATTTCTGCTCGCCGAGGGAATGCCGGCGCCCGAGTCAACTGACGTATGGGAACTCTCCCGATTCGCTGCCAGCCCGATTGCCGGAGATCCGGCGGCAGGTGACAATTTCACGTGGTTCTTTCGCCCAATGCTGGCGTCGGTCGTGAGCTGTGCTGCCCGGCTGGGCGCGCGCCAGATTATCGGCGTGACCTACCTCAGCATGGAGCGCTTATTCCGGCGCATCGGCGTGCATGCGCACCGGGCCGGACCGGCGCAATGCATCGACGGCAGAATGGTGGTTGCCTGCTGGATCGATATCGACAGTCAGACGCTTTCGGCACTCGGTGTGGATGTCACGCATGACACGGCTCGAGCGCGGATCGGGGCCTCCAGTCGACGCGTGGCTGACCCGATGACTTCGATCGATTCGATCTACGCGGAAGGCGTTGATGCATCGGGGCATGCCGTCGCAAGTTGCTGAATTATCGCCCGGACGAATGCACGGCGTTATAGGTGTCGATCGGGCGAATCAGGCTTGGGTTCGCTCGTAGTCGTGCAAAACGCACGACTTTGGCCCCTCGAGCACCAATCCGGTACATCCTGAGACGGTGCGCAGGTCAACCGGGCACGGGTGCTCTCTGTCTGTATTCGCCTGTTCCTGCAAATCCGGCAATCGTATCCAGCGATTTCTGCCAACAACAACCTCAACACGGCCACCGCCCGATTTTCGGCCCGGAAGTCGCTATTTATCGCACGCTTGCTCAGTGCATCACTGAGCGCCACTGGATAAAGCGATGCGACTCAAGAAGATACCTACGACTGTTGTCACCGGATTTCTCGGCGCCGGCAAGACGACTCTGGTGAACCACATCCTCGCTGCGACAAGACCCATGCAGATCGGCATTGTGGTCAACGAATACGGCGAGGTTGGCATTGACGGCCAGCTGATTGTCGCTGAAGAGGACGCCGTCATTGAGATCAACAATGGATGCGTATGCTGCACCGTACGCACAGACCTGGTGTCAAGTGTCAATGAGCTTTTAGAGCGCTACGGGGACAGGTTGGAGCGCCTGATCGTCGAAACATCCGGACTCGCCGACCCGGCGCCGGTCCTTCAGACCTTTCTCGCCGACCCTGACATCCGCGATCGCGTCGAGCTTGAATCGGTCGTCGCTGTGGTCGACGCCTGTCACGCGAAGGCGCAGCTCGACGATGACATCGCACGTGAGCAGGTCGTGTTCGCGGACCGGATCATCATTAACAAGTCCGATGTCGCGTCGCGCGCCGATGTCACTGCACTCGTCGAGCTCATCCGCTCGCTCAACCCATCCGCATCAATCGACGTTTCGCATCAGTCTGCGGTGGATGTCAACACGTTACTTGGCGTCCGGAGCTTCTCGCTTGACAACCTGCTGTCTGTCGAACCCGGCCTTCTCGACGACGGCGAGCACGACCACGAGCATGACAGTTCGATCGCCTCGTGTGCGTTCATCGTTCCCGGATCTCTGGACGCGGGGCGCTTCAACCGTTGGATTAACCAGCTTGTGCAGTCACAGGGCCAAAGCCTGTTACGCATGAAAGGTGTGCTCAGTCTGAATGGCGAGGCGCGACGCCTGCATTTTCACAGCGTGCATATGCTCCTCGACTCCCGCTTCGGAAAACCGTGGTCTGGCGAGGCGCGCGACAGCAAGTTCGTAGTGATTGGCCGCAATCTGGACGAAGCGCAACTCCGGAACGGTCTGCTTAGTTGTACTAGCTAGTCTTTCAACGAAAACCGCCATCGAATCCGAATTCCTTAAGGAGCATACGATGAAAAAGTCTGAGGCCTACACCATTAGCATTGGTCTTCTCGCGGTATTGGACACCTGGATCACCGGCACTGTGTTCCCGGTTCCGGTTTGGGTGACCTTTATCGCATGGGCGTCGTTCTTCGTTCTCGGCGCGGGACCGGGGGGCTTTGTAAAGAGCGTTGCCTCGAATCTGGCCGGGCTCGCGATTAGTTCCCTGACATTGCTGGGCATCGCAACCATGAGCAATACCGCATTCGGAATTGCGGTGCTTGTCGGCATTGGAAGTGCAGCAATGGTTCAGGCGTCAAAGATAAAGCTGCTGGATGTCCTTCCTGCGATCGTGTGGGGTTTCGCATCGACAGTCGGGACAACGGTCGCTTCCGGCAAATCGATCACGATGATCGGCCTCGGTAACCCGGCCCTGGCGGCTGCGGCAGCATTGGTCCTGGGTGGAGTGTTCGGATTCGCTTCGGAGATTTTGGGCGATGCGCTTTGCCATAAGCGCGAAGCGAAGCTCGGCTGACATCAGGTTTTTCTTTCTCGGAGCATAAAGTGAAGCTACAACACCACCTAGGCGGTCTCGAGAATCTCGGGCCGGTCAACCTTGAAACGCGAGTATTCGTCGAAGACTGGGAGAAACGCATATTTGGAATCCACACTGTAATGATGGCGGAGAGCGCACACCTGTCCGACGCGCTAGCTCGCTACCCGGTCAAGGAACTGCCTACGACATTCAGGAATGACTGGACGTGGGCTTCGCTACGGACCGGCGCAGAAGACATGCAACCTTTCGAGTACTTCAAGTTCCGCTACTACGAGAAGTGGCTGGGTGGAATCTCGCAGTTCTTCATCGATCAGGGTTATATCACGAGCGACGAACTGAATGAGAAGATCGGCTACTACCGTTCGAACCCGGAGGCGGAACTTCCCGCCAGGCCGAACGAGGCCATCGGCAAACAGATCGATGCGTACCTTAAGCAGGGGGACTCGGGTTATCACCCACTTCCGACGCCGGCCCGCTTCTCGGTTGGCGACACTGTCCGTATCGCCGATCCGGAGGCTGTTGACCATACGAGACTGCCCGGTTACCTCCGGAACAAGCCTGGAATGATCGATCTTGTCTACCCCGGGGCATTCAACTACTTCGTTTCGACAGGTGTCGATGGAATTGGCGATCCGATGCCCGTCTATCGTGTCGCTTTCAAGCCTGCAGACATCTGGGGGGAGGGCAAGAGCGAAGTCAACAGCACGATCTACGCCGACCTCTACGAAGCGTACGTGCAACCCGCCAATTGAACATAGTGAGTGACCGAGGATGACTGATCTATTCCAGTTTGATAAGGATCGCGAAGCGTCAAGCGCCGCCAAAGTCAGAGCGCTTGAGGCCCTTCTGATTGAAAAGGGTGTGCTCGGAAGCGATTCTGTGGACGCGGTGTTGCAACACTTCGAGACGATGGCAGGTCCGTTCAACGGCGCAAAAATCGTTGCACGGGCATGGGTCGATCCTGACTACAAAAAGCGACTCGTCGCGGATACACCAAAGGCGATTGCCGAACTGGATTTACCTGTCGGCATGACGGGTGCCGAAGGTGAACACATGGCAGCCGTTGCAAACGATGAGGACGTTCATAACCTCATTATTTGTACGCTGTGCTCATGTTATCCGTGGCCGGTTCTCGGCTTACCTCCCTACTGGTACAAGGATCCGGTTTTCAGGGCGAGGGGCGTGCGTGAACCGCGCGCAGTGTTGCGTGAGTTCGGCATTACGGTTCCGGAAACCAAGGAAGTCAAGGTGTGGGACAGCAGCGCGCAGATTCGCTGGTTCGTGGTGCCCGAGCGGCCGGCGAACACGGAAGGCTTTAGCGAGGAGCAACTCGCGAGTCTCGTTACGCCCGAGTCGATGATGGGCGTGGCGCTGGTTGCCGCGCCGGCGCCCTAGGAGAAATTCATGTTTACGCGCTTCGAGGAATATGCGGCGGCCTCCATGCTTGGCGAAGCAGATTCGCCGCCGCGTCTCGACGGAAAGCTGTTCTTTTCAAATCGTTGGGAACGTGACGTCTTCGGGCTCGCGTTGTCTCTGTCGAAGGCAGGCTGCTTCGAGTGGGAGGATTTTCGGCAGTCGTTGATCGCGGCCATCGGCAGATGGGAGGCCGCCGAGTGCGGAACTCAACCGCGCTGGGACTACTACGAGCGGTTTCTCGAGGCACTGCTCGATGTTGTCGAGGCAAGCGGAGTCCTGTCTACGAACGAACTAGCAGAAGTCATGATCGCGCGACGTCCCGCCGGGCACGTGGCGCACCCGAATTCAAGTAGCCTGGAACACTAGTCATTCAATCAAAGGACGCCCTCATGAATACTGCATCCATCACGCACGGCGCTGGCGAGTCCACGCGCGGAAAGGTCGTGTCAATGTACGCGACACTTGCCTTGATCAACCTGTTGGCGTGGACATGGGCGTGGCTTGTCCTTCGTTCCTCGCCCGCACTGTTGGGAACGGCTTTCCTTGCTTATAGCTTCGGGCTGCGGCATGCGATGGACGCTGACCATATTGCTGCAATCGACAATGTCACACGTAAGCTGATGAGTGACGGAAAGCGTCCCGTTAGTGTGGGTTTCTTCTTTGCGCTCGGGCATTCGCTGACGGTGGTGGTGGGTGCGGCTGCAGTTGCATTGGCAACAAAAGCTCTGACGCATCGCTTTGAAGTCTTCCAGGAAACGGGCGCAGCCATTGGCAATTTTGTGTCTGCGGCCTTTCTTGTCACCATCGGCGTGGTGAACATCGTTCTGCTTTGGGACATTTTTCGTGCGTTCAAGCGTGCTCAAAGCGGCGCCCCGCTCCATGACAGCGATCTTCGACTGACACAGTTCGAGGGCAACTTCCTTGCGCGGCTCTTCAAGCCGCTGTTCCGGCTCATCCGGTCGAGCTGGCTGATGTTTCCTCTGGGTATTCTGTTCGGGCTGGGCTTTGAGACGGCAACCGAAATTGCCCTGATGGGGACCTCGGCATCGCAGGCGTCGGCTGGTTTTTCGATGTGGACCATTCTCGCGTTCCCGTGTCTGTTCGCAGCCGGGATGATCACGATCGATACAACCGACGGGATCCTGATGCTCGGTGCCTACGGGTGGGCGTTTGTTAAGCCGCTTCGTAAGCTCTACTACAATCTGACGATTACTTTGTTGTCCACCACTGTCGCACTGATGCTGGGAGGTGTGGAGGCGCTTGGACTTGTTAGCCAGGCGTTTAGTTTTTCAGGCAGTTTCTGGCGCTTCATCGACATGGTTAACGACAACTTCAATCTGCTCGGCTTCTGCATCGTAGGCATCTTTATTGTCGGATGGCTCGCTTCCGGATTGGTCTATAAACTGAAAGGATACGAGCGGGAAGCCGCTTCCGCATAGCGCATGTTTGGCACGCTACCCGATGATCTGAAGGTCCGCACCAGGTGATTCGAGATGAGGCAGATAAAGGTTGGCATGGTCTTGTTTCCAGGCTTTCAGCTGCTCGATATTGCCGGACCCAAGGACGCATTCGGCGAGGTGAAGGTGCTAAGCCGGGGGCAGTCCGAATATGAAATGCTCACCATCGGAACAACTCGCGGTAGCGTGCGCTCATCCAGTGGCCTGACGGTTGTTCCGGATAGAACCATCTTCGATACCTGTCCGGATTTCGATACGGTGGTTGTTCCCGGTGGTCTTGGCATCTTCGAAGCATTCGACGATCCCGCCTTGAGCGAGTGGCTCAAAGCCCAACATAAGACGGCGCGCCGGGTTGCGGCAATCTGCAATGGATTGTTTGCGCTAGGCGCAGCCGGGTTGCTCGACAACAAGGTTGTGACCACACACTGGATGGATGTACCGCGACTCGCGTCCACCTTTCCGCGTGCAAAGATTGAGCCGGATAATATTTTTGTTAAAGACGGGAAGATATACACGACGGCCGGCGTGACGGCGGGAATCGATCTGTCTTTGGCGATGATCGAGGATGATTTCGGACGGGCGATGGCGCTGGATGTCGCGAAGTATCTGATTGTCTATTTGCGCAGAGCAGGAGGGCAGTCCCAATTCAGTCCTTTGCTTGAGTCACAAGCCGCCCCCGGATCGCAAACCGCCGTGCTGCAGCAATATATGCTGGACAACCTCGACGCTGATCATACTGTGGCTTCGCTAGCCGGGCGCATCCACATGAGCGAGCGCAACCTCGCGCGGACCTTTACGAAGGAATGCGGCGTCACGCCAATGACGTTCCTCAATAATGCACGTATCGATGCAGCTCGACGATATCTGGAAGGATCGGATCTCTCGTTGCGCGACATCGCACTTCGATGCGGCTTCGATGGTACCGATGGCTTCCGCCGGACGTTTTTCCGTCGGCTGCAAATTAATCCGTCTGACTATCGAGATCGGTTCAGGTCGCAGGGCGGCAACCATGAAGTGGAAGATCCGCGCTCGAACTCTGTCGAGTCGGTCCGACGCATCCCCTCAAACCCCCACACCCAGCAGGCTTGATTTATTGAATGGATAGTCATAATATCAACTTCCATGACCCAGGCCGCCACACTGAAGAAGACCCGCACCACGAGCGCCCGAGGGCGCCCGCGTGAGTTCGACACCGCCACGGTGCTCGAGCACGCAAGTGAGGTATTCTGGCGCCACGGCTATCACGCCACGTCGATCGACGACCTCTGCAAGGCAACCGGCCTATTGCGCGGCAGCCTGTACGGCGTGTTCGGCGACAAGCACGGCATCATGCTGGCCGCCCTTGATCATTACGCGGACGGTTCGATTGCCCGGCTCGCCGAGCGTCTGAACGCGCCACTGCCTCCCAT
The DNA here is from genome assembly GCF_050436665.1 of Paraburkholderia sp. EB58. Taxonomy (NCBI): domain Bacteria; kingdom Pseudomonadati; phylum Pseudomonadota; class Betaproteobacteria; order Burkholderiales; family Burkholderiaceae; genus Paraburkholderia; species Paraburkholderia sp. EB58. The sequence goes on along the minus strand of NZ_JBNDMQ010000007.1, from coordinate 136,974 downwards.
GGAGGCGCTGCGCAGCGCCATCCTGCATTACGCCAAGGCAGCATCCGGGCTGGCGACTCGGCGCAGTTGCCTGATTACCAATACCACGCTGGAAATGCAGGCGGACGACGACGCGCTGCGCGAGCGCATCGCCTCGATCCAGCGCCGCATGGCCACGCTGCTTGCAGCCGCGGTGATCCGCGGCCAGGCGAGCGGGGCATTCAGTTCGACGCTCGACGAAAAAGCGGTCAGCAATTTTCTGCTGTGCATTATTCAGGGGCTGCGCGTACTCGGCCGGGTAGCACATGAGGAACGCGAGTTGACCGCCATCGTGGATGTCGCGATGCGTGCCCTCGTGTAATTTTTTTGCCTAATTATTGAACGAATGGTCATGAATAGCGAATGCGTCAAATCCTCGCCGGCGGCCTTCGCCGTTCCCGGACGGGCCGTGGGTGGCGCCGCGGGCTCCGCTTGCTCGGCCGGGGCGCCGCCGCGTTTCGAGCGTCAGGGGCTTGCGCTCGCCGTGCTGTTCGTCGGGGCGTTTCTCGCGCCGCTCGATTACTTCATCGTCAATCTCGCGCTGCCGGCTATTCACACCGGGCTGGGCGCCGCGGACGCGCAGTTGCAGCTGATCGTCTCGGCCTACGCATCTGCGTACGCCGTGCTGCTGATCACCGGCGGGCGCCTCGGCGACCTGTACGGACGCCGCCGCATGTTTATGACCGGCATGGCCGGTTTCGTGATCTCGTCGGCACTCTGTGGTCTGGCGCCGAACGGACACGTGCTGGTGCTCGCCCGGATCGTGCAAGGCATCGCAGCGGCGGTAATGGCGCCGCAGGTGCTGGCGACGGTTCGTGCGGTCGTGCCGCTTTCCCAGCAGACCCGGGTCATGAGCTTCTACGGCTTCGTGTTCGGGCTCTCGTCGATCGTCGGACAACTCGGCGGCGGCGCGTTGATCACGTACCGGCCGTTCGGCCTCGACTGGCGCATCATTTTCCTGATCAACATTCCGGTCGGCATCCTGGCGTTCATCGGCACCTGGAAGTTCGTGCCGGAAAACCAGCCGGCCGTGCGTGCAGGTATCGATCTGAAGGGCGTGGGTCTGCTTTCGCTGTTGCTGCTGCTCATCATCTATCCGATGACCCACGGCCGTGAAGCCGGCTGGCCGGCCTGGACGTTTGCGATGTTCGCCTTGAGCGTGCCGGTGTTTGCGCTCTTCATCGCAACCGAGCGGCGTGTCGAGCGCCTCGGCGGCCACCCGCTCGTCGATCTGCAACTCTTCCGCAATCCGGCATTTGCGCTTGGCCTCGTGCTCGCGTTCCTGTTCTATTGCAACAGCGCCTTCTTCCTGACCTACGGCATCTTCCTGCAGACCGGTTTGCACTGGACGCCGCTGGCCTCGGGCGTCGCGATCATGCCGTTTGCGATTGGCTTCGTGGTGGGACCGCTGACCTCGCCCGCGGTGGTGCGGCGCATCGGCGGACATGTACTGACGCTTGGTTTTTCGATGATGACGGTGGGCTTCACGCTGACCGGCTGGTCGGCCACCCAAGCCCCCGCGCCGGATCTGCTGTTCTACTGCGGGCTGGTGTGCGCGGGCGTCGGTCAAGGCCTGCTGCTGCCGTCGATCATGCGGATCATCCTCACGGAAGTCGCGCCCGAGAAGGCAGGCTTGGCGTCGGGCGTCGCCTCGTCGACCTTGCAGATCGGTTCGGCGTTCGGCACGGCCGCCATCAGCGGCGCGTTCTTCGGCGTGCTGGGCGGACGAGCGACGCCCCATGCCTACGCCCATGCCTTCCAGTACAGCCTCGGTATCAATGCGCTATTGATGCTGACGTGCATTGGCCTGAGCGTTCTGCTGGTGCGCCATCAGCAGGTCGCGCTGCGCCGCGCCGGGTAATCTGTGCAATACCCTGACCGATTCCGGGTATTGCACTGCACCGTATTAATGCAGCCGGCTTCGCGGTCCGAGAAATTCATGGGTGATTGGGTCGTTTATGGATGGTTCCGACAATAATTGATCTGATTAAACGAAATGATTCAAAACGATTTCAATGTCTGACAAATTATCCCGGCATCTTTTACGTTGGCATATTAGGACTCACGTAAATTGTTCCCCGTCGCGCGTCTGAAGACGCGCCCGCAACCCCTGTAGGCTAGGGGTTTGGCCGTATGAGCATTGTTTCGCTCAGCGAGCCGATGACCGCATTCTGATTCCCCGCTGTATGAAAACGGTATCAATAAAAATCACTTGCAGACCGTAAATTCGATTGTTAATCTTGGCAAACTTTTTAAATCTTTCGCCAGCCACCTGTCTGAGACAATGGGTTAAAAACTCCAACGCTTTCATCCCGGGGATTGATATGTTGACCGCTACCCTCGATGCTTTCGATACACCGTCAATCGCGCCGCTCAATGTCGGCGATGTGGTCACGCTCAAGTCGGGCGGCCCGCGCATGACGGTCACCTATGTCGGGCCCGTCGCGCTGACTGCGGGTGACTGGGTGGTTTGCCAATGGTTCGACGAGTACGGCGAACTGCGCCAGGAGATGTTCGAGCAGGAGCAAGTCCGGCTCGAACCGCGCTCCATCCCGCCGGGTTCGGTGCATCTGGGCCGTTTCACCCGCGTGGCCCATTCGGGCTGATACGCGCCGGTTCACTGATTCGTAATCTCACGCCCTTGGGGGCGCGTGTACGGCTTTGGCCATTTCTGTGGTCGAGGTCCAGCCGAGTCCCGCGTAAAGCGGGCGCCCCATCTGCGTGGCGTGCAGAATCGCATACGGCAAGCCTCGCTCGCTAAACGCCGCCTCCGCCCGATCCATCAGCATGCGCGCAATACCGCGTTGCCGGTGGCTCGGTTCCACATAGACATTCAGCACGTAGCCGCGCCGGTCCTGTTCCGGATGCAGCGGATGCGGTGGCCAGTCGATTTCCATCAAGCCGATGCCGGCCACCGGCGTGTCGCCGTCGAGCGTGATAAAGCCGAAATACGTGCCGTCGACGAGGCGTGGCTGCAGCCAGGTACGAAAGGCGGGCGTCATCCGATCGAGCACCGCTGGTTCGCGTCCGGCCTCGCGGAACATCTCGTAGCGATGGCGGCAAATCAGCTCGAGGTCATCGGCAACCAGCGCCCGCGTGTGCAGCATGCTCACCGCCTCGCTTCGGTGGCCATGCGTACCGCCAGGCCCGCGAGCACGGTGCCCATCAGCCAGCGCTGAACCAGGATCCATGCGGGGCGCCTTGCGAGGAACACCGCAATAGAACCGGCCATGAGCGCGACAATCGAATTGACCGTCAGGCTAAACGCAATCTGCACCGAGCCGAGCACCAGCGACTGCTCCAACACATGGCCGTGTTGCGGTTCGATGAACTGCGGCAACAGCGACAGATACAGCACCGCGATTTTCGGGTTCAGCAGGTTGGTGACGAATCCCATCGCAAACAGCTTGCGTGGGCTGTCGGCCGGCAGGTCGCGCACCTGAAACGGCGAACGGCCGCCCGGTTTGACCGCTTGCCACGCGAGCCACAGCATATACAGCGCGCCGCCGAAGCGCAGCGCGTCATACGCAAACGGCACGGCGAGCAGCAGGGCGGTGATGCCGAGCGCGGCGCTCAACATATAGAAGACGAAGCCGAGCGCCACGCCGCCTAGCGAAATCAGACCCGCGGTGCGGCCCTGGCAGATCGAGCGCGAAACGAGGTAGAGCATGTTCGGGCCGGGCGTGAGCGCCATCCCGAGCGAGACGAGACCAAAGGTGAGCAGCTTCGCGAGTTCAGGCATGGCAGGGCTCCTTGGAGATTGATGCGGCTGATGTAGCTGAGGCAGCCGAGGCAACAATACCCAGGCGCGCGGCGGTTCGCGAGATTGGTGTCGCGGTCCGCGTTTCCCGATGGTGGCCCATCTTCAAGCGCCAGTTGCGCGGACCGGACGATTATTCCATGCGTGACGCGGAGCGGGCAAATCGGACTGCACGCGGGCGGCTCCTGCGCCGGTGGTCCCCGGTCGGAGTCTCAGCGGTCGCTCTTGTTCCGCGTTGCGCGGTTTTGTACGCGCTGGACCAGCATCACGGAAAAATTGCGCATCCTGACGACGCGCCGCGTTTGCTCCACTTCGACGGCGACGTCCTTCGGCGGGTTCGGCTGCAGCGCCCAATAGAGCGCCGCGAGCCAGCCGAAGCCGGTCCAGCCGAGGCATGCGTTGAACAGCGCGAGCGTCAGCAGGTCATGGCGTTTGCGCCGGTCGGCGAGGATGGCCGGCAGGAAGTACAGCCCCAGTGCGATGACTGCGGCGACGGCTTGAATGACCGTGCTGGTTCCCATCGCGGTTCTCCAAGCGTAGTTGGAACCTTTCAATTGTCGCGCGAATGGGAGATTTGCGCAGCGCGCCGTCCGTTTTAGCGTGAATCGACCCGGTCAAGACGAGGCGCAGTCGCAGTCCATCGGCGCCATCATGCTGCAGCGCCGCGAGACGGCATGGCCGAACGGGGGACTTCAGGCCGGCACCGTAGAGGTCTATCATGTGCGTTTTGACCGACCGACCGGACAGCCAACATGATTTCCGACGACACCCAGCAGACGAGGCAGATCAATCACGACACGCTCCGCGAATTTGTGGACCGCAAGTGGAACGACGAGATCGTGCCGGCGCTGACCGACTATATCGCCGTGCCCGCCAAGAGCCCTGGCTTCGACGCGGACTGGGCCAAGCACGGCTTTATCGACCGCGTGGTGACGGACGCCGCGCAGTGGGCGGAGCAACAGCCGGTCAAGGGCCTCAAGCTGGAAGTGATCCGCCTGCCGGGCCGCACGCCGGTCATCTTCTTCGAGACGCCGGCCACGCGCTCGGGCAGCGCCGAGACCATCCTCCTCTACGGTCACCTCGACAAGCAGCCTGAATTCGACGGCTGGCGCAACGACCTCGGCCCGTGGACCCCAAAACTCGAAGACGGCAAGTTGTACGGCCGCGGCGGCGCGGATGACGGCTATGCCATCTACGCGAGCCTCACCGCACTCGCCGCGCTCGACGCGCAAGGTGTGGAGCGTCCGCGCTGCGTTGGCCTCATTGAAACCTGCGAGGAGTCGGGCAGCTACGATCTGCTGCCGTATGTCGACGCGCTGCGCGAGCGCCTTGGCAAAGTGGGGCTGGTGGTATGCCTCGATTCGGGTGCCGGCAATTACGATCAGCTGTGGCTGACCACGTCGCTGCGCGGGCTGGTCGCTGGCGACCTCGAAGTCCATGTGCTCGACGAAGGCATTCACTCGGGCGGCTACGGCGGCATCACGCCGTCGAGCTTCCGCATCATGCGGCAACTGTTTGATCGTCTTGAAGACGCATCGAACGGCAACCTGCTGCCGAAGGGTTTCCATTCTCCGATTCCGGCCGATCGTTTGCGTGAAGCGGAGGCCACCGCCCACATTCTGGGTGACGACGTCTGGAAGAAGATCCCGTGGGCGTGCGGTCAGGATGGCCGCCAGGTGCTGCCCACCACTACTGATCCGAAAGAGGCGCTGCTTAATTCGACGTGGCGTCCGTCGCTGTCGGTGACGGGGGCCGCCGGGTTACCGGCCCTCGCCGACGCGGGCAATGTGCTGCGCCCGCGCACCGCATTCAAGCTGTCGTTGCGCTTGCCGCCGCTTCTCGATGCGGTCAAAGCGGTCGCGGAACTGAAGGCGTTGCTCGAGTTCGATCCGCCGTACAACGCCAAGGTCACCTTCAGGCCGGACGCCGGCGCGGCCACCGGCTGGAGCGCTCCGGAGCTTGCACCGTGGCTCGCGACGGCCCTCAATGACGCGTCACGCCAGCATTACGGCGCGGATTGCGCGTACATGGGGCAGGGCGGCACGATCCCGCTGATGAACGTGCTCAAGGAAGGCTTCCCGCACTCGCAATTCATGGTGTGCGGCGTGCTCGGACCGAAGTCGAACGCGCACGGCCCGAACGAGTTCCTGCATGTGCCGTATGGCAAGAAGCTGACGGCGGCGGTTGCCGATGTGATTGCCGCTGCGCCTTGAGGGTTTTGAGCGTCTTATGACCGATCCCCGCCCTGCCTACCCGTCTCCGCTCAGAATTCCGTCCGAAACGTTGCACGACTATGTGCGGGCAATCTGGGAGCAAGCCGGCAGTGCGCCGCGTGAAGCCGAACTGGTTGCCGACCATCTGCTGGCCGCGAATCTCACCGGTCACGATTCGCATGGCGTGGGGATGATTCCGCGTTACGTGGCCTCGTTGCGCGATGACGAACTTAAGCTCAACCTGCACGCACAAGTGGCGCGCGACGCAGGCGCGGTTCTGACCATCGACGGCGGCAAAGGCTTCGGCCAGGTGGTTGCCTATGAGGCGATGGAGCACGGCATCGAGCGCGCGAAACGCCTCGGCATCTGCGCGGTGGGCCTGCGCGGCGCGCATCATATTGGCCGCATCGGTCACTGGGCCGAGCAATGCGCGCATGCCGGGCTCGTCTCGTTTCACTTCGTAAACGTGGCGGGCGATCCGCTCGTTGCGCCGTTCGGCGGGACCGACCGCCGCATCGGCACCAATCCGTTCTGCGCCGCTTTTCCGCGCAGCGGCAAGCCGCCGCTGGTGCTCGACTTCGCTACCAGCGCCGTGGCATTCGGCAAGGTCCGGGTCGCGTATAACCAGGGCAAGCAGGTTCCGCCCGGTGCGTTGATCGATCACGAAGGGCAGGCCACGATCGAGCCGAAGGCGATGATCGAGGAGCCCGCCGGGTCGCTGCTGCCATTTGGCGGCCACAAGGGCTTCGGACTGGCGGCAATGTGCGAGATCTTCGGCGGTGCATTGTCCGGCGGCTTCACGACTCATGCGGATACGCTGGGTACCAACCACGCCATCATCAACTGCATGCTGTCGGTGATCATCAATCCTGTCGCCTTCGATGCGCCGAACGCCGAGGCTGAGGCCGATGCATTTGTCGAGTGGGTGAAGGCCTCGCCACTTGCCGCGGGTACTGAACGCATCCAGGCGCCTGGCGAACCCGAGCGCGCGACGCGGGCAGAGCGCGAGGCTCAGGGCGTGCCCATTGACCCGGCCACCTGGCAGCAGATCCACGATGCAGCGCTTGCAGTCGGCATGCCGGCGGTGCAAGTCGAGCGCTGGTTCCGGCATCTGCAATAACAACGACCTGCCTGCGGAATTAGAGTTGGGGCTGCCCGTTCGTTGTGGGCGCCACCACCCGCCAATGATGTCGGTTAGCCAATCGGGCCCGTCGCGCATGCTGCGACGGCAACGAATTGGCGGCCCGTCCCTCCATCAATCAGCGTACCCCTGCTGCCACCTCTCCTCGCCATACCCCCGCATCCCAATCACCGCTCCAAAATAACCTCAAGCAGTATTTTCGATTGCATTGCCTGGCAGTAAATAATTACCGTCTGCTTCAACATCGGCAATAAATTCCGTATTCGAGCACACATCGACCTGCCGATGGGCTTTGACACGTCAATTTCGGTGCGCTTTTTCACGGGGCAATCGTTTGCATATTTCGGACTGCTCCCGTTTCAAACTTCCTCGGTCACCCCCATGCCACGGGCTTGCAAGGACAACTTGTGTTCGTCCGTTAGGCAGGCCGCTCCCAGCTGATTGATGTCTGCTTTAGGCTCGTCCTGCATCACCGCCGTTTAACTTTAAAGGACCGATACAAAATGAACCTTCATAATCATCACGCCTGCCGTCCGTTCCTCGAAGCTGGTAATTTGTCTCAGATTTCCGCTTACTACGAGGAGGGGCGCAACGTCATGTGGATGATGTTGCGCGCGCAACCGCGTCCCTGCTTTAACCTCGAGTTGGTGCACGATATTCTTGGCCTCGCCCAGGCCGCACGCGATTCCGGCCTGCCGATCGATTTCTGGGTGACAGGCTCGTTGATCCCGTCGATCTACAACGTCGGCGGCGATCTCGACTTCTTTGCTGATACGATCCGCTCCGGCCGGCGTCAGGCATTGATGTCGTATGCCCGGGCCTGTGTCGATTGCGTGCATGCCGCCGCCCGCGGTTTCGATACGGGCGCCATCTCGATTGCCATGGTGGAGGGGACCGCACTGGGGGGCGGTTTCGAAGCCGCGCTTGCGCATCATTTCCTGCTCGCGCAGAACGACGCCCGCATGGGTTTTCCGGAGATCGCGTTCAACCTGTTCCCAGGCATGGGCGGCTATTCGCTGGTCGCGCGCAAGGCCGGTATGCGCCTCGCGGAAGAGCTGATCGGCGTCGGCGAGTCGCATACGGCGGAGTGGTATGCGGGCAAGGGGCTCGTCGATCAGTTGTTCGAGCCGGGCGAGGCCTATGTGGCGACGCGGACCTTTATCGACACGTTGCGCCCGAAAATGAACGGCATCCGCGCCATGTTGCGGGCGCGCCAGAGGGTTCTGCAGCTCTCGCGTGCCGAGTTGATGGAGATTACCGAGGACTGGGTGGAAGCCGCCTTCACGATCGATGAGAAGGATCTGGCCTTCATGGAGCGGCTGGTCATGTTGCAGAACCGCCGCACCTCGACGATGCGGCAGACTAGCGCCAGCATAGCCTGAGCCGGGCGCGGAAGCTCAGGCGATCAACCTGAGCTTCTGCCTGTCACGCAGCCATTGTTCGAACACCGCGGCCGGCATTGGCTGGCCGTACAGAAAGCCCTGTACATAGTCCACGCCGAGCCCCTTCATGAAGGCTTCTTCTGCTTCCGTTTCGATCCCTTCGGCGACCACCTTGAAATTCAGCTCCTGAGCTACCGCGACCATCGAGCGCACCAGCGCCTGGGCCTTGGAGTTCTCGTTGATCGAGCGCACGAAGCTGCGATCGAGCTTGATGACATCGAGCGGAATCCGTCCGAGTTGCGACAGCGACGAATAGCCGGTGCCGAAGTCATCCAGGTGAACCTGGGCGCCGAGTTGGCGGAATTGCGTAATCAGCTGGATTGCGGCGGCTTCGTCTTCGATCAGGCAGCTTTCGGTGAGTTCGAGGTCGATGAGGCATGTCTCGAGTCCCGCTTTTTGAAGCGCTTCGGCGAAATGCCGGACCACCGCGGTATCCACCAGTTGACGCGCCGAGACGTTGATCGCCACGCGCAGATTGAGGCCGTCGGCCTTCCAGCGGGCGGCCTGCACGGCCGCCGTCTGCATGACCCAGCGGCCGAGGTGTCCGATCAGGCCTGATTCTTCGGCATAGCGAATGAATTCGGTGGGCATGACCTGCCCGCGCTCCGGCGAATTCCAGCGTATCAGTGCTTCGACGCCCTGCACCGCACCGGTTGAAAGCGACAGCTTCGGCTGATAGAAGAGCGTGAACTGGCCTTCGTCGATGCCGCGGCGCAGGTTGGTGTCGAGCCACATATACTCGGCCACCTTGCGGTCCATCTCCTGCGAGAACACCCGGTAGGTCCGCTTGCCTTCGTCCTTGGCGACGTACATCGCGGTATCCGCCGAGCGGATCAGCGATTCGAGGCTGTCGCCATGCTCCGGGCACAGCGCGATGCCGATCGAACAGCCCGTGTAGACCTCGACGAGCCCGAGGCTGAACGGCGTACGCATGCGTTCCAGAATGCGCTGCGCGATGGCTTCCAGCGAGTCGAGGGTGGCGGTTGCGGCCAGCACGATAAACTCGTCGCCGCCCAGCCGCGCCAGCGTATCGCCTTCGTTCAGGCAAGTGCTGATGGCCGCCGAGACGTCGGTGATCAGCCGGTCGCCGAACACATGACCGTAGTGGTCGTTGACCTTCTTGAAGTTGTCGAGGTCGAGGAACAGGACGCCGACCGACTCGTCGACAGCCGCGCTCGCAATGGCGGCGCGGATCTTGTCCTGAATCGCGTTGCGATTGGCGAGGCCGGTCAGGGAGTCGGTATTGGCCAGTTCGGTGAGACGCTCCTGCGCGCGGCGTTCCTCGGTGATGTCCGTGCCCGAGCAGATCAGAAACTGCTCATCGATGCCGCTGCCGCTCTGCACGAACTTGTTGCGAAACAGGAAGAGCCGCTCGCCGTGAACGGTCTTCACGAGCCGCTCGACTTCGTACGAGACTCCGCGGTTGAAGAAGCCGGAAATGTTCTGGCTTGACGCCGCACCCGCTTCGGATGACATGAACAGCGCCCAGACACTGCGGCCGACGATGTCTTCCTCTTTCATGCCGGTGAGTTCTTCGGCGAGCCGGTTGAAGCGCTGGATGCGGCCGTTGCGATCGACGATCACGACTACTGAGTTGACTTCCGACACCACCTGCTCGGCAAACGACAGGCCGTGGACCAGGTCGCGCGCCACCGATTCGGTGTCTTCGTAGGCCGAGGCAGTGCCAGCCCAGAGATTGCTGCTTAGCTTCTTGCCGACCAGATGCAGCCGCAGCGGCTCGCCGAACAGGCGCACGTCGAGAATCAGATGGGCGGTGATACCCGTGAGGCGGCGGATCTTCGCCGCCTGCTGCGGGTTGAGGGGGATGGCGGCATTGGCCGGCATGTCGCCCGTTACCGGAGTCAGCTCCAGCGCGTTGCTGTCTTTGGACAGACGCCAGCAAGGGCTGCTTGTGCCGAACTGGGCATAGAGCACCTGGTCGTGTTGGTCGTCGTTCATAGGTTTCCCGGGCAGGGCGCGCTTGCGGGCCGACAGCTTGAACAGCCGGCTGACGGGTGGCAAATAGTCTACATCAGATGAAAGTCGGACTTCATTGTATCCAGGCAGCGTTCACTCGCGGTCATAAACCTTTAACGGCAACGGCCCTTTGATCTTTAGACAGGGTCGCTTAGACGGCGTCGCGCCTCAATAACGGCGCGCCAGCCGGGTGCGCATTTGCTCCCGTGTTTCGTTGTCGGCATTCGTCAGATAAATAAACTCACCCGCCACCAGAGCGGCGACCGCCACGCCGTCCCGATACAGCAGCCGATTACCTGCCACCGCCGGCACCTTGTCGCCCGGCAGCAGGGTGCCGACCAGGTTCAGCGGATCGGTGCCCGCAACGCAGACAAAGGCGCCGTCGTTGGCATGGCGGCGCACTTCGCGCAGCAGCGGGATGGCCTCCGGCAGCGCGAACTGCTCGCCCGCCAGTCCGTTAATAAAGCGTCCGCCACGCACCTGACCACGCGCTTCGAGGCGCTGCAGGACGCGCAACAGATCGCGCCACGGCGGCAGCCATTCGGCTTCGCGTGCAAGCAGTCGCCAGCACACTACGCCATAGCGGCGCAACAAGGTCATCACCAGGTGTTCGAGTACCTCGGGCGCAAGCAGCGGCGCACGACCTGCCGGCGGCACCGGGCTCGCGTCTTCGCTTGCCGCAACCGCACTGCGCCGCCTGACCAGCGCCCATCGGCCGGCGTCGTCCATGCCGCCGATCAGTACGCCGCCGCGTCGCCGCCGGCTGTTGTGATGCGCCTGGCGCTTCGCGACGGGTTTCAGCAACGCGCGCAAGCCGGCGAAACTGTCGGAGTTCACGAGCCCCGCAGCCACCAGTTCGCCCAGCGCATTCTCCAGTTCTATACCGAGGAGCCGCGTATCGCCTAGCAGTTCGTCGAAGAACATGGCGCCGTGTTGCGTGAGCGCGTCAAAAACGCTTTGTGCGCGTGGCGACAATCTGGGTGCTTCGCCTTGATCGATCAACGCGCTCCATAGGCCAATGTCACGGCGCGGCAATAAGACGATGGGTGTGCTGCGCACCGGCGCGGCAGCAGTGTGGGCGCGTTCGGTCAAGCGCGTCCACACCAGTTTGCCGGACCGACACAGTTCGTCCAGCGAAGTAATTGAATAATCCTTGAGCCGGGCCGGCAAGATGTCTTCCTCCCAGGCCGCCGCTGCCGCCTCGAAACCCGCCATCTGGTCGAGCACGGCTGCGAGGGCGTCGCGTCCTTCGCCGCGCGTACCGGGTGTCAAGTGTTGCCACTCGAACAGGAAGCGCATGAAATCGTGCCGCTCGACCGGTTCGATTTCCCGCCGCAAGCGTCGCACGGTATAGCGGTGAATCCGCGCCAGCAGGTGGCGTTCGCACCATTCCTCGGTAGGCGCGCCTGGCGTGAAGCGGCCGCGCATCACGTAGCCTTGTGCTTCGAGCGCCGTCAACGCGCGCTCCACAGCGGCAGCCGGCAGAGCGAGTGCATCGGCAATGGCCGCCGCCGGCAGCGGACCGAATCCCGTGAGCCGGGCACGGATAACGTCGACGAGCGTTTCGTCGTCGCTCCATGGTTCGGTAAAACCTTTGGGGGCGACGATGGGTGGCTCGAACGAGGCATCCGGGTAGATCGCACGCAGGCACGTCAGGCGTTCGGCCGGAAGCCAGAGGGCGGCGCCGCCTGCGCTGCGCAGCCGGGTGGCGCGGCCCGCCTGGGCGAGCGCCGCCAGCCACGCCGGCCAGTCGGGATTGTGTTGCGCCTCGGTCTCGCTGATGCATGCAAGACCGGTCAGAGCTTCGTGCATCTCATCGAGGCTGCGCGGCTGCGGCCAGGCTTCCTCGCACACGCCGGCAATTGCGTCCGCGTCGAGCGCGCCGAGGTCGTCCGACGAGGCGGGATCGGACCAGCGCCGGTTCAGCACGGCTTGGGTGCGGCGCTCTTCGATCGGCGCGTCGTCGAGATAGGCGTAGGGCTTGGCGGTCAGAATCTCGGCGGCGAGCGGCGATGGCGCCGGCAACTCGCGCGTCACCAGTTTCACCTCGCCCTGCTCGATTCGGCGCAGCAGGCTCAGCCACCCTTCGGTGTCCATAGCTTCGTGCAGGCAGTCGTCGACGGTCTGATCGACGAGCGGATGATGCGGCAGTTCACGCTCGCCGACGATGTTCTCGAGGCATGCCGCCTGATCGGGAAACACCGCTGCCAGCAGATCCTCGCTACGCATCCGCTGCAGTTGAGGTGCCGTTTTGCGGCCGCCGCTGTAGCGCGGTAGCGCAAGCGAGGTGGTCGCGTTCCAGCGCCAGCGCACACCGAAGAGGGGCGCGTCGAGCAGCGCCTGGATCAGCAGATGCTCGGCGGTATTCGAGTGCAGGTAGCGCCACACCTCATCGAGCGCGAAGCTATGGCTGCCGGTCAGCGAGAGGATGATGGCGTCTTCCGTTGCGGCGGCCTGCAATTCGAAATTGAAGGTGCGGCAAAAGCGCTTGCGTAGCGCAAGGCCCCACGCTCGATTGACGCGGCTGCCGAACGGCGCGTGAATCACGAGTTGCGTGCCGCCCGATTCGTCGAAGAAGCGCTCCATCACCAGGGTGTTTTGCGTCGGCAGCGCGCTCAGGGCGGCGCGGGCGCGCGCGAGGTATTCGACAATCTGACGCGCGGCAGCTTCGTCAAGACCGAGCGTTGAGGTCAGCCAATGGATGGCCCGTTCGAGCCTTGGCGCGTTCGTGGGGGCCGGGGCAAGGGACGCAGCGGTGGCGGCGAGCGGGGTTTTAAGCTCCGACGCCAAGACCGGGGGAGCGTTGATGACCGACTCGCCCTGGTCGGCATCGGGCGCGGCGGACGCATCGACGACGGCAAGCGCTCGCTCGCGGCGTGCCGCGCGCCGTGGGGTAGCGCTGGCTCGAGACACTCGTGATTCACTTTCCAATGTCGTGGCTGTCGTGGTTGCCACGACCCCATCGTCCTCGAGCAACTGATCGATCTGCGCCCGCAGGCGCGCGACACCCAACGACAGTTCATCGCTGCGCCCTGGCGCCTCGCCCAGCCAGAACGGAATATTGGGCGGCTGCCCTTGCGCATCTTCCACCCGCACGCGGCCCGCTTCGACGCGCTGGATGCGGTACGACGCATTGCCAAGCTGAAAGACATCGCCCGCCAGACTCTCGACGGCGAAGTCCTCGTTGACCGTGCCGATATTCACCGCCTGCGGTTCGAGGATCACCGCGTAGTCCGCGTTCTCGGGAATCGTGCCGCCCGAGGTCACCGCCACCAGCTTGCCGCCGCGCCTGCCGCGCAGCGTGCCGCTGACCGCGTCGCGATGCAGATACGCGCCGCGCGGGCCGTGACGGCTGGTATAGCCTTCGGCAAGCATGCGCAGCACGGCGTCGTACTGATCGCGCTCCAGCTCGGCGTAGGGGGCGGCGCGCCGCATCAGGTCGAACAGGGCATCCTCGCTCCACTCGGCGCTCGAAACCTCTGCGACGATCTGCTGGGCCAGCACGTCGAGCGGCGCGCGCGGTATCTGCAGCGCGTCGAGCTCGCCGCGCCGCACGCAATCGAGCAAGGCGGCGCATTCGATCAGGTCGTCACGCGAGTTGGGGAATAGACGCCCCTTCGGCATGCCGCCCACGTGATGCCCGGAGCGCCCGACGCGCTGCAAAAACGGAGCAATCGCGCGTGGCGAGCCCAACTGGCAGACCAGATCCACATCGCCGATATCAATGCCCAGCTCCAGCGAGGCGGTGGCGATCAGCACGCTTAGCTCGCCGCGCTTGAGGCGCTGCTCGGCGTCGAAGCGGTGTTCCTTGGCGAGGCTGCCATGGTGCGCCGCGACCGCTTCCTTGCCGAGGCGCTCGGTGAGATGACGCGCGGCCCGCTCGGCCATGCGCCGCGTGTTGACGAAAATTAGTGTGGTGCGATGCTGGGCGATCAGTTCGGCGAGCCGGTTATAGACCAGCTCCCAGACTTCGTTGGGCATCACCGCTTCGAGCGGCACTGGCGGAATCTCCAGCGCGAGGTCGCGTTCGCGCACATGACCAACGTCGACGATCGCGCAGTCAACAGGCGCTTCGCTCGTGACGCTTGCGCCGCCCACCAGAAAACGTGCCACGGCCTCGATAGGCTTTTGCGTGGCGGACAGGCCGATGCGCGGCAGGTGCCGGCCGCAGAGCGCGTCGAGGCGTTCGAGACTAAGCGCGAGGTGACTGCCGCGCTTGCTGCCTGCAAGCGCATGAATTTCGTCGACGATCACGGTGCGCGTGGTGGCCAGCATGCGGCGGCCCGAGTCCGAGCCGAGCAATACATACAGCGACTCCGGCGTCGTCACGAGAATATGCGGCGCGCGTTTCTTCAGCGCGTTGCGCTCCTGCTGCGTGGTGTCGCCCGTGCGTACAGCGGTGCGGATGTCGAGCGGCGGCAGGCCGCGCTGCGCGAGTTCGGCGGCGATACCTTCCAGCGGCACTTGCAGGTTGAGACGGATGTCGTTGGAGAGTGCCTTGAGCGGCGACACGTAGACCACGAGCGTTTCGTCCGGCAGCCCGCCGCCGTTGGCGAGGCCTTGCTGAACGAGGTCGTCGAGCGCGGATAGAAACGCGGTCAGCGTCTTGCCGGAGCCGGTCGGTGCGGCGACCAGGGTCGAGCGGCCGCTGCGGATGAGTGGCCATGCGGCGGTCTGGGCGTCGGTGGGCGCCGGAAACGTTTTCAGGAACCAGCTGGCGACCGCCGGATGAAAGTCATCCAGCACGCCGCTCGAGGAAGAGGCGGAAGTCATGCTGCCGTAGATGGGGGCGCGACGGACCATATCCAGAGGGGCGACGCGTGACGCGCCGGATGAGGAGTCAGAGTCCAGTCTCGCAGGTTTTTGCGCGGCGCGCCACGTGGATCACCACGGCGCAAGCGGCAGATTTTGCGGGCTTTCCCACTGCGATGAGTAGCTATTGCCGGGCCCGCGTAAGCGATACCGAGCACCTTAACCCGCGGCAACTTCAACCTTGGCAGCCCGGCTGCTGGATTTCTTCCTGTGCAGTATTCTCATTGGATTCCTCACCCAGCCGGAGAGCCTCACGATGCGTTATAACCAGCTAGGCCGAACGGGCCTGTTTGTTTCTGAACTTTGTCTTGGCACAATGACCTTCGGCGGCGGCGAAGGCATCTGGCGGCAGATCGGCGATCTGCAGCAGGCGGATGCGGAGCGTCTCGTTGGCCGCGCGATCGATGCCGGCATCAACTTCATCGACACCGCCGATGTCTACTCGCAAGGCCTGTCCGAGCAGATCACCGGCCTCGCGCTGAAAAACCTCAAGGTGCCGCGCGACCACGTGGTGGTCGCCACCAAGGTCTTTGGCGCGACGGCGGAATCCGCCAACACGCGCGGTGCCTCGCGCTATCACATCATGGACGGGATCAAGGCGAGCCTTAAACGCCTGCAACTCGATCACATTGACCTGTACCAGATTCATGGCTTCGATCCCGCCACGCCGATCGAAGAAACGGTGCGCGCGCTCGATACGCTGGTTCAGCACGGCCACGTCCGCTATGTTGGGGTCTCGAACTGGGCCGCGTGGCAGATCGTCAAGGCACTCGGTATCGCCGAGCGGCACGGCCTCGCGCGCTTCGAAACGTTGCAGGCGTATTACACGCTCGCGGGCCGCGACCTCGAGCGCGAACTGGTGCCGATGCTCCAGAGCGAAGGGCTCGGGCTGATGGTGTGGAGTCCGCTGGCAGGCGGGCTGCTGAGCGGCAAGTACAGCCGCGAGCAGCAGGGCGAGAGCGGCAGCCGCCGCACCACGTTTGATTTCCCGCCGGTGAACCGCGAGCGCGCCTACGACTGTATCGATGTCATGCGCGGCATCGCCGAGGCGAAAGGCGTGTCGGTGGCGCAAATCGCGCTGTCATGGCTGCTGCATCAGCGCGAGGTGACGACGGTGATTGTCGGCGCGAAGAAAGTCGAACAGCTCGACGACAATATCGCCGCCACCAAGGTGGAACTGAGCGCGGATGAGCTGGCGAAGCTCGACGCGGTCAGCGCGTTGCCTTCCGAGTATCCGGGCTGGATGCTGGAGCGTCAGTGTGAGCCGCGCCGGAACCAGCTGGAGCAGAGCCGTCATCGTTCAGTGAAGTAAGGCCGCTGCGATGGCCTGAGAGGGGAGGCGCCGGCGGCGCGAAGCCGCCGCCGCGCCGACCGCTGCTCCTTGACTTCCCAGGCGTGGAAGTCACAGCGTCGACGCTGCAGAGTTACTGTGCTAACCCGCCGACCGACGGGCCAAGCCGGGGTGTTTAGGCGGGCTACGTCTTGCCGAACCAGCGCTGCTCGATCACGTGAATCAGCGCGCAGATCATCAACGCGCACACCGTCCCTAGCGTGACCTGGCCCAGGCGCTCCAGCGCGACTTCCCATGCCGGTCCCATGCGTGGCACCAGCAACACGATCGTGGCGGTAATGCCGCCAAGGCGCGCCGCGCTGCCGATATTTGCGCCCCAGCAGATGATGATCGCGACCGCGACCGTCACCATATAGGCAAGGAAATGCTCGCCGCCGAGCACGGCGCCGGCGAGTCCGCATATGCCGCCGACCATCGCACCAATGAACTGGTCAAACGACAGTTTGCGCGTGTCGACATAGCTGTGCTGACTGACCGCGATGGCGGTGATCGCGGACCAGAACGGCTGCTCGGCGTGGAGGTGGCTAGCGAGCAGAAAGGCAATGCTGGCGCCCGCGACCGCCTGCAGCGCCATGACACAGCCTTCAATCAGGCGGTCAGGTAGCGGCAGCGATTTCAGGAATGCGAACAGCGAATTCGCGGCGCTCATCCGCTCAGCGCGGCGGGCTTGGGAGGATTCCGTCATGGTGTCGATGGGGGGCGTTTTCACGTGGTGATGCACTGAAGGGAACCCCATATTCTATCGACTTGCGTGGGAGCACGGCGGGTACAGGGTGCGCCAGCGCGCCTTGCCTTCAAGGCTGCGGATGACGTCCGTGGTGATACCAGTTCATCAACGGCGTCGCCGAGACTCCGTGCACCACGACCGAGCCTGTCACGACCGCGAGCGCGAGCGGCAGCAGCGGCAGAATCGTCGCTGCGGGGCCCTTCTCGAGTGCATAGGCGAGGTAGTAAAACGAACCAATGCCGCGAATACCGAACCAGCTCATCAGGCGGCGTTGCGCGTGCGACGCCTGCGAGCCGAGCAACGACAGTTCGACCGCGGCCGGCCTGATCAGCAGGAACAGCACCACGATCAGCGCGGCACTTGACCACGTGAAAAACGGTACGTGCAGGTTCGCCAGCACGTTGCCGATCATCGTCATGATGACGACTTCGGCGATTCGCTCGAGCTCGATCGTGAAGCCCAGCACTGACTCGGCCATATACGCGTGGGCCTTGTCCGGATCCGCGGCTGTCGCGGTTACGTCTTCCGAATCGACGGTGCCGATCGTGCTGCGCGGCGAGCGCTCGCCGCTTGCTTTGTGTTCGACGCGCCGCATGGCGACGCCGGCCGCGAATACCGCGAGGAAGCCGTAGGTGTGGGCGATTTGTGCGCAGCCGAACGACAGTTCGATGAGGCCCAACGCAAAGAAGCCCTCAAGGCCGAGTGCCTGCGCATGACGCGTGCGCAGCCAGGTGACCGCGTGCGTCGTGGCCCAGCCCAGCAGGGCGCCAATCGCGACCCCGCCGGCTATGCCCCAGAGCACCCCGCCGACAGAACGCCACGTCAGGAACGTATCAGCGGAGGCGAGCGGCGCGGCGCACAGCGTGAGGCCTAGCATCGCAAAGGGCAGCGCGATGCCATCGTTCAGGCCGCCTTCGCCGGAAAGCGCGAAACGCAAGACGTCGCGATCGCCAGGATCGTGCACCTGGACATCGTGGGCGAGGACGGGATCGGTGGGGGCGAGAATCGCTGCCAGCAGCAGGGCCGGCCCCCAGGCGAGCCGCAATCCGTAGACGCCGAACAGCATCAGCAACGCGATCGTCAGCAACATGGCCGGCACGCCGAGTCGCAACGGCAGCCACCATAGCGCGTCGAACACCGGAACGCGCAAGCGCAAACCGATGGCGAACAGCGAGACCAGCAAGGCGATCTCCGTCACGATGCGCAGCAGATGCGCGTCGCCGGCGAGATCCAGATGCAACAGATTCAGACAGGCGGGACCGAGGGCGTAGCCGATCGCCAGATAGAACATGGCGGCGCTGACGGGCAGCCGCCGGAAGGTGGTCGCAGCGATGCCCATGAACACGAGCACGCCGCCGACAATCAGGAACCAGAGGGTTTCGGTATCGTGCATGGGCTGGCAAAGAGGCGCGGGCCGCTTCTACGGCGCGCGGCCGAAGGCGATGCGCAGCTTGCGCTTGGCCTGCTCCAGCGTGGCGCGGCGCGTTTTCGGCAGATTCCGGCCGGCGCGGTTGATATAGAAATTGAGCATCGACATGGCCGACTGGAACGGTGTGCCCTTACGGCGGCGGCTATGGGTGGAAGAGCGCTTCAGCGATTCGGCGATGGACTCCGCGCTACCGGTCTTGAAGATATCAGATTCGATGTCCATCGCGTCGCTGGTTTCCATGACATGGTGCGACCACCGGTTCGAACGCGTCGCCCGTTTGCCGCTGCTCGTTTTGGCGGCGTGGCTCGCATTGGCCCGGGCGTGACGCTGGCGTGGTGGTCGTCCTGACTTGCCACGCGCGACCGGGCGCTTCGGCTTTTTGCTCACCATGGCTTGCCTCGTTCGTAAATGAAGAGAAGCGCGCCGTCACCGACGCGCCATCGCAGATGTGTCTTTGCAGACGCGCCGCCGCAGAGGCGTCCTTACAACTTGACGCCGCCGGCTTCCGGAGCATCCGAACTGCCGGGAGGAATCGCGCCGACGCCGAGATCGTCACGCCCCCAGTACGGTTCGCTGCCGTAGTACTGGTGAACGGAGGTGGCCCAGGTTTGATCGGCCATCGACGGCCAGTGGTCCTTGTCGAAGCCGGGGGCGTTCTTGATGCGCTCCGACGACATGGCGAGCTGGAAGCACTTGCGCTCAGTATCGAGCGTCAGCGCATGCCAGGGGATCGCGAGCAGCTTGTCGCCGATGCCGAGGAAGCCGCCGCTCGACAGCACGGCGTACGCGATCCGTCCGGAGCGCACGTCGAGCATGATGTCCTTGACCTTGCCAACGTCGTCGCCGTCGCTGCTGAGAACCTTGTTGCCGTCGAGCGTAGCGGCCGCCATCACGTCCGGTCCCGGTCCTTCTGCTGTCTCGGTGCCTTTGCCGACGATCTTGGCCCCAGCGCCGGTGCGGGTTTGCGTTTCGTTGAGCATGCTCATGATGGGTCTCCCTTTGGATCGATGGATGCGTCCCGTGATTACAGCAATGGCTGTTCCTTCGGTGATGTGGCGCCTGAACGGCGGTGTCTGGATGCGAGCTTGCCGCGTGCGGCCTGGCCGCGGTATCTAACCCGCCCGATTCAGCGTTGCTCCGCGCAGAAAGACGCGTAAAAAGCGTCAGCACGATTGCAATTCTTGCGCGCTGCGGGCCTCAGGACCGGGCGTGTGGGACGATACGACGCCGTCGCAACGGTTTTGTAGCGGGTTTATTCAACCGCTTGCGAATTCGGCCCATTTCTTGCTGCATTGCACACGGCGGATAGCCAGCCAGTGCGCGCACACGCCGCGAACCCGCTTGAACAGGCCTGCGCTGCGCTCCGATAGGTCTCGGCGCCACTCGCGAGCCGTGGCAGTGGCGACATCCCAGTGAACTCCCAGCATCTTTATCGGAATCAGCATGACCGCGGACAGACTCAACTCGCGCGCCCCGCCGCGCCACGGCCCCGGGCCTGGTGAGGGTCGTGGCCCCGGCACTCCACCGCAGACCGGCGGCGCCGTGGCGCGCGAGCCAGAACCGCCGCAGGAGGCGAGCGCGTCGCAGTCCAGCGCGCAGCAGGTCAGCGGCCTGCAGATCCTGATCGCGCTACTGTTGGCTCCGCTCGCGTGGCTCGCCCAGGTGGGCATCGCGGAAATGGTTCTCGGCGGGCCTTGCACGGTGGGCGGCCCGCTGTTCGTTGTGCACGCCATGCCGTGGACGCCGGCCACCGTCGCCGTCGCGAGTCTCGTCTGTCTGGTCTTCGGCAGCGCAGGCGCCTTTGTGGCATGGCGCAACCTGTGGCGCACCGCGCGCATCCCATGGCGCTTTCCGTCGGCGCTGAGAGGCACACGTGCCGAGCGCGACTGGTTCCTGTCGCGGATCTGCGCGATGTCCAGCACCATGTTCATGCTCGGCCTTGTTGCGACCGATATCGCGATGCTGGTCATCGCGCCCTGCAGCCCTTGGTAGGCGCGCGGCACCTGATACCGTAGGGTGCCGGCCGGCGGTTCACGCCGTCGGGCAGCGATACATCAGGGGCGGGCGGCGACCTCGTCGAGGTGCAGTAGCAAATCGGCAGGATCTTCGTAGACGCGCAGGGCGCCGGCGCGCTCGAGTTCGTCCTGGCCGTAGCCGCCCGACAGCAGGCCGACGCCCAAGGCACGGCAGCGCTGCGCGGCGAGCATGTCCCAGATGCTGTCGCCGACCACGATGCTTTGTTCGATCGGCGCACCGAGGCGATGGGCCGCGGCAATGAACAGATCGGGGTCGGGCTTCGCATACTTTACGTCGTCGCGGGTCACGACCACCGCCTTCTCAGGATCTACCCCAAGCGCCGCGAGATTCACCGCGGCGGTTTCCATCCGGCCGCTCGTGGCGATGGCCCAGCGGGTGCCGCTCTCGGTCAGCGCGGCAAGCAGTTCGCGCGCGCCGGGTAGCGGCCGCACCTGGCTGCCCAGGCCCCGATAGGCCGCGGCGTGCGCCTGCCGCAACCGATCGATGAGCTCGGCGCTCATCTTGCTGTGAGTCTCGCGTAGCAACTGATCGGCAAACAGCCCACCGCTCATGCCGATCTTGCGATGAATGCGCCATACCGACAGTTCGATTCCCTCGTGATCCAGCGCCTGTTTCCACGCAAGGACGTGCTGATACACGCTGTCGACCAGCGTGCCGTCGAGGTCGAAAAGGAAGGCGGTTTCAATGCGCATGGTGTTCCTCCGGAAACGGGTGGTAGTAACGCGAAAAACTGGAAAGCGACGAATGGTTATGGTGCACCTTTGTGGCCGAGCGTGTGCGCGGAGTTTAGGACAGGGAGGAGAGTCGATGCTGCGCGAGCCGCCTTTCGCGGGGCTGCGTCGGGCGGCGCTTTCCGCCCATTGGGTGGAGACGCACGCGTAGTCCAACGCGCTGCGAAGCGCGCGCCGCCGGCCGCAGGCCTCGGTTGCAACCGGCGCGCTGCAGACCGCCTGCGTCACGTCCCCGTTTGCCCGCTCTGCCTCGGCGCCGTGCCGGCGGAGTTGCGCACACGCGTTCCGCGTGTAGCGCCTGGCGTGCTGGAGGACTTTCTCATGGCGCGAGATTGACTCAGGAGTGCTGTGAGTCGTTCATCGCTCGGAGCATCCGTGGCAGCGGCGCTGCCGCGCGCGAGGGAACGGGTGGGGCGGCTGGACTGGCGGCGCCTGCGTGCGTCGTTGGCCGCTTGTCTTGCCGCCTGTTTCGCAGTGCTGGCGAGCAGGCTGGCGAAGGCCGCTTCGTCGACCCGCAGGCCGCGACGCGGCCTGCAATCGGCGAGGCCTTGCAACGCATCTGCCTCGAACGCGGCGATCACAGCCGGGTGGATATAGCAGCGCCGGCATACGGCGGGCGTATTACGCAACAACGCAGCCACTTCCTTGACCGTCGCGACGATGTGCCGTCGCGCTTCCGCTGCGTTGGCGCAGAGCAGCCGTCGCAACGCGGCGAACGCGTAGACGCTGCCGGCCCACGTGCGGTAGTCCTTGGCGGTGAAATCGGCGTCGCTCGCGCGTTTCAGGTAGTCGTTGATGTCCGCTGAGCCGACCGTGTGGCGTGTGCCGTCATCGTCGAGATACTGGAACAGGTCGTGTCCTGGCAACTCGGCGCAGCGCAGCACGATGCGCTTCACGCGCGGCTGGTCGATGGTCACGTCGTGCTCGATGCCGCTCTTGCCGCGAAACCGGAAGCGCACGCGGCCCGCTTCGACTTTCAGGTGCTTTTTACGCAGCGTGGTCAATCCGTATGACTGGTTGTCGCGTGCGTATTCGACGCTGCCGACCCGGATGAGCGTCGAGTCGAGCAATTGCACGATCGCGGCGACCACCTTGTCGCAAGGCATGCCGTGAAGCTTCAGGTCGCGTGTCACGCGCGCGCGGATTTTCGGCAATGCCCGGCCGAACGCAGCGAGGCGCTCGAACTTGTCGGCATCGCGGGTATCGCGCCAGAGCGGGTGATAGCGGTATTGCTTGCGCCCGCGTGCATCGCGGCCGGTTGCCTGCAAATGCCCACGTGAGTCCGGGCAGATCCAGACATCAATGTAGGCGGGCGGAATGGCAAGGGCGTTGATGCGGGCAATTTCATCGGCATCGTCGATACGTGTGCCCGCCACATCGAAATACGCGAAGCCGTCTTTGAGCGGCTTGCGCGTGTAGCCGGGACGCGTGTCGTCGGCGTGGCGCAAACCGCCCGGCATGGTGGCATGCGTCGCCACCGCGTCTGCGGTGGCTGATGGGCGTCGGGTCGATCGTGTCGAGGCGGTCATGTTCGGCGGTAATCGATGCTGGTCACGGTGAAAAAGGGATGCGCAGGCGGCCACGCTTGTCCGCAGCGGCTTACTGGTCATCGCAGTGAGCATCTAGCAAGGGTGATACCTGGCAATACCTGCGATTCGCGGTGGTGTCCGGCGAAGTCCGGTGATGTCAGACCGCGGCCACCGTTGCACGCGCTGTTGCAGCTTTTGCGGTGCACGTCTGCCGGCACGCGGAACGCTCCTTGCGGCGCTTCGGTGCAGGTGCAGAAAACCCACGGAGGCCGAAATGAGCACACTGAATCCCGACGACGAACCTCAACACCAGGTTCGCGAAACCGTCGGCACGACCGGCGCGTTAGGCCCGAGCGACTCGTCCGACAGCGGCAGCGACACAGCTGGCGCCCGGCGCCATGTCTTCGATGTCGACTCGGAACTCGACAATCACGCGCTGGAAACGGGCGATGCCGAACTGGGCAGCGACACGGACCGCCACGGCACCGGCGAACGGGCGTCCGCCGACGGCGACGCCAACCTTTTAGCCGACGCGGACATTGAACCGGACCGCGTCGACGGGCCGTTTGCGCCCGATGACCCGGACGCAGACAAAGCCTGACGTTGCACGGGCATGGCTTTTGCTCGCTAGCTGTTTGAATGGAGCCGAAAGCGAGTTCAAGGCGATGCCAGGTGTAGCGCCAGTTGAATCCACTTTCACGCTCGCAAAGGAGAAGTACGCATGGCTAACTCACTACAGGGCTGCAAGGTAGCAGTCCTCGCACTCGACGGTTTCGAGCAGGCTGAACTGGTGGAACCGAAGCGCGCGCTGACCGCAGAAGGCGCGACCGTTCATGTGATTTCGGCAAAGCCTGGGAAAATCCAGGGCTTCAAGCACGTCGACAAGGGCGATGCGGTCGAGGTCGACACGACGTTCGACAAGGCAACGGCAGCCGAATATGACGCTGTCGTATTGCCCGGCGGCGTAGTAAATGGCGACGCGATTCGTCTGTTGCCGCAGGCGCAGGCCTTCGTCAAGGCCGCCAATCAAGCGCACAAGCCGATCGCGGTGATCTGCCACGGCGCATGGCTGCCGGTGTCCGCCGGCATTATGAAGGGCCGCACCGTGACGAGCTGGCCCAGCCTGCAGGACGACATTCGCAACGCCGGCGGCACTTGGGTCGATCAGGAAGTGGTCGAAGACGACAACTTCATCACCAGCCGTAAGCCTGACGATCTGCCCGCCTTCAACAGAACGTTGATCGCGCAACTGACGAAGCGCAAGGCAGCATAAGCCCACAGCAGGCACATTGACCTGGGAGAAAGTGCATGAGATTCCGGTATTCCGTACAAGCGATGGTCGCAGCCATTGGACCGGGCGATCTGCACCTGAAGACACTCGGGCCGGCGGCATCATGAACGCGATTCTGCCGCGCCCGGCCTATGAGGACGCCACCATGCGCATTACTTTCCCTGACGACACGCCGGGCTTCAACGGGTCGAGCCTGACCGTGCAGTTCATGGCCCAGGTCGACGGCGAACCGGTTCTCTGCGCGATCACGGCCGAGGCGCTGGAGGATCATTTCGGCGCGCAGTCTGCGCTGGAAGAGGTACTGCTTAAGGCATTCGAACAGGGCCGTGGCCGGATCCGTTCGGTATGTGCCGAAGAACTCGACCGGAACGACGGAGGCGGCGTGGTGCTGCACAGCGGACTGTTCCGGGTCGAAGGAATGGAGCCAGGTCGCCGCTAGTCATGGATGTGTCCACAACCATTTTTCGCGATGAAAGGAGGTCTTATGTCGCTCATCGTCGCTGCGCGTTTTACGACGTTTCCGGCGGCTGAAGCCGCCGCACAACGACTTTTCAACAGCGGATTCGTCGAAGAGGATGTCACGCTGTTCTTTGTCAATCCGACCGGACAACATGCACGCTATCCGATCGGCGGCGATACCGGCACGGATGCCGGCGCCACCGAGGCGCCCAAAGGCGCAGGTAAGGGGGTGACGATCGGCGCCGTAGTGGGGGCGGCAGTAGGTGTCGGCATCTTTACGCTGTTTTCCGCTCCACTGCTGGTGTCGGTCATCGCGGCCGGGGTGGGTGCGTATATCGGTTCGCTAGTCGGCGCCATGTCTCACACGCGTGAAGGCGGCAGGTTAAGCCGGCGCACTGCGCAGGATGGCGAGACGCGCGATTCGGGCGTGCTGGTGGCGGTGCATGTCTCGCCGGGCAGCCAGTACGACGCAGGCCGTATCTTGCGCGACGCCGGCGGCACGGCGATCGAACGCGCTACCGGCCGCTGGCAGCAAGGCCGTTGGGCCGACTTCGACCCGACCCGCCCGCCGGAAACCATCCCTGAGCTCAACGAAAAGCACGCCTGAGCGGACGTGCGATCGTTTGGGCGCGACGTCGGTCTGCCATAGGCCGACGCATAAAAAATGCGGCGGCCCGTGGATGCGGTCGCCGCGCGCCAAACCGTGAATCCGCCTCTACAGGCCTTAAACCCAGATACGCAGGGCCGATTGTTGCGGATGAGCCGCGCCATCCGCGGGACGCTGGCCGCGCATGGCTGCGCAGGCCGCGGGTGAAAGGCCTTGATGCGGGGTGTCGCAAGACAGCATCGGTATGGCATCGTGCGGCGCGGCCTTCAACACATACTCGCGGACCTGCATCACCGCGGAGGACGTGACAATCGCCACAGCCAGCAAAAACTCTGCTCTCCTGATCTTCTTCATGATGAGCTCCCTCTGTCGATGTTGCATGCCCATTGGTTTTCGATGTGAGTGTGTCCAGTCGCTCGGCAACCGTCCGCACTGTGGTGGGCAGCACAAATTCAGCAACAACCGTGCCATTGGCTCGAAGCCCCGAGGGAGGGCGGTGAGGCGCGCGCCCGGCCGGTTTGAGCGAGCCTCGCGGGGCTTGGGCGAGCCTGTGACCTAGCAAACATTTACCGTTGCCGGGTAACTTTGCCAAAACCATACGTGCCGAGGCCGCACGTGCAAGGTACTAACGAACGTTTCTGGCAGCCGCGTCGGTACGTCAAAGGGCGGGCGTTCCAGGCACGCGGCATGCGGGATAAAAGGTGAGTCGCTGCCGCCGGCAGCGGATTTGATGAACCACGAAACCCGGAGGATTGCAAATGTCTACCAACGTGACGAGTGTATTGAACGAACTGGTCGAAACATCGAAGGACGGTGAGCGTGGCTTTCGCAAGGCGGCCGAAGATGCGCACGATGCGCAGCTCAAGACGCTCTTCGTCTCGCGGGCAGAAGACTGCTCGCGCGGCGCGCGTGAACTGCAGGATGTCGTACAGAGGCTCGGCGGCAAGCCGGAAACCGGCGGCACGGTGAGCGGCGCTCTGCATCGCGGTTGGACCGACGTCAAATCAGCCGTCGCCGGACGCACTGACTACTCGATCCTCGCCGACTGCGAAAAGGGTGAGGACGTAGCGAAAAAGAATTATCACGACGCACTGGAGAAGGATCTGCCGGCCGATGTGCGCATCGTGGTGGAAAAGCAGTTTCAGGGCGTTCTGCAGAACCATGATCGGATTCGCGATCTGCGCGATCAGTTTGCTGCAGCAAGGAAGTAACTAAAGCTCACTGAGGACACGCGGCGCCGCCACTAAAGCGCGACGCCGTCCGAACCCTCATAACCATAGAAAAGGGGCCGTCCGCGATGCGGACAGCCCCTTGTTCATGCGGGCATCGGCGCCGCCGATGCCGCGAAAGCTGGCTCCGGTTTAGTCGGCGACCACTTTCAGGCGGTTCTTCACGGTCTGTACGCCGTTCACGTTTTGCGTAACTTCTGCAGCCGCTGCCTTGTCATCCGAACTCGGCACCGTGCCCGTGAGCCACACCACGCCGTTGCGAGTCTTCACGTGGATATGGGTCGACTTCACATTGCTGGCTTTGAGCAGATCAGCTTTCACTTTCGTGGTGATTGTGCCGTCATCGATGTGCTGGCCTACGGTTTCGGACGCGGGAGGCGGAGCGGAGTTGCTCGTTTGAGCGGCGGCATTCAGGGCGAACGCGACGCAGGCAATACTGCCCGCTGCCTTAATGAAATGGATGGTCTTCATAAGCTACTCCTTCGTGTTGTTGATAAGAGAGGCGGTCTTGTTACCTGGGCGGTCGATCACGACTGAAGCCCGTCGCCGATGACACGCGTGGGATCGTTGCCGCTACGGTTCCGTCTGGTCCGTTATCGACACCGGATAAACGATTCATTCCCATGGCACCTGCTCGCGCGTGAACCACATGTCTGAGGTTTACCCGTCCACACGACTTCATTCGCAAGGAGCGTTCCCGGCGCGGCGAGAACGCGACGTGCGTGCGGGCGGATTTGCTGTGCGCGACGGATGCGCCCGCCGTGGCGCGCCGCAGCAAAGGGCCGCAACGCTCTGTCGGGCGGCCTTTGCAGCCCGTCCGCATTTTTCCGGCCGATTGTAAAAACGGGCGCGGGAATCGCTCGTGCGCGGCGTGCTCAGGCCCGAAAAAAACAGTAAAGCTGAGAAAAAACAGCAGTTTGCGAAAGCTGGTACGGCAGTTGCTCCGCTTATGCCACACGACTTTTTCGAACTGTTCACAGGACCTCACTACAATGCCGCCTTCAATTGAACTTCGCACAAGGCAGTCGCTTGCACTGACACCGCGGTTGCAGCAGTCGGTGCGGCTGTTGCAGTTGTCGTCCCTCGAGTTCCAGCAGGAGTTGCGTACTGCCCTCGACACGAATCCGTTCCTCGAATACGACGCCACCGACACCGAAGATGTTGCGCTCGCAACTTCTTCGACAGGCGCCGACGGCACCCAGGCAGTGGCCGGTGAAACCGCCATCGCGGGCGAAGCCGACACGATGCTGGACGCCGCGGCCTCCGACACGCGCGAGAGCGTGGGTCAGGATGAATCATCCGGCGACTACTCCAGCGACTCTGGTGACTATTCGAGCAGCGAATACTCTGGAGACTCGTTTAGCCGCAGTTCGTCGCGCCAGAGCGGCGATTCTGAAGGCAGCGATCCGGCCGACTGGGCCCGCGCACAGCCCACACTGCGTGAACAGTTGCACGACGCATTACGGCTCTATCGGCTCGACCAGCGCGACCGTGAGGTCGCGCGTTTCGTGATCGAAGCGCTCGACGACGACGGCTACCTGCGCCAGGACCTGGCCGATCTGGCCGCAATCGTCGACCTCGAGCCCGCATTGACGGAAGACGAACTGCTGGTGGCGCTGCGCCTGGTTCAGGCGCTGGACCGTCCCGGAGTCGGCGCACGTACGCTCTCCGAGTGCCTCGCGCTGCAACTCCACGCCATGCCCGACGATGTGCCGGGCCGCGAGGTGGCACTGCAGATTGTCGAGCATCATCTCGAACGTCTGGCACGCCGCGAGCAGGCTGAACTGCAAAAGCAGATTGGCTGCTCGGCAGATGAATTGCGCGTGGCCTGCGCGCTGGTGCGCAAGCTCGACCCGAAGCCCGGCAATTTCTATGGCCGCACGGAGGACAACTATGTTGTGCCGGACGTGATCGTGCGCCAGGTGCGCAATAAATGGATCGTCAATATCAACCCGGCCGTCCAGCCGCGCGCGCGCATCCATCGCATGTACGCGGAGCTGTTTGCGCAGTCCGCCGGTGCCAGCCGTTCGCCGCTCGCGCAGCAACTGCAGGAGGCCCGCTGGTTGATCCGCAACGCACAACAGCGTTTCGACACGATCCAGCGCGTGGCCGAATGCATCGTCGCGCACCAGAAGGCCTTCTTCCAATACGGCGAAATCGCGCTCAAGCCAATGGTGCTGCGTGATGTGGCCGAGGAACTCGGCCTGCATGAATCCACCATCTCCCGCGCGACGGGCAACAAGTACATGGCAACGCCGCGCGGCATTTTCGAATTCAAGCATTTCTTCCCGCGCGAGCTGGGCACTGAAAGCGGCGGCACCTGTTCGGCCGCGGCCGTGCGCGCGCTGCTCAAGGAAATGATTGCCGCGGAAAACACCAACGATCCGCTCTCGGACGTTTCGCTCGCGCGCATGCTGGCCGAGCAGGGCGTGCTGGTCGCGCGCCGCACCGTGGCGAAATACCGGCACTTGATGAAGGTGCCGCCGGCTGAGTTGCGCCGGCAGGTTTAAGCGGCGATCTGCAACCCACGCGGGCGGCGCATGCCGCCCGCATAAAACTTCCCGCCCCCCACAGGTTTATCCTCCGAACGTTCCTCGTAACGGTGGACGTTTCGCCCGCTCCCCATTACATTGATGGCCGGACCGCGCGTCGCCGACGCGCGGTTGCAGCACGTGCATGCGCGGCCCTCAAGGCGGCGTCCTTGCCGCAGCTGCAAGCGTCTATGGGTAATGTCTTGAACATCGTGTACCGGCACGCCCGGCACACTGCTACAACGGGGTAGGACAGCGGCGCAGTCCCGCTGTCTGTACCGAGAGGAGTGGGTGGATGAAGTATTCAAGTCTGGTCGAGCGCCTGCAGGGCAAGCGCACGTCTGCGTGGGAGATTCACCATGCCGCGCAGCAGGCGCGGGCAAGAGGCGAGGATGTGATCGTGCTGAGCGTGGGCGATCCTGACTTCGCGACGCCGGAGCCGATCGTCGAGCGGGCGGTCGACGCGTTGCGCGATGGCGATACCCACTACACCGCGGTGGTCGGGCGTGAGCCCTTGCGTGCCGCGATTGCGCGCGAGCATACGCGCACGACCGGCCGTGCGGTGAGCGCGGAAAACGTGATGCTGTGTGCCGGTGCGCAGAACGGCATCTTCGCCGCTTCGCTTTGCCTGTGCGAGGCCGGTGACGAGGTCATCGTGCCGGAGCCGCTGTATCTGACCTACGAAGCGTGCGTGCGAGCCTCGGGCGCCACGCTTGTGCCGGTGCCGCTCGATCCGTCGCGTGGTTTTCATCTGGATTGCGACGCGCTCGAAGCGGCGGTTACGCCGCGTACCAAAGCGATTTTCTTCGCCACGCCGTGTAACCCGACCGGCGTCGTGATGCCGCGTGCCGATCTGGAACGCATCGGTCAACTGGCTCGCCAGCACGACCTATGGGTGCTATCCGACGAGGTCTATGCCGACCTGACGTTCGAACGCGAGCATGTGAGCATTGCGTCGCTCGAGGGCATGGCCGAACGAACCGTGACTATCGCCAGCCTGTCGAAATCGCACGCGATGGCGGGTTGGCGAGTGGGCTGGGCCATTGGACCCGCGGAGCTGATCGGTCATCTCGGCCGGCTCGCGCTATGCATGCTGTATGGCCTGCCTGGGTTTATCCAGGAGGCGGCACTGACCGCATTCGAGCATAAGGCGCAGATCGTGGCCGACATGCGCGAAGTTTACCGGCGCCGCCGTGACGTCGTGTACGAGCGCTTGAGCAAGGTGAAGGGCTTGCGCTGCCTGTTGCCCGAGGCGGGCATGTTCATGATGGTGGATGTCAGCGGCTGCGGCCTCGATACCGTCGATTTCACGTGGCAACTGTTTCGTGCGCAGGGCGTCTCGCTGCTCGATGCGAGTGCCTTCGGCGAGACCGCGAATGGTTTCGTGCGGCTCGGCTTCGTGGTCGACGAGGCGCGGCTCGCCGAAGCATGCGAGCGCATCGCCGCGTTCGTCGCCAGCCTGCGGGTGCGCACGCCGGCCTTGAACGCGGGGTAAGGCGGTGGGGTAAGGCGGGGGTAACGCGACTTTCGCACCGTGTTTTGACGCTGCGGTCTTGATGCGGCGTTTACACCGGGCGGACAGGTTTTTGTTCGCCCGATATACCGTTCCCGGTACTGTTGATCGCATGCTAACAACCAGCGGGCGATATGCAGAACAGCCGGACAAAGAGGGGAAACGAAAGCCGTGCCGCACGGGCCACACGCCTGATGGGCGTGGCGCTGGGCGTGTTGGCACTTTCATTCGCGAGTGCGATGCAGGCGGCCGAAGTGCCGTTGATCACAGATGCGCCGGGCGTCGATACGTCGGACGTGGCTGCGCCGATCGTGGCCAGTCAGCCGGACAGCGTCGGCAATGCGTCGGCACTCGTTGAGATCGCAACCATCTTGTCGGGGCAGTTCCGTATAGCGCGTGGCGAGTCGACCACCATTGCGCACGCGGTACTCGACGCCGCGAACCGCTTTGCGATGTCGCCGGTGTTGCTGCTCGGCGTGATCGCCACCGAATCGGGCTTCAACCGCCGGGCGGTCAGCTCAGCGGGTGCCAAAGGGCTGATGCAGGTGTTGCCTTCGGCTCACCCGCAACTGGTCTCGGGAGGCAAGGATCTCTCCGATCCGGTCGTCAACGTGGCCATCGGCTCGTCGATTTTGCGCGGCTATCTTGACGCCTCCGGCGGCGACGTCAACTCGGCATTATCGCGCTATAGCGGCGGTGGCAAAGGCTACGCCCGGCGCGTAGCGCTCCATATGCAACAATTCTCGCGCTTTTTCCCGGACGAAAAAATGTCGCGCTTCTGCGGAAGCAATGCAGAGATTCGTGATGTTTGCAGCGGCAGTTAGCGCCTGGCCGCAGCCCGCACCTCATCCAGCAGTGCCTCACCTGACCATGATGGCCGCACATTGGCTCGCTCGGCTTCCCGCACGAGTTCGCACAGCCGTTGATTGACCGGCGCCGTTCGCCCAAGGCGTTGGGCGAGGTTCACGACTTCGCCATTGATCCAGTTAATTTCCGTTGCACGCCCGGCCGCCAGATCGTCGGACATCGACGAGCGCGCGAGCGGATCGATGGTCAGCATCGCGCGGCCCAGCCGTTCGAACACCGCATCAGGCACGCTGAGAACGTGCGGTATCCAGGAGGTGGGAAGCGGCGTCACTTTGACTGGCCGTATGCCGGCCCGCTTCAGAAGCGCGAGCGCTTCTTTCTGCGCCATGGCGAGGCAGAGCCGGTAGGCGCGTTGCGAGAGCTCTTCCTTCAACGGCCGGTTCGAGAGCGCATTGATGGCATTGTTGAGATTGAGCAACAGCTTCGCCCACTGCACCGGCAACATATCGGCGTGCTGGATCAGCGGCAGACCCGCTTTCCTGAACGCGTCGACGAACGGCTGCATGGCCGGCGCCTGCCTGATCTCCAGCTCGCCGCCTGAACCCTGATGAAATGCGCCAGGGCCGCGTTCGACGACATTGAATGGCACCATCCCCTCCAGCACCGTTTGCTGCGGCAGCGCGGCGCGCAGCACGTCCGCATTGCCAACGCCGTTCTGGAAGCTCACGACGATCGTACCGGGGCGAAGCACGTTCGCCAGTTCCGCCGCAGCCATGGGTGTCGCAGCAGACTTGACGGTGACGAGCACGAGATCGGCTGCGGCGGCGCTGGCCGCATCCGTTGATACGTCGATGCGTTCCGCCGGCGCATGCCAGCGGCTATCGTCGCGCCGCGACAGCGTGATGCCTCGATCGCGTAACTGGTCGGCCACGCGAGCACGCCCAATGAAACTGACGTCGCTACCCCCGGCAAGAAGCCGTCCGCCGACATAGCAACCAATCGAGCCGGCGCCGTAGATAAAGATTTTTGCCATACAGGTTCTCACTTGAGTTAGTCAGCAAATCCGGGGTTGCGGCGATCGAGCCGACGCAGCAGCCCAGGCCACACCAATGCGCCTGGATTGGCGCCTCTCGTTGCGATGCGGATCTGGTCCTTGATGCCGTCGAGAATCGGCTGTGCGATGGGCGTCAGCTTTCCGCCACCTGCCTGGGCGCGCACCTGAATCATGCAGCTTGCTTCGAAGAAGTACATGGCGACGAAGGCGTCCGCCGGCGTCATGCCCACCGTCAGCAGGCCGTGATTGCGCAGCATCAGGTAGCTGTTGTGTCCGAGGTCCTGAACAAGACGAGGTTTCTCGGCTTCGTTGAGTGCGATGCCTTCGTAGTTGTGATAGCCGAGCGATGCCAGCACCCCAAGCGACTGCTGGGAGAGCGGCAGCAGACCCTCTTCCTGCGCCGACACGGCAACGCCGTTGACCGAGTGAGTGTGCATCACGCAAAGGGCGTCTTCGCGTGCCGCATGGATGGCACTATGAATCGTGAAGCCGGCCGGATTGACGTCATACGGCGAATCGGAAACCTTGCGGCCGTCGAGGTCTATCTTGACCAGCGAAGACGCGGTGATTTCGTCGAACATCATGCCGTACGGGTTGATCAGGAAATGGTGTTCGGGGCCGGGTACGCGCGCCGAGATATGGGTAAACACCAGGTCGTCCCAACCAAACAGCGCGGTGAGGCGGTACGCCGCTGCGAGATTGACTCGCGCTTCCCATTCGGCAGGGGATACGTCGTTCTTCAGACTGACAGCAGATGAGGCCATGTCGACACTCCTTATTCGATGATGCAAGCGATGGAATAACCTGGAATAGCGCCCTGCGAGATCGCGCATTGGGTTCCTGCGACGCAGCGGGTGCGTCAAGGGCCAAGGTCATCGCGTCGTCAGATGCGAGTCCCCATGATGGGCGCGAACCCGCCTAAAATCTGTCGGGTACACGACAGCTCAACGCGCCAATGGAATCCAGCCTGCACCGCTACCGCTCACAACTCGAAACGACGCCGTGGTTCAGGGGCTTGTGCGTCGAGTTGCAGGACTATCTGATCGGCCATGCCGTCCTGCTCACGCTGGAAAGGGGCCAATACCTGTATCGGCGCGGCGAGCAGTCTTATGGCCTGTACGCCGTGCTGGGCGGCGCAATGGCTATCGGCACCGTCGGGATGGATGGGAAAGAGGCGCTGCTCGCGGTACTCGGCCCGACCGCATGGATCGGGGAAATCTCGCTGTTCGATGGGTTGCCGCGTCCGAACGACGCCAGCGCTGTCAGCCGGACGCTTTTGCTGCACGTGCCCGAAGCCGCGCTGCAAAGCCTGCTCGATTCCACGCCCCGCTATTGGCGCGATTTTGCGCTGTTGATGGCGCAAAGGCTGCGGGTTTTGTTCGAGAACACCGAGGCGATCACGCTATTGCCCGCGGCGCAGCGCGTGGCGAACCGTTTACTGATGATCGCCGGAGGTTATGGTGGTCTCAACGCGACACAGAGCCGGATAAGGCTCTCGCAGGACAGCCTCGCTTCAATGGTGTCGCTCTCGCGCCAGACCACCAATCAATTGCTCAGGAGCCTCGAAAGTCAACAGATAGTGAGCTTGAAATCCGGGGAAATCGCGATTCTGGATTTCGACCGGTTGCGCGCGGCCAGTCTCGGTGATGCGGATAGGTGAGGTCGCTTTGGCCGTCCTGCGCTGCCGGAGGCGGACGCTATAATTGCGCCAGTCCGTTGTTGCGCAACGCTTTGTCCAGCAGAAACGTCACGCGCATTGACGGCGTGGCGGCTATCCGCGCCGCCAGTCAGACCCTCTACCGCTACGCCAACCCAGCCCATGCAATTCGACCCGATTCAGTCCTTCACGCGCAAACGTCTGTCCGATGTCGTGTCCGACCAGATCAAACGCCTGATCTCGGACGGCGCGTTGATGCCGGGTGACCGCCTGCCCGCCGAGCGCGATCTGGCGACGCAGCTGGGCGTGTCGCGCCCCTCGCTGCGGGAGGCGCTGATCCGGCTGGAAGCGGATGGCTACATCGAAACCTCGGGGCGGGGCGGCTTCACCGTGGTGGACGTCACCGCGCCGATCATCTCGAAGCCGCTGGCGGAACTGCTGCTGCAAAATCCGCGCACCAGCGCCGATATTCTCGAGTTGCGCCAAGGGCTGGAATCGATCTCGACGGTCTACGCCGCCGAACGCGCCACCGCCGCCGATCTCGAGAAGATCCGCAGCGCGTTCGAAGAACTGAAGGCCTGCTCGCTTTCCGGAGATCGCACGAATCTGGCGGAACGGGATGCGGCGTTTCACCTCGCGATTGCCGACTCCACGCACAACATCGCGCTCGCGCATGTGATGCACGGCATTCATACGCTGATTCGCGAAGGCATGCGGCAATATCATCGGCTGATCGAATACGACGACGCGAAAGAGCGGCAATTGCTAAGCCAACATCAGGCCATCTTCGACGCCGTCATGGCGCGCGACGCGCAAAAAGCGCGCAAGGCAGCCGAACGGCATTTGACCTTCGTGCGCGAATTGTATGAGGAAGAGGCGGCGAAGCCGTCCTGATGCATCAAGGCGTCGTCCTCATAGACGGTGACGCCTCGCCGGTTTACCCGGCGGCCGACTCAGGCCACACCAACCACACTTCCACGCCCCGATTGACACGCCTTTCCAACTTCCTTATATTCTTGGTCAGACCAACAATACCAGTCTGACTTGATGCGCAAGTGTAAGCCTTAAGCATCAGCGGAGTGGAATTAGCAGTAAAGTAAGCCTATGCGTCCTCGTCCGGGTCGCAGCGCTTCGCCCTCAATAAGCTGGCCTTGAATCCATGAAAGTCGCACTTTTCATACCCTGCTTTATCGACGCGTTCTACCCGGAAGTGGGGGTAGCGACGCTCGAGTTGCTCGAACGCTTCGGCATCGAGGTTGACTATCCTCAGGAGCAGACTTGCTGCGGACAGCCGATGGGCAACAGCGGCGCGCAGACCGAAGCGGCGGGCGCGGAGAAGGTGTTTGCGCGCAACTTCGCGGGCTATGACTACATCGTCGGGCCCTCGGCCAGCTGCATTCATCACGTGCGCGAGCATCTGACTGCGATCGAGCAGACCGCTGAGGTCAAGAAAGTGCGGGCCGGCGCCTACGAACTGGTCGAGTTCCTGCATGATGTGGTCGGCGCACGTGAATTTCCATGGGCCGAATTTCCGCATCGGGTAGGACTCCACAATAGCTGCAGCGCGTTGCGGCATCTGAAAGAGGCGTCGATCTCCGAAGTCGCCGGCACGCCGTTCTCGAAGCCGCTTACCTTGCTGAAAGGAGTCAAAGGCATCGAGTTCGTCAAGCCCGCACGCCCGGACGAGTGCTGCGGTTTCGGCGGCACCTTCTCGGTGACGGAAGAGCCGGTGTCGGTCCGCATGGGGCAGGACAAGGTCCGTGACCACCTGAACGCAGGGGCGCAATACATCGTCTCGGGCGATATGTCTTGCCTGATGCACCAGCAGGGCTGCGCAGAGCGGATGAAAGCGGAGGCGCGCTTCATCCATATCGCGCAGGTTTTGAACGGAGCACGCGAATGAGCCGGATCGACCACGCCAAAGCGGCAGGCGCCTTCATCGCCAAGACGGAGCACGTGGCGTTTCATGACAAGCGCCTCTGGGATCTGCGCGAAAAACGCGATGCACAGGCCCACAGCATCCCCGAATGGGAGACGATGCGTGAACTTGCCTCGGGTATCAAGGAACACACGCTCTCGCATTTGTCGGAGTACCTCGAACAGTTTGCGGCCGCGGTCGAAGCGAACGGCGTGATCGTGCACTGGGCGGCCACGGCGGAAGAGCACAACGAACTGGTCTATAAGATCATGTCCGAGCGCGGCATGACGACGCTCGTGAAGAGCAAATCGATGCTCACCGACGAGTGTGCGATGCGCGACTATCTCGAGCCACGCGGCATCACGGTGATGGAGACAGACCTCGGCGAGCGCATCCAACAGCTCGATCATCAGGATCCGAGCCATATGGTGGTGCCCGCGGTGCACAAGCTGCGCGGCGATGTCGCGCAACTGTTTGGCCGCACCATCGGCACCGATCCCGAGAACAGCGATATTCATTACCTCGCGGAAAGCCAGCGCATGAATACGCGGCCGTATTTCGTGCGCGAGAAGACTGCCGGCATGACGGGCTGCAATTTCGCGGTGGCGGAAACGGGCACGGTGGTGGTCTGCACCAACGAGGGCAATGCGGACCTGTCGGCCAATGTGCCGCCGCTGCATATCGCGTCGATTGGCATTGAAAAGCTGATTCCGAAGGTGGCCGATCTCGGCGTGTTTATCCGCATGCTGTCGCGCAGCGCGCTGGGTTCGCCGATAACGCAATATACGTCGCACTTTCGCGCGCCGCGACCGGGCACCGAGATGCACTTTATTCTCGTCGACCATGGTCGTTCGGAGCGGCTGGCGATGCAGGACTTCTGGTACTCGCTCAAATGCATTCGCTGCGGGGCGTGCATGAACACCTGTCCGGTTTATCGGCGCAGTGGCGGGCTCTCATATGGAGGCACCTACTCAGGGCCGATCGGCGCGATCATCAATCCGACCTACGACCTCAAACGCTATAGCGCATTACCGTTTGCCTCGACGCTCAATGGCAGTTGCACGAATGTCTGTCCGGTGAAGATCAACATCCACGAGCAGATCTACAAGTGGCGCGAAGTGATCACCGAACGCCACGAAGTGCCGTTCGTGAAGCAGGAAGTGTTGAAAATGGCCGGGCGTCTGCTGGCGAGTCCGACGCTGTATCGCGCGACGGTGTCGTCGATGGGCGGCGCGCTGCGGCGTCTGCCGAATTTTGTGCTGTATAACCCGCTCAATATCTGGGGCCGGCAGCGCGAACTGCCGGAGGCGCCGAAGTTGACGTTTCACGCGTGGTACCGGAAGAATCGCGGAGGTGGCGATGGCAACGCGTGAGGCTTTTCTCGCGAAGGTGCGCGCGGCGCAGCCGGATGCTCGGCAGCGTCCTGAGGTGCCGCTGTTTGCTTCGGCTGGTGGCGATCTGCGGGCGCAGTTTACGGCGGCGCTGGCAGGCATGGGTGGGACGTGTGTCGAGGCGGCTTCAGCGGCGGATGTGCTTGCGTTGATCCGCGAGCGCTTCGGGCCGGATGCCTCGGTGTGTTCGGCCACGCCAGAGGTGCCTGGCACCCGTGCCTTGAGCGCAGATACACCTCCGGTCTCGCTGCAGGATGTGGACGTTGGCGTGGTACGGGCTCGGTTTGGCGTCGCGGAGACGGGCTCGGTGTGGTTCAGCGAGCAGGAATATGTGGTGAACGCGCTTGGTTATATTGTGCAGCATCTGGTCGTGCTGCTCGATCCGACGCAGATGATCGATGGCTTGCAGGACGTTTATCGGCGGCCGGATTTTCAGCATGCCCGCTATGCGGCGTTGGTGACCGGGCCGTCGGCGACGGCGGATATCGAAGGCGTGCTGATTCGCGGTGCGCAGGGGGTGAGGTCGTTGACGGTGGTGTGGCTCGGGGTGCAGTGAGGCTGGTCGAGGTGCGGCTGAATGATCTTTGAAGCCTTGTGCGGTACGGCTTTTTGGCTGAAATAAAAATAAAACAACAGGCAGGTCGCCGCGCGTCTGCCGGTCGCAACGCGGAACTCTCATCCTTTGCAGCCGTGCGGGTTGCCCGGCGTATCGCAGTCAACCACGAACTTTGCGTGCGGTCACGAAACTGCTGCCGCCTCTGCACGACCGAGAACGGTCCCACGAATATTGCGCCCCCGACATAACCCGCCCGTGCGGCAACGCTATCAGTGATGCGGCATGGCGGGTAACGCGAATCGTAACTGCCGGCTTCCAGCTTTCTCCTTCGTTGTGGTCACCCATAGCGAGTCTGTAGTCTGCCGCCCTACGGTCGTTCCCTCGTCCAGGTTCACAGCCTCACTCGGTCCAGAAAGTGGGATTGGTGCGCGAGTGCATGGCCAGAGTCGTCTTTCACCTGGCGCGAACCCGCAAAGACCTGCGCTGCATTCGTTGCGTCGTCATCTCGCATGGTCCGAATAGCGATGGCGAAAGGCGTTCGCATAGCGGAGTTGGACGTAGTTGTTTGGGTGTTCGTAAATCAGTCCGTGTTGATCCGAAGTTTACGGGATATTTCTATCGGCGCTAGCGCGTGTCAAAAAATTCTGATTTAACGTCGTGATTACGCAGACAATTCTTAATGTTGAAATGATTTTGAAAGACTGTAGGCTATTTGAATAAATATTTGACAGAAAATACACACATTTCACGGGCTGAAAAGTATATATTGGATGTCAATTAAACGTTTAAAGACGGAGCTTTAACTGAAGAATGGTTTCATAATCCAGTGCTGGCTGCTCGGATAGGCGGGTGAAGAATTCTGGTAATGAAGCGGCAATACAGTTTTCCGGAGTTTTCGCATGGGGGAGCACAACACCGTTCCTCACGCACCTTCGTTCAGCGCCGCGTGTACAAGGTATTGATCAGCCTGTGTCTGCGGGCCACTTTCACCTTCATGAACCAACGCCCGATAAGAGAAAATATGAGGACATTATTTATACTGACGGCTCTTTGGTTTTTCTCAACTTCGCACGCTTGGGGTGAATCGCTGCACGCCAGTCAAGAGGATGACATTTGCTGCAATACGGTGAAGGTTCCTATGGGAACGTATTTGATGGGTGGTTCGATGATGAATGCCGTGGCCGAGACAATGATCCCATCGGAAAAGATATTGAGACGCCACAACACTTAGTAAAGGTTGGCGTTTTCTATTTGTCAAAGATGGACGTGACGCGGGGCGAGTTTGCTGTTTTTGCAAAGGAAACAGGATTATCTGGCGCGGGGTGCAGAACTGTTGAGCACGGGCGGTGGATCTTCGATTATTCGGCAGGTTGGGAAAATCCAGGCTTTCCTCAAACTCAGAAGGACCCCGTAGTGTGCGTATCGTGGAATGACGCCGAAGAATATATTGCATGATTGAATGAGAAAAATTTCCTCAAAGTCTCGCGTGAAATTTCACTATCGTCTGCCGACCGAAGAAGAGTGGGAATATGCCGCGCGAGCGGGCACGAGAGCACCAGTGTACTGGTCAGGCGGCGCCAGCGTTCAATGCCGATACGCCAATGCACGTGACATCTCATCCAATCAGATTTTTGGCGATCATGGCTCGTTCAAAGCAAATTGCACTGATGGATATGCGGCCACGTCTCCTGCGGGTGCCTTTCCCAGTAATCCGTGGGGATTATTCGATATGCTTGGCGATGCGTATCAATGGACATCCTCTTGCTTTCACAGCTATAAGGATCCGGGTTCAGGGATTGCCGCGCTTCGTTCAATTAGTTGCGAGATACGGATGGTTCGTGGTGCGAGCTGGTCAACAATCCCGTTTGACGTACGTGTAGCCAGTCGAGGAGGTATTGGGCAGGCCAATCGTAGCAGCACTACGGGTTTTAGAGTAGCAGCAGATATGCTGAATTGAGGACGATATTATGGGGGGCTTGAAAGTTCTGAAAAATGAAGATTAATAAAAATTGTCATGAAATTACTATCGTGGGAAAGCTGTTGGGTCTTGTTATCCTTTCATTGGTGGCGATCGCTGCGATGGCCGATGGGCCTATGACCCAGGTTGGGCAGCTTGATCATTTCCGCGACTGCGATGGGTGCTCCGAGATGGTAGTGCTGCCTTCGGGAAAATATATGATGGGTGCGACCAAGGCGGAATTCGAAGGGCAGGATAAGTATTCCTACATGTATATCGATGAGACGCCACGGCACGAAGAGCCCATAAATTCGTTTGCCATTGCGAAATTTAATGTGACTAGAAAGCAGTTTGCCATCTTTGCCAGGGAGACCGGATTTCAGGGCAAAGGTTGCGAAATTTTCAATGGCAAAGCATGGATCACTGACGCTAGCGCGGGCTGGCAGAATCCCGGGTTCAGGCAGACAGATAATGATCCTGTCGTTTGCGTGTCGTGGGATGACGCGCAGAAATATATTGGATGGCTCAATTCGAAGCTGCACAAGACCACGGAAACAGCCTACAGACTACCAACCGAGGCTGAATGGGAGTATGCGGCGAGGGCGGGCACGGTCACGGCTGCGTACTGGGGCAACAATCCCCAGGATCAATGCAAATACGAAAACGCACGCGACGAGTCGGCGAGATTTCTTGATCCAGCAGCAGACCATGCGTCTTGCACGGACGGGTATATCTATACCGCACCAGTTGGCACGTTCAAGCCGAATCCGTGGGGACTGTACGACATGCTGGGCAATGCAGAGCAATGGGTTGAGGATTGCGTGATGGTCGGATATGGCGGTCCGCCTAATCTATCTTCGGCCCAGGATTCCTGTAAATCAAGAGCCTTGCGAGGAACAAGCTGGGCTGGAATTCCTTTTGCCGTCCGGTCCGCAAGCCGGGCAGGAATGGCGGTCAGCACTCGCGAGAGTAACTATGGATTTCGTCTGGCCAGAAGTATCCAACCTTAAACGTGGAGGGTAGTTTTTATGTCTGGAATTGAGATTGTTCAAACCGGAAAAGATGTCGGGACGTTCTTCAACGCGTGGGTGACGTATGTTAACTCTGCACAGCAATACAAGGCGAACCCTGATGATTCTGCTGCGCAGCAAGGCCTGATTTCGAGCGCAGAAGCGCTTTCGAGCGCGATAGCTACGCTTGGAAAGAATCCAACGTTTTCTTCTGCTTTAGGCGGCCTCGCGGGTGTGACCGATTTGCCGAATCAGGTGCAAGCGTACCAGGATGCAGTTCGGCTGCAGCAACCTAATGCTCAAACAGCCGCGTTCTCGTCAATTGCAGGGGACGCTGCCAGCATGGCCGGTACCACGGCCACCTTTATAGGAGCATGGGCAACAGCAATTGGGAATAGTGGTCTTGCTAATTTGATGGGCGAGATTGGGGAGAACGCCAATGATTTCGCCTTGGCTGTAGGTGCGGTTGGTACAGCCGTCGATGTCGGGAACTGGTTCAACAGCACGTTTTTGCCAGGGTTCAACCACTGGATCGGCAATACACCTCCACAGTTGGATGAGGACATGCTGCTCAACATGAATGACCCCAGCGGTGATTCGGAAATCATCATGCCCGGAGCAGGCGGCGATACGTTGGCTGAAACCTCCTTGGCCGGGAATGCATTTCAATATACTGAGAACAATGCTCAGGGCGTGCAAACGAGTGCGGTACAGCTTGCTTATAACGGTTCAGTCGACGATTTGACCGTCGAAGGTGTTGGAGTTGTGGCCGACGTTAGTTCTTTTCAAATTAATATCGCAAATGGCGCGACGAATGCCACCATAAGCGGTTCAGGAAACCAGATTACCGCTGGCTCGGGCAGTACATTTACGCTCGAAGGTACGGGCACAACCGGCGACACGCTGGACCTCGCGGGCGCGACGGACGTGACCGTACTGTTGGGCGATGCGACGACAATGGTAGATCTGGGTATCAACAACAGCCTGACTATCGACAGCCTTAGTGGAGGTGGTACCGTCACAGGCGCGTCGGGAGACAACGTGAACCTCGAGGGTAACGGCATCACGCTTAACGCTTCGGGTGGGCAATACACGCTTGAAGGAAGTGGCGATGCGGTGAATCTCAGCAACGGATCCGTCACGCTGGACGCAGGCATTTCGGCAACGCTGAACGGCGTTAACTCCGCGGCATCGTCGAGCGAATCCGTTACGCTTGACTACGGTTCGAATGGTCAGGATAACGAAAATATTTACAACTTCACGAGTGGTGGCTCGCAAACTCAGTATTTCACCGATCTTCCAAGCGGTGTTTCGGAGCAGATCGATAACTTCACCGGCGCGAATGGCACTGGCACTGAGACGTCCGATATCACCGACTACAGTTCCGGCTATTCAACGGAAACGCTTCTAAGCGGCCTTGGAGGCGGCATTGCCTCCGAGATCGAAGATTTCAGCGGAACGAACGCTACCGGCGTAAACACCGAGAACATCTACAATTTCACGACTGGTGGCTCCCAGACCCAGACCTTCTCCGGTTTGCCGGGCAGCGACTCCGAGATCGTCGACCAATACAGCGGCGTAAATGGTGCTGGGTCACTGAACTGGCAAATCACAGACCTTTCTTCCGGCAGTTCGACGCAAACGTATTACACCGGGCTGGCCAGTGGCGAATCATCCGAAACCGAATACTTCACCGGCACAAACGCTTCCGGCACCCAAACCGAAGATCTCTACAATTTCACGAACGGCACTTCGCAGGAGCAATTCTTCACAGGCCTGCCGTCGGGTGACAAATCGATCATCGAAGACTACAGCGGAGCAAACGGCACAGGCACAGAAACCGAAGACCTCTACAACTTCACGAACGGCTCCTCCCAAGCTCAATTCTTTACGGGCCTGAGCAACGGCGAGTCTGAGCTGATCAACGACTACACCGGCGCAAACGGCGCTGGCACGTTGAGCTGGCAGATCGCTGACTTCACCGCCGGCAACTCGCAGGAGACGCTCTACACGGGCCTCGCCGCCGGCGAATCCTCCGAAACAGTGGCTTTCACAGGCACCAACGCAACCGGAACGCAGACTGAAGACCTCTACAACTTCACCAACGGCACCTCTCAAGCGCAATTCTTCGCTGGCCTTGGCAACGGCGAGTCGGAGTTGATTAACGACTATACCGGCGCGAACGGCGCTGGCACCTTGAGCTGGCAGATCACCGACTTCACGTCTGGCGATTCGCAGGAAACGTTCTACACAGGCCTGTCCAGTGGCGAAACGTCGTTGAGCGAGTACTACGCGGGCACAAATGGCACGGGCGCCAACACCTGGGATCTGATCGACCTCAGCAACGGCACTTCACAGGAGCA
The DNA here is from genome assembly GCF_050436665.1 of Paraburkholderia sp. EB58. NCBI lineage: Bacteria > Pseudomonadati > Pseudomonadota > Betaproteobacteria > Burkholderiales > Burkholderiaceae > Paraburkholderia > Paraburkholderia sp. EB58. The sequence goes on along the minus strand of NZ_JBNDMQ010000007.1, from coordinate 93,464 downwards.
GCTGTTTACCGGACTGCCCAGCGGTGATTCTGAAGTTCTCCAGAACTATTCCGGAAGCAACGGCACGGGGTCGATGACGCAACAGCTTGTGGACTTCACTAACCGCAGTGCACAGCTCGATCTTTACAGCGGTGGTCAACTGACGAGCCAGGACAATTTCAACTCGTCAAGCCAGTTGACATCGGAGTATCTGTTCTCAGGCGGCAAGGAAACGCAGGAAGATCTGTTTACGCCGGGTGATAACTACGCGAGTACTGAGATTTATTTCAACGTGGATGGGGCAGAGAGCTACCAGGCGACCTTCAACCCGATTACCGGCCAGGAATCCCAGGAAGATATCTTCAACGGATCGACGACCGAGCAGGAGCGCTTGTTGTTCACGGCGAACGACCCGTATGCTTCGACCGAGATGACCTTCTATAGCAACGGCGACGAAAGCAGCCAGATCAATTTCAACACTGTAGGTCAGGAACTGGAAAACATCCTGTTCAATTCGATGGGACAGGAAACAGAAGCCGAGCTGTTCAATCCCGGGCAGGCATACGCTTACGAAGAATGTTTCTTCACCGGCGGCAATTACGCATCGCAGATTGACCTCTTCAACCAGTCTACTGGCACCGAAACGGGATATGAAGACTTCAATGCATCGACCGGACAGGAAACCGCGTCCTACGCCGGGGGCAGCAGCATGGACGGCGGATACACGGACGACTCCTCGGACTGGGGCGATTCGTTCTGGGACGGCGGGTATGGCTACTTCGGCGGATACGGGTTTGCCGGCAGCGCATCGACCGTGCAGGCAGCGGTCGGAAGCAATATCGGTTCGATCGCACAGGCCGATCTGGCAAACGGCAATCAGACGGGGGCGGCGGCGGCACAGGCTGCTCTGAGTCAGGCTTCGCAGATCGCTTCGACCACGCCGACATCCGGCACGGGTAACGCCGTTCTGGAAGGCGCGCAGTGGGACAGCCAGATCATCACGTGGAGCTTCGCGGCGCCGGCTGGCACTGACAGCGCTGCCGAGGCGACGTACATGGCGCAGGTGCAACAGGCGTTTGCCACGTGGGCGGCAGCTTCGGGGCTGACGTTCGAGGAAGCCTCCAGCCCTTCCCAGGCCAATATCCAGATCGGTTTTGGACAGCTCGGTACAGCGTCCACGGGCGTGGTGGGCTACACGACCGGGACCGTACAGGGCGGCCAGATCGAGGGTGCAAACATCAAACTCGAGGATCCGTCGCAGGACGCACTTGCTACGGGCGCCGACGGACAGCTCACGTACGCAGGAACCGCCGCAACGCTTGAACAGGTCCTGCTGCATGAGATCGGGCACGCGCTGGGCCTGGCTGACAACGCGGACCAGAGCTCAGTCATGTACTACGAGCTTACGTCAGCCAACCGTACGCTCGATGCCACGGACCTTGCCGGCATGCAGTCGCTGTACGGCGGCGCTGCGAGCCCGCTCTCCAGTTCGTCGGCAGGCAGTCAGGTGGATCAGTTGATCCAGGCGATGGCCGCATACGCGCCAGCGTCGTCGTCGGTGACGAGTCCGGCCGTCATTGCCCAATTGAGCACGCAACCGTTGCTGGCCGCGTCGCTCCACTAACAGCTGCTTGCCCAGTACGAGCTGGCGCCGCATGTCTACGCCAAAAACGTAGACCTGCGGTACGGACTCAAGATGTAATCGAACATGATAGATACACCAATACACCTAAGCATTACTAACGGTAAATCAATTCTGTGGTAAACAACCTCCATCTGATCTCAGGCCTGCCCCGTTCAGGCTCGACGCTCCTATGCGCGCTGCTACGCCAGAATCCGCGCTTCACGGCCTCAATGACGAGTCCGGTCGCTGCTCTTTGCGGCGGGCTCCACAAGAATATGTGCGTCGGCGAATTCGCGGTGTTCTTCGACGACGCCAAACGCGCCGCCATGCTTCGCGGCGTTTTCGACAGCTACTACGCGCAAGTGCGATCGGACCAGGTGGTGTTCGATACAAACCGCACGTGGACCGGGAGAGTCGCGCTACTCAAGGCGCTCTATCCAGCTTCACGCATCATCTGCTGCGTGCGTGAGACGGGCTGGATTATCGACAGCATCGAGAGGATGCTTGCGAAGAACCCGTTACAACTCTCGCGCATGTTCAATTTCCAGCCGGGCATGTCGGCGTATTCTCGTGCTGAAGCGCTAATGAATTCTGAAACCGGCCTGATTGGTCTGCCGTGGAGCACGCTTCGTGAAGCGTGGTTCGGCGAAGAGGCGAAGCGTCTTATCGTCGTTCCATACGATCATCTGGTCGGCGCGTCTGAGCGCACGCTGCGGCTGATTTATCAGGAAATCGGCGAGCCGTGGTTTACGCACGACTTCAATAACGTCGCCTATAACGAACCGGACTACGACGCGTTGCTCGGCATGCCCGGCCTCCACAAGGTCAGGCAAAAGGTCGAACACCAGGTCCGCAAGCCCGCTATTCCTCCGGATTTGTTTGCCAAATTCGCGCACACGCAGTTTTGGGAGAAACACGAGTTGAACGTGCGCGGAGTACGGGTTCTTTAGCCATTCTGAATTCAACGGATCGACACCACCTCGGTGGCAGATATAAAAAGCACTTTCTCTGGTTAAGCAATGGGCATTGAAGAACAACCGGCGCAACTTGAAGACGCCGGATTAGCCGCGCTCGTCGTAATGGCGCGCTTTCATGGTATCGCCACGGATGCGTCGCAATTGAAACATGCGGCCGCAGTGAAGAGCGGCGTATTCTCCGAAATGGAACTCGTGCTGTCGGCGCGCAGCATCGGTCTGAAGGCGCGTGCGCTACCACTTGTCATCGAGCGTCTCAGCAAGACGCCGTTCCCCGCATTGGCACTCGATCGCACCGGCAGACACTTCATTCTGGCGGGTTCAGACGGCAAAACAGCGCTCGTTCTCGAGCCCGGCATGAAAGCGCCAATTACGCGTCCCATTGAGGACGTCGCAGCGCGCTCAAGCGGTCGCATGCTGCTGTTCACCTCCCGCGCATCGATTGCGGGCGAACTGGCGCGCTTCGACTTTTCCTGGTTCATTCCCGCCGTCGTCAAGTATCGCCGCCTGTTGCTGGAAGTGTTGGGCGTCTCCTTGATTCTGCAACTTTTCGGCCTGGTATCGCCGCTGATGTTCCAGGTGGTGATGGACAAGGTTTTGGTCAATCGGACCTACAGTACGCTCAATGTCGTATGCGTCGCGCTACTGGTGAGTTCGGTCTTCGAGGTGCTGCTGACGGGGCTGCGCAACTACGTGTTTGCGCACACCACCAACCGTATCGACGTCGAACTGGGTGCGCGGTTGTTCAGACATCTGGTGACCCTACCGCTCAGCTATTTCGGCGCGCGCCGCGTCGGCGATACGGTCGCGCGGGTCAGAGAACTGGAGAATATCCGCAACTTCCTGACCGGGCAGGCGCTCACCGCGCTGATCGACCTGACGTTCTCGTTTATCTTCCTTGGCGTCATGTGCCTGTATAGCGTGTGGCTGACGCTGATCGTCGCTATCTCGCTGCCGGTCTACGGTGCAATCTCGGCTGGACTCACGCCGGTGTTACGCGCTCGTCTGAACGAAAAGTTCGCACGCGGCGCGGACAACCAGTCGTTTCTCGTCGAGGCGGTATCGGGCGTTGAGACCGTCAAGGCGATGGCGGTCGAGCCGCAGTTCATCAAACGCTGGGAAACTCAACTGGCGGCCTATGTGTCCGCGGGCTTTCGCGTGAGTTCGCTCGGCAATGTCGGCCAGCAACTGATTCAGCTGGTCGGCAAGCTGGTGACGCTATGCACGTTGTTCTTCGGGGCGAACCTGGTGATCGACGGCAAGCTGACCGTCGGCGAACTGATCGCGTTCAACATGATGTCCCAACGCGTCAGCGCTCCTGTGCTGAGGCTTGCGCAGCTCTGGCAGGACTTCCAACAGATCGGCATTTCGATGAGCCGCCTTGGGGATATCCTCAATTCTCGCACCGAGTTGCCGCAAAGCCGCCAGGCGCTTCCGGCGCTCAAGGGCGATATCAGCTTCGACAACATCAGTTTTCGGTATCGCCCCGACGGACCGCCCATTCTCGATGGCGTCGGTTTGAATTTCAGCGCGGGGCAGGTAATTGGCATTGTCGGCCGTTCAGGCTCTGGCAAGAGCACGCTCACCAAACTCCTGCAACGGCTCTACGTGCCAGAGCAGGGGACCGTGCGCATCGACGGCATCGACCTGGCGCTGGCCGATCCTGCGTGGCTGCGCCGGCAGATCGGCGTGGTGCTGCAGGAGAACCTGCTGTTCAACCGCTCCATTCGCGACAACGTCGCGTTGACCGATCCGGGCGCGCCGCTCGCAGCGGTGATCAACGCGGCAAAGCTCGCGGGCGCGCACGAATTCATCTGCGAGTTGCCGGAAGCCTACGACACGATCGTCGGCGAGCACGGCTCGAACCTGTCCGGCGGTCAGCGACAGCGCCTCGCGATTGCACGCGCACTCCTGACCAATCCGCGCGTTCTCGTGTTCGACGAGGCCACCAGCGCGTTGGACTTCGAAACCGAGCGCGTCATCCAGAACAATATGAAAGCGATGTGCGCGGGCCGCACAGTCATCATCATCGCCCACCGGCTGACTGCTGTGCGGCACGCTGACCAGATCGTCGCCATGGACAAAGGCCAGATCGTGGAGCGGGGCACCCATGACGCGCTGTTGCGGCTCGGCCGCTATTACGCCCACCTTGTTTCGCTGCAGGACGGTTGACAATGAAATTTTTGCGATTGCAGGCTGTGCGCGATCTTTTCGCGCGCTATGCCGGCGTATTCCGTAGCGCATGGCGGGTGCGGCATCAGTTCGATTCGCCCGAGCGTGCCGCTCACGAACTCGCGTTTTTGCCCGCGCAACTCGAACTGGTTGAAACACCGGTGCATCCCGCGCCGCGTTGGACCATGCGCATCATCGTCCTGCTGACGTTGCTGGTTTTGTTGATCGCCGTATTCGGCAAGCTCGATATCGTCGTATCGGCGACCGGCAAGTTTGTGCCGGACGCACGCGTCAAGGTCATCCAGCCGGCCATGACGGGCGTGGTCAGGGAGATCCTCGTTCAGGACGGGGAGCAGGTGAAAGCGGGCCAATTGCTGATGAAGCTCGACACGACGCAGGCGTCGGCGGATGCCGATAAAGCCCATTCGTCGAAGCTCGATGCCGAACTGGGCGCCGCACGTGCGAGCGCATTGCTTGCAGCGCAGCGCGACAATCGTCCGCCTGTCGTCACACCGGTCGCGGGCGCGCCGGCGGACCGGATGCAGGAAACGCAGCGTCTCGCTGAAGGCGCGTTCAGCGAATACAAGGACAAGTTCGATAGTGCCCAGGCCGAGCTGTCGAAGCGGGAGGCCGAGCTCGACAGCACGCGGCAGGAAATCGCCAAATTGCAGGCCACCGCTCCGCTCGCCCGTCAGCAGGCAAACGACTACAAATCGCTCGCGGGCGACAAGTATGTCGCCCAGAGCGACTATCTGGACAAGGAGCAGACGGCACTTGGACAGGAGCACGAACTGGCGGCTCAGCAGAGCCACGCGCGCGAACTGGCTGCGGGGATCGCCGAGCAGCGTGCGGACATCGAGTCGGATGCTTCCAAATTCCGTCATGACCAGCTCGACGAGCTGGAGAAAGACACGCAGCAAGACACACAAAGCCGCGATGACGAGACCAAGGCCCAAACGCGCGAGGCTTTGCTCAGCCTGAGTGCACCGGTGTCGGGCACGGTTCAGCAACTGGCTACGCACACTCTCGGGGGCGTCGTGACCACGGCTCAATCGCTGATGGAGATCGTGCCTAACGATACGCTGGAGGTGGAGGCGCAACTTCAGAACAAGGACATCGGCTTTGTGGATGTCGGGCAGGCGGCCGCCGTCAAGGTCGAGGCGTTTCCATACACCCGCTATGGCTATATCACCGGCACCGTCGTATCGGTATCGAACGACGCAGTACAGGACAAGAAGCTCGGCTTGACGTTTCCGGTCCGCATCCGGCTGTCGACCAACCGGATTCGGGTGGAGAAGAAGTGGATCACGTTGACGCCCGGGATGGAAGTCACAGCCGACATCAAGACCGGCAAGCGCAGCGTAGCGGAGTATTTTCTTGGGCCGCTCCTGGAGAGCGCAGAGGAGAGCATGCGTGAGCGCTAGGCCGATCATCGCGACGCTCCTGACGTCGTTCCTCGTTGCGACCTCGCATGTGTATGCGTTCGACGTGCTACGCACCACGAATGGCATTTCGGCAACGGCAGCAGGCGCCATCGTGCCCGACCCGCTCGCGTGTCAGTTTGGCTCGCCCGGTAAGCCGCTGCTACTGGCGGAAGCCGTGCAACGCGCGCTATGCAGCAATCCGAAGACGCGCGAAGCATGGGCGGATGTGAAGGCCCAGGCGGCGGGCCTCGGCGTTGCGCGCGCTGCGTACTTACCCACGCTCTCCGGCACAGCGCAGGTGGTGCGCGATAACTCCGTGACGGACGTGATCGATCATCCGACCTTGAGTTCTGCGCAACTGGCCACGACCAATATGGAGAGCGTGTCGCTGAACTGGACGTTGTACGATTTCGGCGCCCGCGCGGCGGCGGCTCGCAACGCATCGGCGCTGCTGGCGGCAGCGCAGTCGACGCAGAACGCGACGCTTCAGAACCTCTTCGTCGCTGTGGCGAAGGACTACTACGCCGCCCAGGCGGCAGCAGGCGCGCTAGCCGCGGCAGAGGACGTCGAGCGTATGTCTGGCGATAGCGCGAAGGTTGCGTCGGCACGCGTCGACAAAGGCATTGCGCCGATCTCCGATGCGCTGCAGGCGCAGACGGCGTATACGCAAGCCGTCCTTAGTCGCAACAAGGCGCAGGGCGCATGGCAATCGGCCGCGGGGACCTTGGCCTCGGATATGGAGCTGTCGCCGGACGTTCCGATAACGCTGCCCGCCGTGACGGCGGGTGTGCAACCGGACACGGCTTTCACGGAGTCGGTGGGCGAGTTGATCGACGAGGCCACGCACGCCCATCCGTCGGTACTCGCAGCACAGGCCGAGGTGGACGCCGCAGTGGCCAAGGTCGACCAGACGCGCGCTCAAGGCCTGCCCAACATCAGCCTCGTCTCGAAGTACAGCCGGGATAACCAGCCGGCGAGCCTCGGCCTGGGCATTCTGGAATTTCCGGCTACCGGCCACGAATGGTATGTGGGCGTGCAGGTGACGATTCCATTCTTCGAGGGCTTTACCCGCACCTACCAGATTCGCCAGACGCAGGCCCAACTTGAAAAGCAGCGGGACGCTCTCGAAGACGCGCGCCAACAGGTTGGACTGGAGGTCTGGAACAGCTATCAGGCGGTTCAAACCTCGACTGACAGTGTCAAGGACAGCGCGACTCTGCTCGATATCGCGCAACGCTCGTTCACGGCGGCACAACATCGCTATCAGGCGGGCGTCGGCAACATCCTCGAACTGCTCAATGCCCAGACAGCATTAGCCAATGCGCAGCAACAGCGTGTGCAAGCGCTGGCCGACTGGCGAGCGGCGCGCTTGCGGCTCGCCGGAAGTCTGGGTCGTCTCAGTGGCGACGACATGCAATGAAACCCACCAGCCATTTCAATTACATGGTTATGCGAAATATTTTACGACTCGTCATCTGTGTGGCTAGCGTCACGCTGCCTTGCACCTGCTCCTGGGCACAGACCGCGAATGCCGAACCATACGGCACCTGCCACCTGACTAAGGAAGCGACGCTGCCGTTGACGGAAATCGGCGGGCACTACGATGTTCCCGTCGACATCGGTGGCCACACGTTCCTGATGGTGGTCGATTCGGGATCCGAAAATACCGTCCTCACTGCCGAGGCGGCCGACGCGTTTCATCTGGAGTCCGACACGTCGCAAGCCAATGTAATACGTGGCGTGGGCGATATCCGCTCGGTTTATCCGCGCGTGCTGCCGTCACTCAAATTCGGCACAGAGGAGTGGCGGGATACGCGAGTCGACGTCGCGGATCTGTTGAACCCTGCGGAACGGGCTGCGCCCTCGGTTCCGATTGGACTGATCGGCACCCGGATGTTGTCACGTTACGACGTCGAGTTAGATTTTCCCGCGAAGACCATGACGCTCTATACCGCCGAAGGATGCATCGGCCGCTTTGTGCCATGGGTCGGTCGCTACGATGCATACTCGCCGATCGACACGCCGCGGCATCGTTTCATCCTGTCGCTTGCATTGAATGGTCATCCGATCAAGGCCGTGCTCGATACCGGAGCGACACATTCCCTGCTCAAGCATGACGCCATGCTGGCGTCCGGCGTCGACGATACCGCGCTCGCAAGCGATCCGCAATCGTCAGGAACGGGCATATCGGGCAACCGGATCCATCTGTACGTGCATCGCTTCGACAGCCTCCGGCTGGGGACGGCGACTTTCAGGAATGTGCATATCGAAGTCGGCGATGCCGCGCTGAGCGATTCGGACATGCTGCTGGGGATGGATTTCATGAAGTGGCGCCGCGTATGGCTTTCCTACTCGACTGGATGGGTTTTCATGCAATTGGCTTCGGGTCGCGCCGGCGTCGGACCGGTACCGTCTCAGGCGGCCGCTTCGTCTGACCAGCCACTGGATGCGAATGGACAACTCGAAGCGATCAGGCGGACCGGCGACGCTCCAGAGTCCTTGCCGCTTAGCCGGTTGCGGCAGTTTCAAGCCACTCGCACATCACGTATTACCCCAATATCTTTTTACCACCGGGGCGAACCCGATGAGCGAGCGCATGATGGTGCAGGGGGCGTTGCGTGGCGCCCGCTATTGTCTACGCGGTCGTAATGTAGTCGTAATGTAGTCGTAAGGGGATAAGGGCAGGGCCTGAAGTCTTTGCGTGTGCCGCGCGCTGACGGCTAGGATCAGCTCGCGATACGGGCACGCGGCATACTCCGCAAACTCCTGAGCGTCAGCACTGCGAGCGTGCAGGTCACCGTCGCCGTGAACAGATACAGCCCATTTGGACCCGCAAGCGCCATAAGTGCCGAAGCCAGCGTCGGACCGCCGCTGGCACCTAGTGAGAAGATCAGCAGCAGTCCTGCGCTGACCGCAATACGCTGGCCAGCGGGAATGCAGTCGTTGACGTACGACGTCACCACGCCGTACAGCGAAAACACCACGCTGACATACAGATATCCGAGCGCTTCGACCAGCATTCCCCCATGCAGCAGGAACAGCAACGCGCTGCACGCTGCCGCGAGCGCGGTGATCGCCACGATGATGATGCGCCGGTCGAACAGGTCCGCTAGCCGCGCCACCGGCCATTGCGGCAGGAGCGCCGCAAGCAGCGCAAAACCCATGAAGTGGGACACGTCGGTCACCGAATAGCCGAGCTTGCGCATAAACACCGGCTGCATCGAATAGAAACCGCTATTGAGCATACCGGCGGCGAGACAACCGTAGACGCCGAGCGGGGCCCACTTGTAGACAGTACTCAAGCCCGATAGTCCACGCGCAAGCCGCGAACCGCCGCCGCTGCTGCTGCCCGTTTCCACGGGCGCCGTCGGCATGGGCGCATTGCCCGCCAGCGCAACGGGTATCAGCGAGGCCGAAAACAGCGCGCTGACGACGCTGAAAAGCGCGAATCCGGCCGGATCTGCGAGGCCGATCAGGAACTGTCCGGTGCCCACGCCCAGATAGTTCGTGATCAGATACGCGGAGAACACGCGCCCGCGTTGTGCGTTGCTAGCCACCTGATGCAGCCAGCTTTCGACCACCGTAAAAATGCCGACAAGGCAAAAGCCCATCACAAAGCGTAACGCGGCCCACGTCGCGGCCGAACTCCACGCCGCGTAACCGAGCGCGCAGCAGGCCGAGACGGCCGCAAAGGTGACGAAGGCCCGATGATGCCCCACGCGTCCGATCAGCCCGCCGCCCCACAGCGCGCCGACCATAAAGCCGACGTAGTAAGCCGATTGCACCACCCCGACCACCAGCGACGGCGCCTGCTGCTGGATCAGCCGCAGTGAGATCAGCGTGCCGAGCAGGCCGTTGCCGGTGATGAGAATGGCATAGCCGAGCAGCAGGATGGCGGTCGCTTGCATGCTGCTCGACGGCATGGCGGCGTTCGTGGGCGGCACGGGCGGTTGGAGCGTGCCGCCGGGGAGCGGCGCCACCGGGCGGCTGACCGACTCGTTGAGTGTGGGCGTGGGCGGCGTTTCCATCGCTTCATGCTGCGTGGTACCCGCCGACTCGGCCGGTAGACTGGCCGCGTCGCGGAGCCAGGATTCGTTGGCCGGTTTCATCGTGTGCGTGGGGTGCCGTGCATGGTGCGGTGTCTCGACTGTAGTGGCCCCGGGTCGCCAGCGCCCGGCAGCAATACGACACGGCCTTGCGGAGAAGCGACTTCCGGTTGCGCGGAGGCCAACGTGGCCGTCGCAACGGCGCGCAGCACATGTTGGCCCAACTGGGGCAGTCGAAGCAATTACGCCAATGCACAGAATTGACGCGATCGCCTGCGATATTAGGGAATGCCTAATTGAATCGCCGCTGTCCAGCGTCGTAGAATCGTGGCACATCGGTTTGGGGGGCTCCGAGGCATGAGTCTGGCTTCTCGTTACGATTTCCGCGGCGTTAGCCGGCCACGCTCGGCGTGGCCACGCCCCGCGTATTCTCGACCCGCTTCTCGCGAGGAGGCCGGCGGCCGTCGCGGCATTGTCATCAAAGCCGCACCGTGACCCCGCTCATTTCTGTCAAAAGGCTCAGCAAGAGCTTTCCCGGCGTGAGGGCGCTTCACGAAGTCCAGTTCGAACTTGTGGCGGGTGAAGTCCACGCGCTGATGGGCGAGAATGGCGCCGGCAAGTCGACCCTGATGAAAATCCTCGCCGGCGTGTACACGCGGGATTCGGGCGAATTCCTCTGTGACGGCCAGCCAGTCGAGTTCGCGAGCCCGCGCGAGGCGCAGGACATGGGCGTCTGCATCATTCATCAGGAACTCCAGCTGATGAATCATCTGAGCGTCGCCCAGAATATGTTCATTGGCCGCGAACCGCGCGGACGCCTCGGCCTGTTCCTCGACGAAGACAAGCTCAACGCGCAGGCCCACGACATCCTCGCCCGCATGCATGTGAATCTCGACCCGCGCGCCCTGGTCGGAAGCCTCACGGTCGCCAGCCAGCAGATGGTCGAGATCGCCAAAGCTTTGTCGTTCGATTCGCGCGTCCTGATCATGGACGAGCCCACCTCGGCGCTCAACGACGCCGAGATCGCCGAGCTGTTCCGTATCATCCGCGAGCTGAAAAGCCGGGGCGTGGGCATCATCTACATCTCGCACAAGATGGATGAGCTCAAGCAGATCGCCGACCGCGTCACCGTGATGCGCGACGGCGAGTACGTGGCCACCGTCGCCGCCAAAGACACCAGCGTCGAAGCGATCATCGGCATGATGGTCGGACGTACGCTGGCCGACCTCGAGCCGTCCCACAGTGTGGCAGGCGAGGGCGAGGTCGCGCTCGAAGTCAAAAACCTGCAGGCCGGCCCGCTGGTCAGAGATGTGAGCTTTACGCTGCGTAAAGGCGAGATACTGGGCTTTGCCGGCCTGATGGGCGCGGGTCGCACCGAGGTCGCCCGTGCGGTGTTTGGCGCCGATCCGATCGAATCCGGCGAAATCGTCGTGAAAGGCGTCAAGGCGACCATCAGGACGCCGAGCGACGCCGTGGCGCGTGGCATCGGCTACCTCTCGGAAGACCGCAAGCGTTTCGGCCTTGCGACCGGCATGGACGTCGAAGCGAACATCGTGATGTCCAACCTCGGCAAATTTCTCTCGCTCAATTTCTTCTTGCGCCGCAAGCAGATGCGCAAGACCGCCTCCCATTTCATCAAGCTGCTCGCCATCCGCACGCCCTCCGCGGCGCAGCAGGTGCGGCTTCTGTCGGGCGGCAACCAGCAGAAAATCGTCATTGCGAAATGGCTCGAGCGCGACTGCGACGTGCTCTTCTTCGACGAGCCGACGCGCGGCATCGACGTCGGCGCCAAGAGCGAAATCTACAAGCTACTGCGCGCGCTTGCAGGGCAAGGCAAGGCGATCGTCATGATCTCGTCGGAGCTGCCGGAAATCCTGCGCATGAGTGACCGCATCGTAGTCATGTGCGAGGGCCGCATTACCGGCGAACTTTCAGCGGCGGAGGCGACGCAGGAGCGCATCATGCATCTCGCGACGCAGCGCGAAACCCTAAAAGCGGCGTGAGCCTCGAGAGGTTTATTTCATGACACAGCCATCGGATACTTCGGCGCTCGGCAGCAAGGAAAGGCCCTCGGGCCTTAGAGCCCGTCTCTTCAAGCCGGCCGCGCTGCAGAAGCTGCTCGCTTTCGGCAGCCTGATCCTGCTGCTGGTCTTTTTCAGCTTCGCCTCGCCCTCGTTCATGCAAATGGACAACATGCTCGGGATTCTGCAGGCGACGGCGGTCAACGGCGTGCTGGCGATCGCCTGCACGTTTGTCATCATCACCGGCGGCATCGATCTGTCCGTCGGCACGCTGATGACCTTCACGGCGGTCATTTGCGGCGTGTTTCTCACCTATTGGCATTTGCCGATGTGGACCGGCGTGCTGGCGGCGATCGGCACGGGCGCACTATGCGGCAGCATTTCCGGCACCCTCACGGCAAAAATGAAAATCCCGCCGTTCATTGCCACGCTGGGCATGATGATGCTGCTGAAAGGGTTGTCGCTAGTCGTCTCAGCCGACAAGCCGATCTATTTCACCGACACCGACAACTTCTACATGATCTCGCAGGATTCGCTGATCGGTTATGTCCTGCCGAGCGTGCCGATTCCAAACGCGGTCCTGATCCTGTTTTTCCTCGCGGTCGCGAGTTCGATCACGCTCAATCGCACGGCGCTCGGCCGCTACACGTTTGCGCTCGGCAGCAACGAAGAGGCGGTGCGCCTGTCCGGCGTGAATGTCGACCGGTGGAAGATCGCGATTTACAGCCTGGGCGGGGCCATTTGCGGCGTCGCGGGGCTCCTGATCGCCTCGCGTCTGAATTCGGCCCAACCGGCGCTCGGCCAGGGCTATGAACTCGAAGCGATCGCCGCGGTGGTGATTGGCGGCACCTCGTTGAGCGGTGGCTCGGGCACGATTCTCGGCACGATCATCGGCGCTTTCATCATGAGCGTACTGACCAACGGCCTGCGCATCCTGTCCGTCGCTCAGGAGTGGCAGATCGTGGTGACAGGTCTCATCATCATTCTGGCGGTCTATGCGGATATTTTGCGGCGCAAGAAGAGTTGACGTCACGCGGTGAAGGGCAAGGTCAGGATCAGGAACAAAGATCAAGAAAAGGGAGCGCTACAGGCTCCCTCAACGGCTGCAGGTTGATGGCCACCTTAGGAGGAGAGACCTCATGTTGAAAAGAAGACTCATCAGCGTCGTGGTTGGCGTCGGCGCGCTCGTTGGCGGGACCAGTCTGGCGCTTGCGGACGAACCCTATATCCCGCTTATTTCGAAAGGCTTCCAGCATCAGTTCTGGCAGGCGGTGAAAGCCGGTGCGGAACAGTCTGCCAAGGAACATAACGTCAGGATCACCTTCGAGGGCCCGGAAACCGAAGCCATGGTCGATAAGCAGATCGACATGCTCTCGGCCGCGCTCGCCAAGAAGCCGCAGGCGCTCGGCATCGCCGCGCTCGACAGCAAGGCGGCCATTCCGCTTCTGAAGCGCGCACAGTCGCAGAAGATACCCATCATCGCCTTCGACTCGGGTGTCGACAGCAACATTCCGCTGACGACCTGCGCGACGGACAACCTGGCCGCGGCTTCACTCGCCGCCGACAAGATGGCCGAGGCCATCGGCGATTCGGGTGAAGTCGGCTTGATCGTGCACGACCAGACGAGCCGCACCGGCGTCGACCGGCGCGACGGCTTCCTGAACGAGATGAAGGCGAAGCATCCGAACATCAAGATCGTCTCAGTCCAGTATGGCGGCGGCGACCATCTGAAGTCCGCGGAAATCGCCAAGACGATGATCCAGGCCAATCCCAATCTGAAGGGCATTTTCGGCTCGAATGAAGGCTCGGCGGAGGGGGCCGCGATCGGCGTCAAGGAATCGGGCAAGAAGCTCGTCCTGATTGGCTACGACTCCGGCAAGGAGCAAAAGGACGACATCACTTCGGGCCTGATGTACGGTGCCATTACGCAGAACCCGATCGGCATCGGCAAATGCGTGGTCGACTCTGCTGTGAAGGCGCTGAAGGGCGAGACGCTGCCGAAGAAGGTGGACACGGGCTTTTACTGGTACGACAAGTCCAATATCACCGATCCGAAGATCGCCGCCGTGCTTTACGATTGATCGTGTAGCCGCTGGCATGGCGGGAAAGGAAAGGGTCGCGGTGCTTTGCGGCGCCACGGCCCTCGTTGTTTCAGGAAGTCATTGCAAGCCGACGCTGTCCGAGAGGAGGGAGTTCAGATGCCCACGATCACCAGTCTGTCCGTCCGGGACATTCGCTTTCCGACCTCGCGTTCGCTCGACGGCTCCGATGCGATGAACGCCGCGCCGGATTACTCCGCCACCTACGTGACGCTCGAAACCGATTCGCCGCAGTCGCTCACGGGCCATGGCCTGACGTTTACCATCGGGCGCGGCAACGAGATCTGCGTGGCGGCAGTGCAGGCGCTGGCGCCGCTTGTCGTTGGCAAGACCCTCGAGGATATCGCCGCGAATATGGGTGCCTTTTGGCGCGCAATTACTTCGGATAGCCAACTGCGCTGGATCGGCCCGGACAAGGGCGCCATTCATCTGGCGACGGCGGCTGTTGTGAACGCGGTATGGGACCTGTGGGCAAAAGCAGAAGGTAAGCCGGTGTGGAAGCTGCTCGTCGACATGAGCCCCGAAGAGCTCGTGCGTTGCCTCGATTTCCGCTACGTGACCGATGCAATCACGCCGCAGGAAGCCATTGCCATGCTGCACCGCCATGCCAGAACCCGAGGCGAGCGCGAACAGGAAATGCTGGCGCACGGTTATCCGGCCTACACGACCTCGGCCGGCTGGCTTGGCTACGACGACGAGAAGATCCGCCGGCTCGCCCGTGAAGGCGTCGCGCAGGGCTGGACGCACTTCAAGCAGAAGGTGGGCGGCAATCTCGACGAAGATATGCGCCGCGCCCGCATCCTGCGTGAAGAAATCGGCGAAGACCGCAAGCTGATGATGGATGCGAACCAGGTGTGGGATGTCGATGAAGCAGTCGCGAACATGCGGCGTCTCGCCCAATTCGATCCCTGGTGGATCGAGGAACCCACGAGCCCCGATGATGTTCTCGGCCACGCGGCCATCCGCCAGCGGCTTCATCCGATCGGCGTAGCGACGGGGGAGCACTGCCAAAACCGTGTGATGTTCAAGCAGTTGCTGCAGGCGCAGGCCATCGATTTTTGTCAGGTGGATAGCTGCCGTCTAGGCGGTCTGAACGAGGTGATCGTCGTCCTGCTGATGGCGGCGAAGTTTGGCGTGCCCGTGTGCCCGCACGCGGGCGGCGTCGGGTTGTGCGAGTACGTTCAGCATATCTCGCTGTTCGACTATATCTGCGTGTCGGCATCGCTGGACAACCGGGTGCTCGAATACGTTGATCATCTTCATGAACATTTCGTCGATCCGGTCGTGATCCGCAACGGCCGTTATATGCCACCGCAACGCCCCGGCTACAGCATCGAAATGCATGCGGCCTCACTCGATCAGTATCACTTTCCTGCTGGCCCGGCCTGGCAGCCTTAAAGCGGCAGGCGCGAAGCCTCCTCCGGCTTCGCGCCTTATGCGCAATTGCGTTTGTGGCTGTCGAATCTGAAAAAGATAGAGTTCAATTTGAAATTAAATGTTTCATGTCATTAGAATTAATTTTTAACTTCAAATCGCCGCCCAGGGCAAAATTACTAATTGCGATTTTCGCGCGACGTTATTAGTCTCCCATGAGGAAGCGATAATTCCGGTCGTGGTAGATTTGCGACACGCCGGGAGTGTCCCCAATAAACTGCAAGGGCGGTGCGACCCACCACCGGACGAATTGCCTCGCATCTCGTTTCATGAGACGACCCGCTGACAGGCCTGAGCGCTGGACTGTTAAAATTTTGTGAAGAATTATCAGCAAAAACTGGAAGTCTGATTTCCGCGATTATCTCGTTCTGCGCAATTAAACCCAACCCTATACTTCGCTCGGTTTTTTTCACGGCGATCGCCGATCGTCTGGTGAGAAAAAACGAACTTGAAACGGGGTGTGGATTGATCAAGATGCGATATCTGGCTGCTGTGTCGGCCATGCTTGTAGCGGGGGCGGCACACGCTCAGAGCAGCGTGACGCTTTTTGGGCTCATTGATACGGGTGTCGTTTATCAGAACAACGCGCGCGTGAGTGAATCGAGCGGCACGTCGCCTGGCGCAAGCGCCTGGTCGATGCAAAGCGGCAACGTCTTCACGTCGCGTTGGGGCTTGCGCGGCTCGGAAGATCTTGGCGGCGGGCTCTCCGCAGTCTTCTGGCTCGAGAACGGCTTCAACGTCGACAGCGGCGCGCTGAAGAACGGTGGCGACCTGTTCGGCCGGCAAGCGTGGGTGGGTCTGCGTTCCAGCCAGTACGGTACGCTTTCGCTCGGCCGTCAATACGATTTCATGGTCGACTACATCGCCCCGATGAGCGCGACGGGTTCGGGTTTTGGCGGTAACCTGGCCTCCCACGTGTACGACAACGACAACCTGAACAACGATCTGCGTCTGAACAACTCGGTCAAGTTCAGCAGTGCCTCCTTCGGCGGCTTCAAGGCGGGCGCGATGTATGCGTTCTCCGGCGAGGCGGGCGGATTCGCGAACAACAGCGCATACAGCCTGGGCACGAGCTACACGTACGGCCCGTTCAACGTCGCGGCTGCGTACCTGCAGATCAACCGTACCTCCCAGCCTTCGCTCGCGAACGCATCAGGCGCAGTGAGCACGGGTGACGGCGACCAGCTCACGACCGGCGGCAGCCAGCAAATCTACGGCGCGGGTGCTCAATACAAGTTCGGCCAGTCTTCGGTGGGTGTCGTCTGGACCCATTCCGTCACCGACAACGTAACGGGCATCTGGCAAGGCGGCAGCACGTCCACTGGCGCTATCGCCGGCAACTACATCAAGTTCGACAACTTCGAAATCAACGGTCGCTATTTCGTGCGACCGGACATTAGCCTGGGTGCGTCCTACACGTACACGACGGGCGGGTTCGGGGGCGCATCGAAGGGCTTTACGTCGGCCACGCCGCATTGGAACCAGGTGATGGCGCAGGCCGATTACCTGCTTTCGCCGCGCACGGATGTCTACCTGGAAGGCGTCTACCAGCGCGTCGGCGGTGGCAACGGCAATGCTGCGTTCGACGCCAGCGTCTACAGTCTCGATCCCTCGTCGGGTAACTCGCAGGTGGTCGTCGCAGTCGGTATGAAGCATCGCTTCTAATCGGAGAGGGCTCCCGTATTCTGCAGCGCGCCGTAAGGCGTGCTGCAGGTCCGCTAACCCGGCGCTAGTCCCGCCGTGTCTGTTTCCTGCCAGCGTCTGCGTCGCGGCCACGTGGGGTTTGCTATCATGCACTGTATAAACATACAGCCCCCATGAACGCCCGTGGTGACCGATGCTTCCTGACGCGCCCTCCGTCGTTTCCTCCGGATTGCCTTTAATTCCGTCCGGCGGCGCGCCTTTGCCGCCTGCTGCGGCGCCTTACTACCTGCTGAATTTCGAGCGCGCGCTGGCGTGGCTCGACGAACGCTACGACGATGTCTTCGGTGCGGACGAGCGCAGCTTTCTCGGCGCATTCGGCCGCCTGCCGCAGGCCTCGCGGGCGCTGCTCGTGTGTATGCTGATGCGCAAGGGCACGCTGTTCCGGGCCAGCCGCCTGAATTACGACGAGATCGGATGTCCGCTGCAAGCCGCTGCGCCGCTGCTGGCGCTCGGCTGGATCGATCCCGAGCCGCACCTGAGCCTCGAAGAGTTGTTCAGCCTCGCCACCCGGCCCGAACTGCTGCAGATGTTTGCCGGGACGTTTTCCGGGACCCCGGCGCGCAAAGGCGCCCGCAAGTCGGATCTGCTCGACGCGCTGCGTGCCACCCACGAAGGCGTCCGGCCCTACAACGTCTGGGACCCGCAGAGCACCGACCGCGTATTCCACGTCACCGTCGCGCCGTTGTGCGAGCGTCTGCGCCTGATGTTTTTCGGCAATCTGCATCAGGACTGGTCGGAGTTCGTGCTGGCAGATCTCGGTGTGTTCCAGTACGAGACGGTGGCGTTCGCGCCGTCGTCGCGGGCTTTCCAGCAGCGTGCGGACGTGGATCGCTATCTGGCGCTGCACGCCTGCCGTGAAGCGCTCGAGACGCTTGCGGATGGCGAGTCCGTCGACCGGCTGCTGGCGGACATAGCGGCCATCGAAACCGGCAACGCATGGCTCGATACTCGCCGCGCCAAGCTGCTGTTTCGCATCGGCCAGCATTGCGAGCGCCAGCAGGACTGGGATGCGGCGCTGACCGTCTACGCCGGTTGTGCGTGGTCGGGGGCACGGCATCGGCGCATGCGCGTGCTCGAGCGCAGTGGCCGTTTCGAGCACGCTTTGACGCTGGCGTTGCACGCCGCCGATGCACCGGAGGGCGAAGAGGAGCGCCAGCGCGTCGCACGCATGCTGCCGCGGCTGCAGCGCCGTCTGGGTCAGCCGGTTGCGCGGGCGGTGGGCATACGGCCCATCGAGCGTAGCGCGCTGGTTCTGAGCCGGCCCGCAGCGCCATTCACCGTGGAATACGCAGCGCGCGACCATCTAAGCTGCCCGCAGGCGCCGGTTCATTACGTCGAGAATGCGCTGATCAACTCGCTATTCGGTTTGTTGTGCTGGGAGCCGGTGTTTGCGGCGCTTCCTGGCGCGTTCTT
Source organism: Paraburkholderia sp. EB58 (assembly GCF_050436665.1). Classification (NCBI taxonomy): domain Bacteria; kingdom Pseudomonadati; phylum Pseudomonadota; class Betaproteobacteria; order Burkholderiales; family Burkholderiaceae; genus Paraburkholderia; species Paraburkholderia sp. EB58. The sequence goes on along the minus strand of NZ_JBNDMQ010000007.1, from coordinate 74,574 downwards.
CCATCCATTCCAGCGAGGTCCTGCGGATCTGCATGCGCCCGATTTCCATGCGCGCCGCGCCGCCCAGTTCGATGCTTGTCTTGCGCAACTGGACAGCGGTGTGTACCGCGAGACGATCCTGCGGCACCTGGCGAGCAAAGCCGGAGTGCAGTCGCCGTTTGTGTTCTGGGGCGTATTGACGGCCGAACTGGTCACGCAGGCCCTCGACTGCTTGCCGGCCGCGCATCTGAAACTATGGTTTGAACGGTTGCTGCGCGATATCCGCAGCAACCGTTCGGGCTTGCCGGATCTGGTGCGCTTCTGGCCAACCGAGCGGCGCTACGAACTGATCGAGGTGAAGGGACCCGGCGACCGTCTGCAAGACAATCAGATTCGTTGGCTCGAGTACTGCGCGCAGCACGGCATGCCAGTGCGCGTGCTCGACGTGCGCTGGGCCGACGATGCGCTCGGCGCGGGCGCCGAGGTCGCGGCATGACTTACGTCGTGGCGGTGCGGGCGTTGTGCGAGTTCACGGCGCGGCGTGGCGATCTCGACCTGCGCTTCACGCCTGCGCCGACGGCGTCCGAAGGGATCGCCGGACACGCGATCGTCGCCGCGCGCCGCGAGAGCGACTACGAGTCGGAGATCACGCTGGCCGGCACGCATCGCACCCTCAGCGTGCGCGGCAGGGCGGACGGATACGACGGCGTGCTCAACCGGCTGGAGGAGGTCAAGACTTATCGCGGCGACCTCGAGGCCATGCCGGGCAATCACCGTGTGCTGCACTGGGCCCAGGCGCTCGTCTATGGACACCTGCTGTGTCAGACGCGCGGGTTGAAGGAGTTGCACGTCGCGCTGGTGTATTTCGACATTGCGAGCCAGAAGGAAACCGTGCTGACGCAGTTGCATAGCGCGGCTTCACTGGAAGCGTTTTTTGTCGAGCAGTGCGAACGGTTTATCGACTGGGCGATGCAGGAGGAGGCGCACCGCAGCGCCCGCAATGCAGCGTTGAGCACGCTGGCGTTTCCGTACAGTGAGTTTCGCAGCGGGCAGCGCGAACTGGCGGTCTCGGTCTACCGTGCTGCACGTGACGGGCATAATCTGATGGCGCAGGCGCCCACCGGGATCGGCAAGACGCTTGCGACGATCTTTCCGCTGCTGAAGGCCTGCGCGGCAGATCAGATCGAGCGGATTTTCTTTCTGACCGCGAAGACGCCGGGGCGTGCGCTTGCATTGGATGCGATCGAGATGTTGCATGCCAGTGCCAGTGCCAGTGCCAGTGCCAGTGCGAGCGCCGACGCCAACGAAAACGCCAACGCTGTAACGAGCACGCGTGGCCCCACGTCGCCGCTGCCCTTGCGCACGCTCGAGTTAGTAGCGCGTGACAAGGCCTGCGAACATCCCGACAAGGCCTGCCACGGCGACTCCTGTCCACTCGCGCGCGGCTTCTATGACCGCCTCGACGATGCGCGCAGCACGGCATTGTCCGAACACCGCCTAGACCGCGCGGCGGTACGCAAAGCGGCGCTCGTACACGATGTCTGTCCGTACTACTTATCGCAGGAACTGGTGCGCTGGAGCGACATCGTGGTGGGCGACTACAACTACTACTACGACAGCAACGCGTTGCTCTATGCGCTCACGCAAATCAACCAGTGGCGGGTGGCGGTGCTGGTTGACGAGGCGCATAACCTGCTCGACCGGGCGCGGCGGATGTACACGGCGTCGCTGGAGCAAAGCGCATTCAGGGCCGCCCGCAAGAGCGCGCCTGCCGCACTGCGCAAACCGCTCGAGCGGCTGAACCGCGAGTGGAATGCACTCAATCGCACGCAGACCGACGCCTACCAGGTGCACCCGGACGTGCCGCCGCGTTTCCTGAGCGCGGGGCAGAATCTGATCGGCGCAGTCACCGAGCAACTGGCCGAGGCGCCGCTGTCGATCGACGAAGCCCAGTTGCGGTTCTACTTCGATGCGATGCACTTCGTGTCGCTCGCCGAGCAGTTCGGCGAGCACTCGGTGTTTGACACGACGCTTGCGCCGGACCGCTACGTCGCGCGTCAGGTCGGCGGCTCGGAAGCCGGCCGCCACGAAGCCGGCGTCACGAAAAACGCGGGCCTAATGGGCAGTCCAACCCGTCGTCCAAAAGCCGCGTCGACGCTCTGCGTGCGCAACGTGATTCCCGCGCCGTTTCTCGCCCCGCGTTATGCCGCAGCGCGCACGACCGTGATGTTCTCCGGCACGCTCAGTCCGCATCATTTCTACCGCGACACGCTCGGGCTGACAGACGAGACCCGCTGGCTCGACGTCGAGGGACCGTTCCGCGCGGAGCAGTTGAAGGTGCACGTCGCGAGCCACGTGTCGACGCGCTGGCGCGACCGCGAGCGCTCGCTCGTGCCGATCGTCGAGCTGATTGCCCAGCAGTACGCCGCGGAGCCCGGCAACTACCTGGGTTTCCTGAGCAGTTTCGATTATCTGCAGCGCGTGGAGGCGCTAATGCGCGAGCGCTATCCGGAGGTGCCCGTCTGGGCGCAGGAACAAGGCATGGACGAGACGGCGCGCGAGGCTTTTCTCGCGCGCTTTAGAGCGGTGGGCCGCGGAGTGGGATTTGCCGTGCTGGGCGGCGCGTTTTCGGAAGGCGTCGACCTGGTGGGCGAGCAACTGATCGGCGCGTTTATTGCCACGCTCGGTCTGCCGCAGATGAATGACGTTAACGAGCAGATGCGCCGCACTATGGAGGCGAAGTTCGGTAATGGCTACGACTACATGTACCTCTATCCGGGACTGCAGAAGGTCGTCCAGGCGGCAGGGCGGGTGATTCGCACCGAGCAGGACGTGGGCGTCGTGCATCTGATCGACGATCGCTACCGGCGTCCCGAGGTGCGCCGATTGTTGCCGCGCTGGTGGCAGGTGCCGTGAAGCCAGCGCGCGGCCTCTGCGGTCTTTATTCCACCGGCGTAACGGACTTGGCTGCGCAACGCCCAACCCGTCAGCATCGCGCATTACGGGTCGTCAAGCGGCAGGCCGCATCGCGCACCACAGGTTCCTTAAGCGGTAGGTCGCATCGCGCACCACAGGTCCTTAAGCGGCAGGCGGCTTCGCGACGTTGGGCCGTTGAGCGGCTTGCGCTGAGGTAACCGGCGTACCTGTTGCATCTGGCGCATCCGTTGCACCCGGCGCATCCTGAGTCCCCGCACCAGGCACGCCATCGTCCGTTTTCCCACCGGGCATCCGGGAGCCACTCTCGACGAATACGGTGCGCTGCGGATTGGCGATCTGGATGCCGCGCGCCTGAAACAGCTCGGCCACGCGCCGATTGAATTCGCGTTGCACGCCCCAGCGTCCGCTGTCGCGGCACTGGATCTGGCCACTCATCGTGATCGCTGAGCCGTCGACGGAATCGATGCCCCAGTACGCGAAGTCGGACAGGATGCCGTCCTTGAACTGCGGATCGTCGCGCAAGGACGCGCCGATTTCCTTGAGCGTGGCGATCGCGAGGTCGACGTCCTGGCCATAGAGAATGCTGACTTTCACCGCCGCGTTGCCGAGGCCTCGGTTGGTGTTGTTGACCGTCGACACCGAACTGAACGGCACCGTGTACAGCGAGCCGTCGCCGCCGCGCAGGCGCACCGTGCGGATCGACAGATATTCGACAGTGCCCGATACGCCGGCGAGCGTGACCCAGTCGCCCACCTGCATGGCGTTTTCCATCAACAGGAAAATGCCGGTGATGAAATCCTGCACCAGCTTTTGCGAGCCAAAGCCCAGCGCGACGCCAAAGATGCTGGCGCCTGCCAGCAGCGGCCCGACGTTCACGCCGATTTCGGAGAGCCCCGTCAGGATCACGACCAGCGCGATCACGACGAACAGCAGGCTACGCAGCATCGGCAACAAGGTACGCAGCCGCGCGGCGCGCACCAGGTCGCCGGAGGTGGTCCACTGGTGCAGACGTCGTTCGACGGTGACGTTGACCGCTTCCCAGACGAACAGCGCGACAACCGCCGCAACCGCGATGGTGACGAGCGCGGAGGCGAGCCGGTGGCCGATGGTGCCGCTCGCGAACAGCACGCCGACGTTGGCGCCCCAGACCTGCAGCAGCACCAGCGCGGTGACGATGCCGACCAGCCACGACACAATCCGGCGCAGCAGCGGGTAGTAGCGGTAAGCGTGCTGATGAACGAGGGAGTCGCTCGTCTGCGAATCCGGTCCCTGTCCTTGTCCCTGTCCGTCAAAGAGCCGCGCGAGGGCGCCGAAAATCACGATGGAAACGACGCGCGCGCCCACGAGCACCGCGATAGAAATGCCGCCGAGATGCACCAGAGCGTGATAGCCATTGCGTACGTCGAGAGCCCACACGAACCACAGCGCCATCACGACGAACACGCCGATCGTGGCCCATGAGTCGGCCAACGCGTTGCCGATGACCGACAACGACGCGCTGGCGGCACTGCGCGCCCGTATGCGTGTGGCAACCGGGCGGCGGCATTGCAGGATGAGCATTGCGATCATGAGGTGGCCGACCAATGTCACCACTTTCATCAGGGCGAGATGAGCGTCTTCGTTCAGGCCGAGGACCACGGCCGTATCGGCCAGCGCCGAGCCGGCGCCGACCACGCTGACGAAAATCACTGCCCAGCGCTGCGTAAAGGCGGCCCAGGCGGTGCCCATCTGCAGCAGACGCAGGCGTGGCGCGTCGGGCTGCAGAAAGAAGCCGCTGACGATGACGGTCACGCGGCACAGCACATAAATATCGATGATCGAATCGAGCGCGCGGTCCTGCGGCGTGCCTTCGTCCGTGAGGATCGACATCAGCAGGCTCGATGCACCAATGAAGATGCCCAGCGGCACGAATCTGACCACCATGCGCAACGCGGCCCGTGGCAGGCGGCGCATCAAGGAATAGTGGCGGGCAGCGTGGAGTGCGGCATCGCCCGGCGGCGCGGTGCTCGCAGCGGCAGCGGACCCGGCGGCCCTGGCCGGCGGCGTGGCGGTCGAACGAGCGGAGCCGGCGGCGTCCGCTGGCGGCGCGACGGTCGAAGGGGCGGCCCCGGCCGCGGCCAGTTCCTCAGCGGCCGTGATAGCCGATTCGCTGTCGTTATCTACGGTCGCACCCGGTGCAGTGCGGCTAGAGGTGCTGTCCAACGCGGCCGACGCGGCTGGCGTGGCAGGCGCGGCCTGGGCCTCGGCCTCGGCAGCGGCCGCCAACGTTGCTTCCGACGGTTCGTCGAAGAACAGTTCGCGCGGATCGATGTTGCGGCGTATCGCGAGCGCGGTAATCGCGCGGCGCAGCAGACGGCGCGCCAGCCATTCCAGCGCCAGCGCGGGCAGCAACGCGCCAAGCACTGACAACAGAATATTGCCCAGCACCGCGCGCTGCTGCGGGCTGCTCAGCAGATTGCTCCACCATCCGCGTACGGACGACACGTCCAGCAGGGCCGCCAACGAGTGGCGCAGCGCACCGGCAACCTGGACCGCTCCATGCGCGCCCTGGCGTGCCAGTTGAGAGGCGAGACCGTTCGACTCGAGCGCCGCGTGCACGGCAGCCGCCGGGCCACTTGCCGGCGCCGGCGCCGAAGCGGCGGTCGGCGCGGAAGCGGCGGTCGGCGCGGAAGCCGGTGGCGCGCTAAGGGCGCCGGCCGCGGCGATCGCATGCAGGGTGTCCTGGACCTGCGCGCGTCGCTGTGGATCGTTGAGGACCGCCAGCGCCTGCCGGGCCTGGTCGGGCGTAAGCGTAACGGCCGGGGCGGCTGCGGGCTGCGTTGAGGCGGCGAATGCCGGCGCGGCGAGCAAGATCAATAACCAGACGACAAGTAGTTTGCGCATAGGGGATAGGCGGGACGGCTGCGATGAGCGGCGCCGTCCGGATGCAGGTCAATTCGACCGAAAAATTCGAACTATAAGACGACAGCGGCCTTGCTACGCAAGTTCCGCACAATGGGGACCGATTGGGGATAAATCAGTCTTGTAGGGCGTGCGTCGGTGAATCGTAAGCACGAGCACCACGACGATTATGCACGCTCGGTCATTTGCGCGGCTGGATCGTCGCGACCGCTACGGTTGCCCCCGCCAGCGCGCACACGGCCGACACCAGCGCGACCGCGCGCAGCGCTGCGCCGAGCGCGTCGGCCTGCGCGCGGGCAAGCGCCGGTTGCGCGGCCGATTGAAGCTGCGGCGACGCTTGCAGGGTGTCCTGTCCGCCAGACGCAGCGACGGTGCCTTGCGTGGCAGGGGCACTGAGCCGCGCGGCCAGCGCCGCGTCATGCGACCACACAAACACAATGCCGAGTACCGCAACGGCGAGCAGACTCGCGACCCGGGCGACCGCGTTGTTGATGCCTGACGCCACACCGGTGCGCTCGGACGAGACGGCGGCCATGACCGTCGTCGTCAAGGGCGCGACGGTGATGGTCATGCCTAACCCGAGCACGGTCAGTGCCGGAAAGAATCCCGTCCAGTAGCCTGTGCGCGCCCACGGCAAGGCAAGCATCGCAAACCCGGCCGCGGCGACGAGCGGGCCGGCCGTCAACAGCGCCCGTGCGCCGTACCGGTTGGTCAGATTGCCGGTGAAGCGGGACAGCAGTCCGATCGTGACCGGCATCGGCAGCAGCGAGGCCCCCGCGGCGGTAGCGCTATAGCCATAAGCGCGAATCAGCGTAAAGGGCAGAAAGAACAGCGCGCCGCCGAGGCCAAAGTAGAGCAGCAAGGTCACCAGATTGGCGCCGACGAAATCGCGCGAACCAAACAGATCGAGCGGCACCATCGGACTGCGGCTCTTTGCTTCAATCACAATGAACCCGGCCAGCACCACCATGCCCGTGCCGATCAGACCCAGCACTCGCGGATCGGCGAAGCCGCGCGTGGAGGCTATCGTCAGACCATAGGTGAGGGCGCCGAGGCCCACCGCGGCGGCCGCCGCTCCAAGCCAGTCGAGCTGCTCCGGCGAGCCGGACTTGCGGCTGTCGGGCACTGACGCGAGAGCCAGCGCGACGGTCGCACAGGCAATCGGCACGTTGAGAAAGAAGATCGCCCGCCACGAAAACGTATCGACCAGCCAGCCGCCCGCCACGGGCCCAACAGCGGAGGTAATCGCGCCGACCCCCGCCCAGGTGCCTATCGCCTTGCCGCGCTCGTTCTCGTCGAACACGGCGCCGATAATCGCCAGACTGCTCGGCACCAGCAGCGCCGCGCCGATTCCCTGCACGGCCCGTGCGGCGATCAGGACGCCCGCTTGCGGCGCGAAACCGCAGCCGATTGACGCCAGCGTAAAGACGCCGATACCGGTGACAAAAATTGTCCGCCGGCCCAGCTTGTCGCCGAGCGAGCCGCCCACCAGCACCAGCGCGCCGAGAAACAGCAGATACGCGTTGACGACCCACTGGATCGCGGCGACGCTCGCACCGAGCCCGGCCTGGATCGACGGTAGAGCGACATTGACGACCGAGCCGTCGATGAACGCCATGCTCGAGCCGAGAATCGTCGCCGCGAGCGCGAGCCGCTTATGACGGCAGGCACGCCCGAGCGCGAACGGCTGCGCGCCGATGACGAGTTCATCGCAGGGGCTCGCCTGAGCGGCGACGACGTGAGATACCCGTGCGGGTATCCGGGGAAGCTGCGGACCGGTCAAACCCACTCCTGCGCGAATGATCTCTGTGCAGCATAGCAATGCCATGCCGTGAGCGATAGGCGCCTGGCCAAGCGGCCAAGGCGCATCCACCGGCTCGAGCGTGCGTGTACGAGGGCGTATTCGTCCGGCGAATCCAGGCGTGTTTGCTTGCATTGCATGTTGTCATGTACGCATGCCATCATCGACCCAAAACGGGGCGCCACGCTGTCACGTCAGGCCTTCAAACGCCGCCAACCGCCTCCCGAGGCCGACGTTTCGCCGCCGATGCGCCCGTACATGCCGACGATTCCGTCGCGAGGCGGGCGCGGCTGCGCTGCACAACCGGAGAAGCACCATGGTCAACGAGGCACCGAGTGACACTCCCGGCGGGACGCCCGAGCAGCCGGACTGCTCGGATATTCCTGGCCAGATCGTGTTTGTCCTGCAGGGCGGCGGTGCCCTGGGGGCTTATCAGGCCGGCGTGTACGAAGCGCTGCATGAAGCGAAGGTGGAACCTGACTGGGTGATCGGCACCTCGATCGGCGCCATCAACGGCGCGATCATCGCCGGCAACCCGCGCGAACAGCGCATCGAAAGGCTCAAGCAGTTCTGGGAGCTGGTCGCGTATCAGGGCAGTGCGACGGCCGGCCTGTTGCCTCTGCTCGACGACTGGCTGCGCAACGTGTCGATCATGACGCGCGGAATTCCGGCATTCTTTGCGCCACGCCTCGGTACCTTGTTAGGCATGCATAGCGATGGCGGCGTAGCGCCTGCTGCGTTCTATTCGACCGAGCCGCTGCGTCAAACGCTTCTGTCGCTGATCGATTTCGGCTACCTGAACGGCAAACAGACGCGCTTGACCGTCGGCGCCGTGAACGTTCGCAGTGGCCGCATGCGCTACTTCACGAACCGCGATGCGCCGCTCGACGTCGATCACGTGATGGCCTCAGCCGCCTTTCCGCCTGGCTTTCCCGCGGTGCGGCTGGAGGACGAGGCATGGTGGGACGGCGGCATCTACTCCAACACGCCGCTCGAAGCGGTGCTCGACGATCATCCGCGGCGTGACTCGGTGATTTTTGCGGTGCAGTTGTGGCCGGCGCATGGCCGGGAGCCCAAGTCGATCTTGCAGGCGATGAGCCGGCAACGCGACATCCAGTATTCAAGCCGTGCTGAAAGCCATCTCGAGCGGCAGAAACAGATTCACCGCCTGCGCCACGTGATTCGTGAATTGGAACAGTACATTCCCGAGGAGCAGCGTGATGCGGCCGAGGTCAGGGAATTGCTCGGCTGGGGCTGTGGCACGACCATGCAGGTGATCGAACTCGACGCGCCACGCCTCGCGGGCGAGGATCTGCATAAGGACATCGATTTCTCGTCGAGCGGCATCAAGCGGCGCTGGGCGGCCGGTTATGAAGATACCGCGCGCATGCTGGAGAAGACGCCGTGGCGTGAGCGGCCCGATCCGATGGAGGGCATTGCTGTTTACCGGTCGGATCCGGAGGCCAATCCAGGCGCGGCCTGAGCCGCGGGGCGGCTGGCGCGGCTCAGTCGCGTTGCACGAACCGGCCGCGCTCCATGCTTCGGTTCAGTGCGTCGACGCAGTTAGCGAGCGCAGCTCCCGCTCACTGTCTTCGTCGTCTTGCGGCGCGGCTGAGTCCGACGCACGTGACCCATCCTGGTTGACGCGGTTGGCGTGCATCAGCCGGTATAGCGTGGCGCGCGAGACGCCGAGATCGGCCGCCGCTTCCGACAGCTTGTAGCCATGCCGCTGCAAGGCCTGCTCGATGGCATCCTTTTCCGCCTTGCTGCGGATCTCGGCAAGCGTCACCGCAGGCGCGTTGGCCGATTGCGGCAGGCCGAGGTCGGACGCGGTAATGAAACGGCCCTCGCTCATCACCACCGCGCGCCGCACGCAGTTGATCAGCTCGCGGACATTGCCGGGCCAACCGTAATTGGACATCGCCACCACCGCATCGCTCGAAAAACCGCGGATCTTGCGCGCGCCGTCCTGTCTGTACATGCTGAGCGCGTAGTTGGCGAGCAGCTTGATGTCGCCGCCGCGCTCGCGCAGAGGCGGCTCGACGAGCCGCAACACGCACAGCCGGTGATACAGGTCGGAACGGAACCGCCCATCTTCGACGGCTTTTTCCAGATCGACGTGGGTTGCCGAGATCACCCGGACGTCCACCTTGATCTCGCTGGTGCCACCGAGGCGCTCGATCGTGCCTTCCTGCAGGAAACGCAGCAGCACCGCCTGGCACTCGTGAGGCATGTCGCCGATCTCGTCGAGAAAGAGCGTGCCCTGATGGGCGCTTTCGATCCGGCCGGTCTTGCGCTGCACGGCGCCCGTGAAGGCGCCGCGCTCGTGGCCGAACAATTCGGCTTGCAGCAAGGTAGGCGGAATGGCCGCGCAATTGATCGCGACGAACGCCTGAGTCGAGCGCGGCGAGCGCACGTGGATGGCGCGCGCGGTCAGCTCCTTGCCGGTCCCGGACTCGCCGGCGACAAATACCGGCGCATCCGTGACCGCGCATTTGTCGATGTGACGATAGAGCTGGAGCATGGCCTCGCACTGACCGACCATCTCGTGGCGGCCCATGGAAGGTTCGGGCGTGATCCGCATCTTGCGCAGGTTCGACAGACCATGGGCGTGTCCCAACGCGAAGATCAGCCGTTCATTCAGGCAGGGCCGGGTAACGAAATCGAAACAATAGTCGAGGATGAAGCGGCTGACCAACTCGTTGTCGGACTGGCCCGGCTCGATCTGGGCGACCCAATTGGTCTCGACCCGCCGCATGCATGCTTCGAGCGCCGACAGATGTTGTGACGAACAGTTTTCCGGCAATTCGATCAGGCCGACCTTGATGTTGTCTCGCTCGATCATGCGTTCGGCCAGGGCGGTCGTCTTCGCATGGGCGACCTGCCAGCCGCACGCGGCCAGAAACTTGGTCAGCATTTCGTCGGGTCTGGCGGAAACACAGAGCACCGTGCGGTCCATCTCATGCGGCGTGACAGTCGTGGTCATGTTACCCCCGGTTTGATGCAGCGTTCGCGCTTACTGGGTCAGGTAAAGGATTCTTCAAACTGAACAATTGGGCCGGGATAGCGCAGCTCCCGCAGACCTGGCGACGGCGCGTTGCACTTCGCCCGAGGCCGCTGACGGGATCAGCCACGCAAATGGGTTGCGGGCGCTGCCGGAGAAAGCGGGCTCGCAACCGCCTTGGCCGCTCAAGAGCGAATCATTGGCGTGCCGAATAGTTTGTTCATACGAACTGTCAATTTTCATTTTTGTTTCTTCCCCCGTTGATACGACATGCCGGCATGTTTCATGCCGATTTCTCTCTATATTGCGCTCTATGCGATGTATGGCCAAAGATAGAACAAAATAATTGAGCTCGCCATACGAGCAAATCTGGATACGGAGATTTGCCGCACCGTCCGTCCTGATCGCAGACGGGTATGCGCGCTGCGTTGAGAGGTGACGCAGGCGGCCCGGTACACGTCGTGTATCAATTCTGTCTCAATCTGGGAATGCATGTAGCGATTATTTTCGGACAATTGTTAATTGGGTAATCGGAATGTTTGACCGGAGGCAGTCTTTATCGACAGCAATACGATGGCATTCGATTACGCGCTTAATTGCGCAAACCTTTGCGCCGTAGAAAGAATTGCGTGCCGTTGCAGTGTGCGAATAGCGCCAGCGGCAGTCGGCTAAAACCGGGGGAGCGGCCCCAATGCCTTGATAGAGGCGGCTCCAGCCATTCAGTCGGAGCGGGCTGGGCATCGCGGGGCGAGCGCTCTAGCTCCGTCGGCGTGGCGGCAAGTCGCGCCGGCCGGTCTCGCTCGGCACAGCACGTCTGGCGTGACACACAACGACTGTCCGGATGCTCCAAGCACGTAACCGACTCTTCGCTTCGCAGACTACCGCGCGGGGCGGCGTCTCACAAATGAGACACTTTGGGCTTTGTGCGGTAGCCCACATAGTGACCGACAAGGCACTTTTCGAACCCCTCAGTGCTAACCGGCGGCGTCGTCGCGTGGCTTTCCGCCAAGCCCCATACGAAAGCAGCGCGGCAGGCAAGGAAGTACTTGCTGGCGCAACGTTTCCTGCCCCGTATCTTTGCCGTTCCCGGCGAGTCGCACGCCTGCAACAATTTTTGCACGGAGCCCCTCAAAGCGTGCCGGGCTGCTGGGCGCGCTGGCTGCCACGCCCGGTGGCATAACGCTTTGCGAACGTCTGGCACGGTCGTCGCTATATGATCTGCGCCCGGCAGCAACGCAGCGATGCGGGAAAGTACAAACAGGGCGGGGAACCAAAGATAGCGCGGGGACGCACAAGCAGGTCGGGGCACTACAGATGGCGCGGGGACGCACAAGCAGAAAAAAAGCAGGCAGCGCGAAGACGCACAGGGAAGAAAAAGACCAACGACCGATCAAGCCCCTATCAAAGGGTGCGACGGGGCCAACAGAAGTGCGCGATGGGGCCAACGGGCAGGTAAGCCTTCATAGAAGGGCTTCGCAGTATCAGTTTCACAACGGGCGGATCAACAGCCCGATCGGCAGCCACCGGACGGGGGCGGGTGTTCCCCCGTCCGGTGCAGACCGATCGCATCGATGCTTCGCGGGGACGGCTTAGGCCGAGCGGCAGATCGGTCCACACGATCGCCAGGGGAACGGAGCGGCTGATTGCGGCGCGATTCGACGCCGGCGTTGATATACGCTCTTTTTTATTTCGCTGACCCGTCTCTCGTGGACGGCGGCAGCTTCTCGACGACCACCCCACATCCCTTATCCTGCCTGATCTTTACCTGCGCAATGCTGATAAGCAGTAAAGTAAGGAGTGCGAGATGAAAAATATAAAATGGATGGGGACATTGGCGCTCACGGCGGCCGGGACACTTGTAGCGGTGCTCTGCGCGTCGCGCTGGGTGCCTGCGCAGACCGCTTCGGCCGCAAGAATCGCGGTAGCCTCCGTGGACATCGACGTTGGGCAGCGCCTCACACCGCGTTTCATCAAACTGATCGATTGTCCCACCGGCAAGATTCCGCCCGGCGCGTTTAGCGACCCGCATAAGCTCGATGGCCGCGTGCTGCGCGCGAGCGTGTTGCATGGCGAACCGCTGACTGAGAGCGGACTCCAGCCGCTTGCACTGTCTGCCGTCAGACTGCATCCTGGCGATCTTGTCGCGCCTGCTGCTGCGCGAGGCTAGCCGAACAGTTCTCTCCATCATGGTTTGCGCTTAATATCAGAACTCTTATATCATGTTCGAGCTCAGACATTAAGTACGGCGGATCGATTGATCCACCGCACCGCTAAACGAAGGAGATTCCTGCTATGGCCGAATGTCTTTTCCTTGCCGGTGCAACTGGCGCCATCGGGCGCCGGCTTGCGCCGCTATTCGTCGCGGCTGGCTGGCGCGTGGTGGGAACCACACGTTCGCCGCAGCGGGCGCGCATGCTGCGAGAACTGGGCGTAGAGCCGGTAGTGGTGGACGTGTTCGATGCGGCGGTGCTGCGTGACGCACTCGCTGCTGCACGGCCCCAGGTGGTGGTGCATCAACTGACCGACCTGCCACCAGGTCTCGATCCCGCCAGGATGGCCGACGCGGCGCAGCGCAATGCGCGCATCCGCGATGAGGGCACGCGCAATCTGGTTGCTGCGGCGGTCGCGGCGGTCGCGGCGGGCGTGCGGCGCATGCTGGCGCAAAGCATCGGGTGGGCCTATGCAGATGGCCCCTTGCCGCATGCCGAGGACGATCCGCTGGACACTGACTTCGACGGTCCGCGGGGCGTCACGCTGCACGGCGTGGCGAGCCTCGAGCGCCAGGTGCTGGAGGCTCCGTTGGATGCCATCGTGCTGCGCTATGGGCGGCTCTATGGTCCGGGTACAGGGTTCGATGCAGCGGCGGGCGCCGCTCCGATCCACGTCGACGCAGCGGCGCAAGCCATGGTGCTCGCGTTGTCACATGGCACGCCGGGTATCTACAACATCGCGGAAGACGATGGCACGCTAGCCTGCGACAAGGCGAAGCGCGAGCTCGGCTGGAGCGCTGCCTGGAGGATCGGACAATGACGCCCGAACTCGTACCGCAGGAAGCGGCGCTCGAGATCCGCGGCGATGCCCTGATCGCGCAGGCGGATGCTCACGCGGCGAAATGGATCTCCGTGGCGTGCGTTCCTTCAAGCTTGCGCGGCTTGGGCGGCCCACACCGACACGCCCGCTGACGCAATGGCGAACCGGTGTTGCGAGCCTTGACGCAAACGGGTGTCCTCGCTCGCAATATCGAAGTACGCGCCGCCTATTTCCACGCGGACATAACGCTCGCCCCGCCGCAGTTCGATGGCGTCGATCGTGCCGAGGTGCGGACCATCGGGCGTAGCCATCAGCGCGTGCGACGACACGCGCCACATCACCGGCTGGTCTGCCGTGATCGAGCGCGCGGCTGCCGCGGCCGTCCTCACCCGCAGGCCGTTGCCGATTTCGAGCACGCCTTCCTCGCGCATGACCCCTTCACCGACGTTGTGCAGACCGAGCAGTTCGGCGACACGCATCGTCGCGGGCTGCTCATAGATCGTGTCGATCGGCCCCGCTTGCAGCACGCGTCCCGTTTCAATCACCAGCACTTCGTCGGCGAGCAGCGCGGCTTCGTCGGGATCGTGCGTGACGATGATCGTCACCGCTGCGATCTCCCGCTGCAACGCACGCAGCGACTGCTGCAAACGTCGGCGGCGCGGCGTATCGAGCGCGGCGAACGGCTCGTCGAACAACAGAAGCTGACTGTGCCGCGTCAAGGCACGCGCGAGCGCCACGCGCTGACGCTGGCCAAACGACAGTTGACGGGGCAGCCGCCCGACCAGCTTGGCGAGCCCCAGATGTTCGAGCCAATAGCGGGCGCTGGCGGCGTCCGCATCCACCGGAAAGGCCAGTTGCTGGGCGACCGTCATATGCGGAAACAGGCCGTAGTCCTGCGGCATGTAGCCGATCTGGCGCCGCTCGGGCGGCAACGCGTCGAGGTCCGTTGTGCCGAGGCGCACCATGCCGTTTTCGTTCTGCTCGAGTCCTGCGATCAGGCGCAGCGTCAGCGACTTGCCGGAGCCGGACGGCCCAATGATCGCGAGGCGCCGGGTGGCCGGTGCCCATGCCACGTTGAGGTCGAAGGCCCCAAGATGCCGGGTCAACTGAAACGCGAGTTGGAGCGGGGCGGCTTCGGCAGAAGGCGGTTGACCCGCGGGCTGGACGGTCGCATCCTCGCCGTTTTCCAGTTCTGCGACGCCGCTCTGGCCCCGGCTGTACAGCGACAGCGCGGCGCAGACAATGGCGATCGTCAGCGTGGGTAACAGCAACGGCATCATGGCCGGCAGGCCTTGGCCGCCGAACACGACATAGGTATAAACCGGTAGCGAGTACGGGTGATACGCCACCATCACGGTTGCGCCGAATTCGCCGAACGCCCGCAGCCACGCAAGCGCAAGCCCTGCGCGAATGGCCGGCCACGCGACTGGCAGGATGACGCGAAAAAAGCGGCTGCCGGCGTGATGACCGAGCGTGGCGGCGACGTCGTCGAGAACCGGATCGACAGCGGCAAACGCGGACTTCGCCGCAATGATCAGGAAGGGTGCAGCGACGAAGGTCTCCGCGAGCACGATCCCAGCAAACGAATCGGTCAGCGTGCCGCCCGTCAGGCGGCCAATGCCGCTATACGGTCCGAGCAGAAACAGCAGGAGAACGCCGCTCGTGAGCGGCGGCAACGCGAGTGGCAACTGCACGACAAAGCCGAGTATGGCGACCTTGCGAGAGTTGGAACGCGCCAGAAAATAGCCGAGCGGCACTCCACCGATCAGGATGACCAGCGAGGCCACGCTGGCGCTCGCCGCGGAGATCCCCACCGCCGACCACGTGGCGTCCCAGTCGACGTTGGCCCAGTCGGCCGCGCCGAGCTGGGGCACGCTGGCGATAAACGGCGCGCACAGGTAGGCGGCAAGCAGCGCGGCCAGCCAGAAAAGCGGCCGGGCCGCGATACGCTTCATACCGTTACTGTGCCGCGTCGATCACAGCCTGTACCGACGGCGGGATCGCCTGACCATTGCCGGTGACGGTGGGCTTGATGACATCCACGCCATGCTGCTTCAACAGTGCGCGGCCCTGTGCGCTCAGCAGGAAGTCCACGAAGCGCGCGGCTCCGGCGCTGTTGGGTGCGTCGCTCAGGATCGTGAGCGTATAGCTGGCCTTGGCCGCCAGTTCAGGTGCGGGCTGGAACGCGGGAATCTTCAGATCTGAAGTCTCGGTGGAGTAGAAGAAACCGGCGTCGAGTTGGCCGGATTGCAGCCGTCCGACGAGCGTTTCTTCAGGCAACACCTGAGCGGGATTCTCGGGGTCGCCGAGCGTTTTTTCGACGAGGTCCGGCTGATGGTACAGATCGGCCGCCTTCGTCATCATTTCAACCGTGAAGGCACCCTTCGGATCAAGCTTCGGATCGGTACGGCCGATACGGATACCCGGTTCCTGCAGCACCTGGTCCCAGCGCTTCGTCTTGAAGTCGGCGGCGAACTTGCTCTTCGGGTTGTAGCCGATCATGAGCGGCGACTCGGCGAAGCTGACGTACCAGCTCACATGATCGCCGTTGTCCGCGCCCATCAGGGTCTGGTTGACCTTCGGACTCGCGCTGATAAACACGTCGCCACGGCGCAGCTTGCCCTTGATTTCGTTGGCGATCTTGTTCGAACCCGCCGCGTAGCCGCGGAACTGCAGGCCCGTGGATTTCTCGAACGCGGGCCCGACGCTGCGCTCCATCAGATTGACGAGCGACCCGGCGTACAGCACGTTGACCGTATTGTCCTGGGCGAAGCTGGGGGTGGCGGCCGCCATGCTGGCGACTACCGTGAACGATGCAAGCAGCTTGCGAATCATGCCATTTCCCGTAGCGTTATGAAGATCGCTATATTACGACGCCGAAGCGGAATGTGGGTCGATTCGCCCAGCGGCGGGCATGGGCCCGGCGATATATCCTGTATGCCGTGCGGCCGCCTGTCGCGGCGGGCGGAGCGCGGCGTAATATATGCCAAAATACAGCGTGGCAAGCGGTCCGGCGCATTGTGTGACGCGTCTGCGCCGAGGCTTGGGCCGCCTGTATTAATGCGTCCTTTTGACGCGGTTTTTTTGCGCGCTTTTTGCTGAGTTTTGCCTGACACGCGCCGTACTCGATGCCGGAGGATCTGGAAGCATGGAACTATCGAATCTGGGCGTGGAGCCGGCGCAGGAGGCGCAGGAGGCGCTCGAGGCGCACGAGGTGCACGAGAAGGCCGCAAGCGATTTCGTCCTGACCGGCCATGTGCTGCGTCCGTTGTCGTTATCCGTCGAACAGCTCAGACGCTACGACAGCGCGCTGGGCGAGCCGTTCGACCTGCGCTGTTTTACGACCAACCGTTATATTCGGCGCGTGGGCCGGTATCGTGGCGTGTTGCTGACAGAGTTGATCTCAGAGGCAGGTTTGCGCAACGAATCGCCGGGCGATTTCAAACGGATGGTGTTTGTCGCCGCGGCGCACGACGGGTATGCGGTGACCTTTTCGTGGCACGAATTGTTCAACACGCCGGTGGGCGAGAGCGTGCTGATTGCCTACGAGTGCGACGGCGGGTCCTTGGGCGTGGAAGACGGGGCGCCGATCCTGTATTCCGGCGCCGACATCATGGCGGCGCCGCGGCACGTCAAACGGCTCAGGCGTGTCGACGTGCAGGTGCTGCGGCCGCTGTAATGCTTTAGCAAGCTTTGCGGTGAGGGGCGCAGGGGCCTTGTTGGTCTGTGCAGCTTTTGACGGCGGCTTGCGCGCAAGGTGAATCGGCGTCGTACCATGCATGGGCCAACCTCTCTGCAGCCTGCCTATCATGCCTGACGACATGCGCTCCAGTTCACCTGCTACGCCGCCTGCTATGGCGGCGCAGACGGAACGCCTCAACCAGGTTTGCTCCAAGCGGGCCGGCCAATGGTTGGCGAAGGCCGTGGACGCCCATTCGTTCGATGCTCGCCTGTTTGCAAAACTCATCGCAGCGCGCGAAGTGCGCAAAGAGTGGGCGTTGCTCGGCCTGTCACAGACGCAATGGGACGGGCTCGTCAGGCGGCATTTTGCTGGGGCGCTGGCCTTGCCCGAACTGCCTTATAGCTCAGCCAGTTCACTTGGCACCGTCGGCTCACGCGGCCCAAACGACTCAGCCTCCACCGCCAGCATGACCCTGAACAAATACGAGCATGTCGAGTTCGTCTCGGCCCTGCGCGTGTTGCTGCTGGCGTACGCGAATCCAGCCGTGCGACTCGACGACGCCGACTGTCTCGCCTCGATCATCGCGCATGCGTGCTTGCGGCCGGATCATCTGTGGCGGGATCTGGGGCTGGCGGGGCGCGACGAGGTCTCGGCGATGCTCGAACGGTATTTTCCGTCGCTGGTCGTGCTTAACGTCGAGAATCAGCGCTGGAAGAAGTTTCTGGCCCGGCAGCTTGCCTTGTCGCTCGGCAAGGAGCCCGGTCCTGCACCGGGTTGTCCCGGCTGCGAAGACTATGGGTATTGCTTTCCATCCGGTTCCTGAGACTTCCGGAAATCGCCCGCTGAGGCGTCGCCTGGGTCAATCCCGCAGTCTCGCGCAGCACGCCGTTTTCGAGTGTTGCCTCGCAAGCCGCTTCGTGTATGCTTTCGCGCATGGCTGAATCCGCGAAAACCCAATCCGTCCCGGCGAAAAAAGTCGGCGCCAAAGCCGGCATCAAAACCGGCACGCAAGCCCCCACGCCGGCCTCCACTTCATCCCGCACGAAAACGCGGCCCGAGGTGCGCTTCCGGATGCGCATTCGCAAGGGCGATACCGTGGCGCTCGGACCGGGCAAGGTCGAATTGCTCGAAGCGGTGCGCGAGCACGGTTCGATCTCGGCTGCGGCCCGTAGCCTCGACATGTCGTACCGGCGAGCGTGGTTGTTGATCGATGAGCTGAACCAGTCACTCAAGTCGCCGGCGACGGTGTCCGAGCAAGGCGGCCAGAGCGGCGGCGGCTGCGTGCTCACGCCGGTCGGCGAGAGCATCGTGCGCCTCTATCGCGACGTCGAAGCGCAAGCCGAAGCGGCCTGCGCGAAGCAGATCGACGAATTGATCCGGCTGATCCGGGCCTGACGCGGCTTGCAGTGAGCTCAGGTGTTGACCCGGAGAAAGCGGGGCGCCGACTCGCTATTCCTGATGCCACTCACCATCAGCGCTAATAAACGCCCCAAGCAAGCGCCGACGCCCCACAACGCAAGGGGAGACCAACGCGCCTCACCCGTGCCGCAGACAAAACGCCGACGGCGGACGCGCGCTGGCCGCTGCAGTGTGCGCCGCGCTCCGATCGGTCTGCAGGCGCGCGATCAAATCGATAAAACTGGCGACGCTCGCCGTCCGCAGCGGGTGATAGTCCACCTGATGACGCTCGCACACGCGCTTTAGCATGTTCATCGAATCGTGATCGATGCAGTCCACCGGAAACACGACAAGGTCGGCGCCCGGTAGCGCGGCCGCCAGCAAGCCCTTGCGATCTTCCACGCCGCCGTCGTGCATGACAAGTTCGCCACCGGCCGACGTCACCAGCGCCTTGAGCGCCGCGTTCGAGCCGGGCCGGCCGCCGACATACACAACCCGCTTGCCCGCCACGCCGGCGAGTCCTGCCCGGCGGGCGTCCGGCTGATCGAGCGCGTCGAGCGTCGCCCGCTCAAGCGCGTGGCATTCCGACTGGACCACCTTCAGTAGCGTCAGCGCCTGATCGCGACTTTCGCGCAGCGCCTCCGCCGTGCCTTGCTCCTGCAAGGCGCGCTGTTCCGCGGCTTCGCGGCGGCTGGTGTGCAGCGCGAGGCGCTGGTCCGCTTCCGCGAGTTTTTCCTGCAGCGCCTTGACCTCATCCGCGAGGCTGGCGGTGTCGGCGGACGCTTGCCGGCTAGCCTGGGCCGTCAGTTTGACGATCTGCTCGCTCAGTTGTGCGATGACCGCATCGCGCTGCGTGCTGATCTCGTGCAGACGCGTCTGTTGCCGTTCAATCTTGTCCCGCAGCGCGGCATTTTCTTCTTCGAGCGCCACGAGGCGCCGGATATCCGCGCGATTCGCCGCACCCACCAGGTGCGACAGCATGTGCAGTTCGCCGAAGGCCGCCTGGCGAACCGGCATCGTTGCGTAGGGGTGGGTCATCAGCGCCCAGTAGGCCGGCGGGATGTCGCCATTCTTGAGCGCTTCGTTCCACAGTGCGAGCACAGCCTCTTCATCGCGCGCCTGCTCGAAGCGGCGGATGGCGCCGGCGTAGCGTTCGTCAAGCGCCTTGTGCAGCGCCTTGCCGCCCGCGCCGCCCGCAATGGCGAGCTCGACCGCGGCGTGGTGAATTTCCAGGTCGCTGGCGTGCTGGCGATCGAGATCGGTGAATTTGGGCACGAGCTTGCGCAATTCGTGCGTGGTGAGGCACGTCCCGATTACCGAGCAATGCAGATGGGAATCGAGCTCGGCGAGCTTGGTGCGCCGCTTCGAGCTGGCAAGTTGCGCGGATGAGGGCGGCGCGCAGCAGGCATCGGCCGCGCGCAGACGGGCGCCGGCGCTGTCGTCAGCACGGCTGGCGTCAGCGGTTCGAGCGAGGCGAAACGGGGGAGCTTGCATGATGACCTCGAATCCGGTTCCGGTGTCAGACTCGCCGGCGAGGTGCACCGGATGATGTCGAGGCTGCCACCATCAATCTCAGCACCGCAATATATCATCGAATATAGCGATGGGCGTATGAAGGCCCGCGCCGCGGCGTTTCTCTAGTCGTCGGAAGACAGCACCAGCGCCGCCCGCGCGTGCTGTTCCAGCACGTGCTCGACACACAGTCCCACGAAGGTCGCGTCGAGGCGTTCCAGTTCCGCTGCGGCCCTGCGCAGCGCGGCGTGGTCGTTGCTATGGGCGTCAGAGAAAATTGCGTCGCGAAGTTGCTCCGCCGAGCGGGCTTCCTCGATCGCCGTTCTCAGTTCGTAAAAGCGCCCAAAACCGGCCGCCTTGCCTTGCTCTGTGAGTAAAGAAAGCAACTGATTGAACGAATGCGATCCCGAGGCGCCGGCCGACGGGAAACTGCCTTGGCCGTCCGCGAACATCTGGACGAAGCGCAACACGCTGCCGTAAAGACGCCTGAAAGCATCGACGACATCGCGGATCAGTTCCGCGCGCCCGCGATCGGGCGCCGCTTTCAACGCGGTGATCGTGGTTGAAAAGCTTTTCGGGGGCCGGTCGCGGCGTTCCGATGCTTCGGACAGGGTGGATCGACTGCGCACCAATCTGGGCTCCAGGTTGCCGGTTGTCTTGCAAGGTTGACGGGAGTGCCCTCGGCGCGTGGATTGCTGTGCGCGCCCTCGGCTCCTGATTCGCTCCCTACCGTAATATTCAGTAGGATATAACGAATGGCGTCGCGAGTGCTAGACGGCGCAGCAGGACGCGTGGCGATGCTAGCGACTTTTCACGTAGTCCACGAAGGTGCGCACGGCGGGGGCGCGCTCGAATTGCCGGTAGGCGAGCGCGATTTCCGAGGGGATCGGCTTGCCGCTGATCGTCCGGTAGACGACGCCGGGCAGGGCGATGCAGTCAGCAAGCGTATGCGGCACGACCGCTACGTTGCCGCCTAACGACACGCACGCCAGCACCGCGGCGAGCGTGCCGGGCTGCGGGCCAAGCTTCGGCGAGAAGCGGCCGCGGCGCGCGACTTCGTAGGTGCCAGCTTCCTGCTCGGGCAGCACAAACCATTCGTCGCGCAACTGCGCCGGGGACAGCGTCGGCGCCGTGGCCAGTTCGGAGTCTTCCGGCAGCGCGACCACGAACGTATCCCGATACACCGTGGTGGTGCGGATGCCTTCACTAAATTGCATGGGCGGCCGCACAAACGCGACATCGAGCTGGCCTTCGCTGAGCATACCGGGCACGCGATCCATCACGACCTCGCGGATCGTGACCTCGATGCCCGGATGCGTGGTATGAAATCCGCCCGCCGTTTGCCGCAGCACGCCGGCATACGCGGCCGACGCGATGTAACCGATTTCAACGCGGCCCAGTTCACCACGCTCCGCAAGCGCGGCACGTTCAGCGCCGCGCGCGAGATGTTCGAGCGCCGGCGTGATATCCGCGAGATAGGCCTCGCCGGCGGCGGTTAGCGCCACCGAGCGTTTGGTTCGATGAAAGAGCCGTA
This sequence comes from Paraburkholderia sp. EB58, assembly GCF_050436665.1. Lineage (NCBI taxonomy): Bacteria > Pseudomonadati > Pseudomonadota > Betaproteobacteria > Burkholderiales > Burkholderiaceae > Paraburkholderia > Paraburkholderia sp. EB58. The sequence continues at coordinate 52,796 of NZ_JBNDMQ010000007.1, read as the reverse complement.
CGCCTAGCAACCGTTCGGCCTCCTGGATCTGCCGGGTCAGCGACGGCGCGGCGATCTCCAGTTCCTCAGCCGCCCGCGAGAAATGGAGGTGCTTGGCGACGCAGGCGATACAGCGGAGATGGTGAAGTTCGAGCTGCCGCATAGTATTGTCAATTCAGTCAATTATTTCGCCATTCTATGTCAATGACAGGCAATTGAGGCGCCGCTAGACTGGTGCCAGTCTCTTTCCAATCCGGTTACCCCATGCCCCAGATTCGCGACGAGCGGCGCGCTCACGCCGCAGATGAACCCGTCCCGCTTCCAGCGGCGCGCAGCGCCACCAACGCGGGTTTCGTCCTCGCCACGGCCTCGGCCACCTGTGCGCTGATCATCCTCGACACCAACGTGGTGGCCGTTTCCTTGCCGTCGATCGCGCGCTCGTTTCACGCGAGCTTCGCCGACGTCGAATGGGTCGTCAGCGCCTATATGGTCGCGTTCGCGTCGTGCCTGCTGCCGGCAGGCGGTCTGGCTGATCGCTTCGGCCGCAAGCGCATGCTGTTGCTCGGCCTCGCCGTGTTCTTTCTGGCGTCGCTCGGCTGCGGGTTGGCGCCGTCGGCCACGCTGCTCAACCTGGCGCGTGCGGTGAAGGGCGTCGGCGCGGCCATGTTGCTCACTGCCGCGCTCGCCGTCATTGCCAATACGTTTCATGAGGGACCCGAGCGCGTTCGTGCCTGGGCTGTGTGGGGCACCTGCATGGGACTGGCGACGACCGTGGCGCCGCTCGTGGGCGGCGTCATCACGCAATGGTTCGGCTGGCGCTGGATCTTTCTGATGAACCTGCCGGTTTGCGCCGTGCTGGCGGTATGTGTCCTGCGCTCCATCCGGGAATCGCGCAACCCCGAGGCCGGACCGGTCGATGCGGCCGGCAGCATGTTGTTCGGCCTGGCGCTGGTGGTGGGCATCTGGGCCTTGATCGAAGCGCCCTCAGCGGGCTGGGCGAGCGGGGCGACGGGCGTCAAGCTGTCGGCTGCGGCTCTGCTGCTGGCGGCGTTCGTTCAGGTGCAACGCGTGCGCCAGCATGCGATGGTCGACTTGGCGCTGTTCCGCCAGCCGCGCTTCGTTGCCGCCGTCCTTGCCATGTTCGGTTATGCCGCCTGTGCACAGGTGATGATGACCTTCCTGCCGCTTTATCTGCAGAACGCCTTCGGGCTATCCGCGATCACGGCCGCCTTAGGGATGCTGCCGTTTGCGCTCGCGATGGTGGTGGGTCCGTATATCGGCGCCATGTTGTCGAGGCATCTCTCGAGCATGACGATGTTGAGCATAGGACTGCTATTGATCGGCGCAGGCAATCTGCTGACGGCCTGGGTCGCCGCGGCAGGGCGCTATGACCTCGTGGCATGCGGCATGGTTATCACGGGCCTCGGCGCAGGCGTGCTGAACGGCGACACGCAAAAGGCCATCATGGCCTGCGTTCCGTCGAACCGCACAGGCATGGCGTCAGGAATCAGCACGACGACGCGCTTTACTGCCATCGTGACGTCGGTCGGCGTGCTCGGTGCGGTGCTGGCGGCGCGTACCCAGACTGCGTTTTACGCGCGGCCCGAGCTGACCTCGGCCGTCAGACATGAGCTGGATCCCGGCTTCATGTCGAGCCTGCTCGCCGGCGATATCGGACAGGCGAGCGCGCATTTGCCAGCGGCCATTCGCGCGTCGCTTGCTGCGGCCGCGCATGCCAGCTTTGCCAGCGGTTTTGCCGCAGCGCTTTATGTAGCCGCGGCATTGGCGGTGGTGATTGCTCTAGCGGTGCGATTGCTGGCCAGCCGCGCGGTTACTGAAGCAGCCGGGCAGGTCGGGCGCGCAACGGTGCGATCTGGCAGCTAGCTCGCCAGCAGCAATGGCCGCTCTCCAGGGGCTGTGCGGGTTCCAATGGCACAAGTTATGGTGTTCTATCTTGCGCTGTTGCCCACCCTGGTCGATCTTTCGCGCGTGACTGTTTTCGCCTGGTTCGAACTGACGTTGACGGCGCTCGCCGTATTGATCACGGTGGATCTCGCCTGGACGCTGCTTGCCGCGCGAGCACGCAAGCTGCTGATGGGTCGGCGCGCGGCCAAAATCGCCAATCGGGCGAGCGCGACGGTGATGGTCGGTGCGGCTGCGGCTATCGCGACACGCTAGACTGTCATCGAGACACCTCTTTTCAGACTCCAATCCGTTTAAAACGGGAACAACACTAACAATGAGTCATCCCAACACCGAGTTGATCGAACGCTTCTACGAGGCTTTCCAAAGGCGTGATGCCGAAGCGATGGGCGCATGCTATGCCGACGACGTCGTCTTCAGCGATCCCGTGTTCGGCGAGCTGCGCGGCGAAGAAGCGCGTGACATGTGGCGCATGCTGGTGCAGCGCGCGCAGGAGTTTTCGCTGACATATGACGCCGTCGATGCCAACGAACGCACCGGCAGCGCCCATTGGGTGGCTCGCTATCTGTTCAGTCAAACGGGTCGCGGCGTGATCAACCGGATTCAGGCGCAGTTCGTGTTCCGGGACGGACGCATCGCCGAGCATCGCGATACTTTCGATCTGTGGCGTTGGTCGCGGCAGGCGCTGGGATTTAAAGGCGCCTTGCTCGGCTGGACGCCAACGGTGCAGCGGGCAATTCGTGCCCAGGCGAGGAAAGGCCTCGACGCCTATCGGGCCAAACGGGCCTGAGGCTGCACTGGATCGCGTAGGACAGCGCTGGATGGCATTGAAAGCTCGGCCATCCGGCCTACTTGCGTGAGGTCTGCGAGATGATGCAGTATTTTGTCAGCAGGCGCGCTGTGCCTGAGAGGTCATTAGCCGTCATGTCGTTTGCTGCTAATGGCCACGTGCGCCGAACCAACAAAATCAAAAGGGACGAATACCTATGCGTGTCGTGGATGCGGCCTGGGAGGATTGGCTTGCCACCAATGCGAAGCGTGGCTGTACGGTGGATTCGATGGTCGAAGCGATGGTGGGGGCGGGTTTCGATTCGCTGTCGGCTAGCGCTGCGGTACAGCGCGCGGTCAGGGTAGCACTGGGTGGTGCGGGCACGGGCGGCTTGGGGCACGCAGGCGCAGCAACGGGGTCGGGCAACGGGCTTACCGCTGTCGCCGCGAACCATGCAACAACACCCGGCGCCAGCCAGTCCGAAGGCGGCACACAGGCGCGTCTCGTCAAAGCTCCGCAAGCCGACTACCAGTACGACGCGCTGCCGGTGGCGAGCGGCAATCTGATCCGCGCGTTCGATCGCGACGTGAAGGTCATGATGCGTTGCGAGCGGCCGCAAGTGGTCGTATTCGGCGACGTGCTCTCGGCGCAAGAGTGCGCTGAGATGATCGAGCGATCGCGGCATCGTCTCAAGCGTTCGACCACCGTCAATCCGGAGACGGGGCAAGAGGACGTGATCCGCAATCGCACCAGCGAGGGCATCTGGTTTCAGCGCGGCGAGGATGCGTTCATCGAACGTATCGACCAGCGGATCGCGAGCTTGATGAACTGGCCGGTCGAGAATGGTGAGGGCCTGCAGATCCTGCACTACAACACGAGCGGCGAATACCGTCCGCACTTCGATTATTTTCCGCCGGACCAGCCGGGCAGCGCTGTGCATACGGCACGCGGCGGCCAACGGGTAGCGACCCTCATCGTCTACCTCAACGATGTGCCGGACGGCGGGGAAACGATTTTCCCGGAGGCGGGTTTGTCGGTTGCCGGCAGACAGGGTGGCGCGGTGTATTTCCGCTACCTGAACGGCCTGCGGCAACTCGATCCGCTTACCCTGCACGGCGGTGCGCCGGTGCGGGCCGGCGAGAAATGGATCATGACGAAGTGGATGCGGGAGCGCGAGTACGCGTGACGGGCGGGGCGTTCACATCCCCGCCCGAGCGTTAGCTAGCCTGCAGCGCCTTGCTGCGCTCAGCGTCGTGAGCGACTTCGCGCAGCACCGCATCGAAGAAACGCGCTTGTGCTTCGGCATCACAACGCGCATACGCACGGTTGATCCCGCTGATCACGGCGCGGATCGACGCCGTAATCAGATTCGCATCAATGCCGACGCCGAACGCGTTGCCCACCACCTGCGCGCCCGCCATTTCGGCAATCGCGATCGCTTTCGCGTCGGCGCCTTGCGTGAGCGCGCGTTCCTCGTAGTGCTGGATCCGCACCGGCGTGCGTAACGCGTGCATCAGCGCGTCGAGCGGGCCGTTGCCTTCGCCAGCCAGCACCGTGCGCTCGCCCGCGATATCCACCGTCAGCTTGATGCGCTCGCGGCCGCCGTCTTCCGACAACGAATGGCCGATGTAGCGCACCGGGGATTCGCTGCGCACATACTCGTCCTGGAACACCTCCCAGATCTGCTGGGCGCTGACTTCCTGGCCGCTGTCGTCGGTTACTTGCTGGACGGCCGAGCTGAAGTCGACCTGCAGACGGCGCGGCAGCACCACCCCATGGGTCTGCTCGAGCAGATAGGCGATGCCGCCTTTGCCTGACTGGCTGTTGACGCGGATGATCGAATCGTAGGTCCGGCCCAGATCGCGCGGGTCGACCGGCAGATAAGGCATCTCCCACAACGCATCGTCCTTCTGCACGGCAAAGCCTTTCTTGATGGCGTCCTGGTGCGATCCGGAGAACGCCGTGAACACCAGGTCCCCAACGTACGGATGGCGCGGATGCACCGGCAATTGCGTGCATTCTTCGGCGGTGCGGGCGACTTCATTGATGTTGGAGAAGTCGAGGCCCGGATCGACACCCTGGGTGTACAGATTGAGCGCGAGCGTTACGAGGTCGACGTTGCCGGTGCGCTCGCCGTTGCCGAACAGACACCCTTCGACCCGGTCGGCACCGGCCATGACCGCCAGTTCAGCCGCCGCGACCGCCGTGCCGCGATCGTTGTGCGGGTGGACGGACACGATGAGCGAATCACGGCGGGCCAGGTTGCGGTGCATCCATTCAATCTGGTCTGCATAGATGTTCGGCGTGGACATTTCGACAGTTGCCGGCAGGTTGACGATGGCTTTGTGTTCGGGCGTCGGTTGCCAGATATCGAACACGGCGTCGCACACTTCCTTGGCGAATTCGAGTTCGGTGCCGCTGAATACTTCCGGGCTGTATTGCAGCGTGAAGGCCGTTTCCGGCGTCGCGTCCACGAGACGCTTCATGGTGCGCGCGGCGTTGACGGCCAACTGCTTGACGCCGTCGCGCTCGAGTCCGAAGACGATCTTGCGGAATTCCGGCGCGGTGGCGTTGTACAGATGGACGATCGCACGCGGTACGCCGCGCAACGATTCGAAGGTGCGTTCGATCAGGTCGTCGCGCGCCTGAGTGAGCACTTCGATCGTCACGTCATCGGGAATATGACCGCCCTCGATCAGCTCGCGCACGAAATTGAAGTCGGTTTCCGACGCCGACGGGAAAGCGACTTCAATCTCCTTGAAGCCGATCTGCACCAGGGTCTTGAACATGCGCATCTTGCGCTGCGCGTTCATCGGCTCGAACAGGGCTTGATTGCCATCGCGCAGGTCGGTGCTCATCCAGATCGGCGGATGCGTGATGGTGCGCGAGGGCCAGCTGCGATCAGGCAAGTTGACGGGAGGGAAGGAGCGGTACTTGGTAGCGGGATTTTTCAACATGATGGTCTCGTGAGTTCAGAAAGGACGTGAAGGGATCGAAACGAAGACTTGCAAAGGTGTCCGGCGTGGCGCGGCGAGACGGCACGGGGCCGCCTGGCCGAACGGGCCACGGACGGGTCGCAAAGGCCGGATATGGAGGGCCGGCCGCGTTGACGTCGTGGCCGTCCGGTAAAGCAAAGAAGGAATTCTGTGGTGTTTCATCAGCCCGTTGCCCGGTGAGCAATCCATGGAGCGTGAAAGGAACGAGACGAAGCGCGGCCGCCGGTTGGCAACCGGGGCAAGGTCAGCAAAGCTTGGGAATTAGTGACGCTTCAGATGCGTTAGATGCAGGAAGCGCGTAGCAGCAGACCTAGCCCGGTAGAGCGGGCTAGTAGTAGGAGGGATAGCAGGGTCTGTGCGCGGAGCATGGCCGTAATAGAATCACAAACAGCGACGCGAGTCAAGCGAATGCTGGCGCCGCGCAAACGCACGAACGGCCGGCCAGCAGCAGGCCCAGCCACGTTCATTGCCCCGCAGTGTTGCCGAGCGGGCGCGCGGACAGGTCTTTCAGGGCCGCCCAGCAGTTGTTGTAACCCATGCGCAGGATCATCAGGCCAATGACGCCGGCGGCGACATGATCGAGCATCGGCAGACCGGCCATGCTGCCGAGAATCCCCAGCGTGGCGACCAGCGCGGACAGCGCATCGAGCCGGGCGTGGCACGCACTGGCGAGCAGAACGCCGGAATGGGTTCGCTGCGATTCGGAGCGCATGTAGCGGAACAGCGCCTCCTTGGCGAACATCACGAAGATGGCGACGACCAGCGCGCTTGCACGCACGCTCGCGCTGACGGTCAGGATGGAGGCGGGTTCGATGCTATGCCACAACATCTCGCCAGCGGTGCCGATCAACAGTGTGCCGATGAACAGCGAGGCGAGCGCGGCATGCAAGCTGCCGTCGGCACTGGCAGCACGCCGGCCGGACGCGGCGGCCGCGCCGAGAAACAGCACGGCGATAACGACGCCGTCTGCAGCGAGATCGCTAAGCGTATGAATGCCGTCCGCCACGAGTCCGTCGGAATGAGCGAACAGGCCAATGACGATCTGCATTGTCATCAGAGCGGCATTCAGCATGGCGCTCACGGAGGCAGCCTTGAAGGCACTGCCGCGCGACTGACGGGGACGCTCTGACGGCGATGGCATTGGGCGGACGCGATTCGAGTAATGCCAGCAAGTTAGCGGTCGAACGTTGCGCCGATGTGACAGCGCTTGCGGGTCAGCCGGGCTGCGATCGACCCTCTGTGCTCTACATCCGTGTAAGAAATGAGCCACACACAAATGCCCGATGGATGACGATCGCCCTGTGCAATTGCCGGCGTGTCCTCGGAACTGTCGGGCTATTTGGAGCGATAGGAAGACATACCATTTTCGGTTTGCCGCTACACGGCCTCGGCCGTGTGCATGCGGAACGCGCAATTCGAAAGTGAGATGAAGACCTATGCCTGAAGTCAATCCAGCTGTGCAAGAGTGGCTCGCCGATCACGCCAATCGCGGCTGCAACGCGGCGTCGATGGTCGACGCCATGGTCCAGGTCGGTTTTGACCGGCCCGCCGCGGATGCGGCCGTGCGAGGGGCGCTGCTGGCGGCTACCGGCCGCTACAGCGAGGAAAACTACCCGCACGGTGTCGAAGCTGAAAACGGCACATACCATTACGATCCGGCGCCGGTCGCTGCAGGCAACGTGATCCGCGCGCATGATCGCGACATCAAGGTGCTGATGCGCTGTGAGCGTCCACAAGTCATTGTCTTTGGCGATGTGCTGAGCGCGGACGAATGCGCGGAGCTCATCGAACGCGCGCGCCCCAAGTTGACGCGTTCAACCACGGTCAACCCCGAGAACGGCAGCAGGGACGTCATTGTGAACCGTACCAGCGAGGGCATGTTTTTCGACCGCGGTGCAGATCCATTCATCGAAGGTCTGGAGCAGCGTATCGCGAGTCTGATGAACTGGCCGGTCGAGAACGGTGAAGGTTTCCAGGTGCTGAATTATCAGGTGGCAGCGGAATACCGCTCGCACTTCGATTACTTCCCGCCGCAGCAGGCGGGCAGCGCGGCGCATACGGCGCGCAGCGGCAACCGCGTGGCGACGCTCGTGCTCTATCTCAACGATGTGCCCAACGGTGGTGAGACGTACTTTCCGAACGCCGGAATTTCCGTGGCGGCCAAGCAGGGCAACGCGGTGTATTTCCGCTACATGAACCGCCAGCGCGAACTCGATCCGCTGACGCTGCATGGCGGCGCGCCCGTGCTTGACGGCGAAAAATGGATCATGACGAAGTGGGTGCGTGAGCGGGCGTTTGTTTAACGCCGCCCTTCGCCGTTCACGAAGCGTCCTGCCGCCGCGACCCACCGCCCACGCTCTGGCCGGCGTCGTGCGCCATCTGCCAGTATCCCCAGATCGACACCAGCGTCAGCAGACCAGCGCAGAGGAAGGCAATGCGGAAGTCGTCCAGCGTAAAAACATGCCCGGACAACTCGCCGTTGAACACCGCCGCGCCGCGCAGAGCCACCGCGCCGAAGGCAATGCCGAGGCCGATCGTCATCTGCGCCGCGGCGCTCCAGAGCGTGCTGGCGGCGCTCATCTGCGGCTGGGCGACGTCGGCATAGGCGAGGGTGGCGAGCGTCGAGAACTGCATCGAGCGCGCCACGCCATAGACGAACACCACGAGTAGCACCCACGCAAGCGGCGACTCGGGCGTCAGCAGGCCGCAGACAATCGTAAAGACGCCGGCCACCGCAACGTCGACAATGGACACGATACGAAAGCCGTAGCGCTGCAGGATACGCGTGGTCAACGCCTTCATGCCGAGGTTGCCGAGCGCGCTCGCAAGCAGCAACAGCCCTGACTTGAACGCGGACAGTCCGAAGCCGATCTGGAACAGCAGCGGCATCAGATACGGCACGGCGCCGATGCCAATGCGGGTGAACGAGCCGGTCACGATGGTCACCGAGAAGGTGGGAATCTTCAGCGTCGAGACGTCGATCAGCGGGTGTGGATGGCGCTGCGCATGGCGGAACGCGACAAGCCCGAGCACGAGACCCGCCGCCACGAAACCGCCCGCGATCCATGGATTTTCACCCGGCTGGCTGGCGAGTTCGGCGCCGTACAGGATTGACGTGAGCGTGGCGCCGCTCAGCAGCAGGCCAATAAGATCCAGGGGCCGGCGTTCGCTGCCGCGCAGGTTCGGTACCAGTGCGATGACCACAGCCATCACCGCGATGCCGAACGGCACGTTCAGAAGGAAGATCCAGCGCCAGTTCGCGTAGGTCGTGATGAAGCCGCCCACCGGCGGACCGACCACCGGTGCCACAATCGCCGGCCACGTAATGGTGGAGATGGCCTGCATCAGGCGGCTTTTCTCGGTGCTGCGTACGACGATCAGCCGGCCGACCGGCACCATCATGGCGCCGCCTATCCCCTGCAGCAAACGCGCGGCGGTGAACTCCGTGACGTTTTGCGACAAGCCACACAACACCGACGCAACCGTGAAGACGCCGATCGCGCTAAAAAATACCGTGCGCGAACCGCACCGGTCGGCGACCCACCCGCTCACCGGAATGAAAATCGCCAGCGCCAGCATATAGGCTGTCATGCCGAGGCTCAGACTGTTCGGACCGACGTGGAACGAGCGCGCCATCTGTGGCAGGGCCGTGGCGATCACCGTGGTGTCCAGGTACTCCATGAAGAAGGTCGCCGCGACGATGTAGGGCAACCAGCTGATGAAGGACGGGCGGGTCTGATCGGTCATTGCGCCCCCTCGAGCGGGCGGCCGGACGATCGCGCGCTGGTCTGGGCAAACGGCCCTTGCGCGTCATGATATTGGCGTCGATTCATGCTGTTGCGGCTTCCTGTCAAAGCGTGTCTCCATCCCCGGTATTCCCGCGCGAACCATCCGTGGAACACGTTTGCCGTCCGCAGGGAAAACATAGAAGTATTGCTCAAGAAGGGCAAACGCTGCTTCGGAAGCCGGTGATTTTTTTAAGCAACGGCTGTAAGAACGCCTGTCAGATGGCCGGAGAGAGGCTCCAGCGTGGCCTTTACGAGAAATAGGTAATGACAATCGCGATGATATAAACAATCAACTTTTGCTATTAAGTGTTTCTAGACATACTCTCCTCACTTTCTCAACCACGTAACAAAGAGGACGCAGCAAATGCCGATCATCAACAGCCAAGTCAAACCCTTCAAGGCAACCGCTTACCACAATGGCGACTTCCAGACCGTGACGGAAGAAAGCCTCAAGGGCAAGTGGTCCGTGTTCGTGTTTTACCCGGCTGACTTCACGTTCGTTTGCCCGACCGAACTGGGCGACCTGGCCGATCGTTACGCCGAATTCAAGAAGCTCGGCGTGGAAATCTACAGCGTCTCGACCGATACGCACTTCACCCACAAGGCATGGCACGACACGTCGGACACGATCCAGAAGATCCAGTACCCGATGATCGCTGATCCGACGCTGGCCATCTCGCGCAACTTCGACGTGCTGATCGAAGAAGAAGGCATGGCCCTGCGTGGCACGTTCGTGATCAACCCGGAAGGCGAGATCAAGCTGTGCGAAGTCCACGACAACGGCATTGGTCGTGACGCCGGCGAACTGCTGCGTAAGGTTCAGGCAGCGCAATACATCGCGGCACACCCGGGTGAAGTTTGCCCCGCCAAGTGGACGCCGGGCGCTGAAACGCTGACCCCGTCGCTGGACCTGGTCGGCAAGATCTAAGCAAGCGCGCTTAGCTCAGGCTAGCTGTATCGCATCACGCGCCTCTCGCGGGCGTCTCTCTGGTGCGGACCGCGTCATGCAATCTCATGCATGCGGTCCGCACGCCTCCTCGCCACGCCCTGCGGTGGCGCCCGGAGCCCCAACTCTCGTCACGGAATTCGAACAACCATGCTGGACGCCAATCTCAAGACTCAGTTGAAATCGTACCTGGAAAAGGTCAGCCGGCCGATCCAGATCGTCGCCTCGCTCGACGACAGCGCCAAATCGCAAGAGCTGCTGGCGTTGCTCGAGGACATCGCGTCGCTGTCGGAGCGCGTGACGGTGATCGAACGGCGCGGCGACGACCAACGTAAGCCGTCGTTTTCGATCGGCGAGCCGGGTAAAGACACGGGCATCCGCTTCGCCGGCATCCCGATGGGGCATGAATTCACCTCGCTGGTTCTCGCGTTGCTGCAGGTGGGCGGCCACCCGATCAAGCTCGACGACGCGGTGATCGAACAGATCCGCGAGCTCGACGGCGACTATCAGTTTGAAACCTATTTCTCGCTGTCATGCCAGAACTGCCCGGAAGTCGTCCAGGCGCTGAACGTGATGGCACTCATCAACCCGCGCATCCGCCACGTGGCGATTGACGGCGCGGTGTTCCAGAACGAAGTCGAAGCACGCCAGATCATGGCCGTGCCGACGATGTTCCTGAACGGCGAAGTGTTCGGCCAGGGCCGCAGCGGCGTGAAGGAAATTCTCGCCAAGCTCGATACCGGTGCCGGCGCGCGTGCGGCAAAAGAACTGGCGAACAAGCCGGTGTACGACATGCTGATCGTCGGTGGCGGCCCCGCAGCCGCGGCCGCAGCGATCTACTCGGCACGCAAGGGTATTTCGACGGGCGTCGTCGCGGAACGCTTCGGCGGCCAGGTGCTCGACACGCTCGCTATTGAAAATTTCGTTTCTGTTCAGGAGACCGAAGGACCGAAGTTCGCCACGGCGCTCGAGCAGCACGTAAAGAGCTATGAAGTCGACATCATGGACGTACAGCGCGCCGAAGCGCTGATCCCGGGCCGCATCAACGAAGTGCATCTCGCGAATGGCGCGGTGCTGAAGGCGAAAACCATCGTGCTCGCCACCGGTGCGCGCTGGCGTGAAATCAACGTGCCGGGAGAGCGCGAGTACCGCAATCACGGCGTGGCTTACTGCCCGCATTGCGACGGCCCGCTGTTCAAGGGCAAGCGCGTCGCGGTGATCGGCGGCGGCAATTCGGGCGTCGAAGCGGCAATCGATCTGGCCGGCATCGTGCGAGAAGTGACGCTATTCGAATTCGGCGCGCAACTGCGTGCCGACGAAGTGCTGCAACGCAAGCTGCGCAGCCTCGCCAACGTCACGATCGTGACGCAGGCGCAGACCACCGAGATCACTGGCGACGGCAAGAAGGTCAACGGCCTCGTCTATAAGGATCTGCGTTCGGGCGAGACGAAGAAGGTCGAACTGGAAGGCGTGTTCGTGCAGATCGGTCTCGTGCCGAACACCGAGTGGCTGAAGGGCACAGTCGAACTGTCGAAGCACGGCGAGATCGTGGTCGATGCTCGCGGTGCGACCTCGGTGCCGGGCGTGTTCGCCGCCGGCGACGTGACGACGGTGCCGTTCAAGCAGATCGTCATCGCCGTGGGCGAGGGCGCGAAGGCCTCGCTCGCCGCGTTCGATCATCTGATTCGCAGCAGCGCGGATGATGAAGTGGAAGTCAAAGCCGAGGAAGAAGCTGCGCTCGCAGAGAGCTAAATTCTGCTCTTGACGGACGGCGGATGTAACCCGGCTGCACACAACCGCCGCCTGTTGCATCACAACCAAGCCCGCCTATGTGCGGGCTTCGTTGTTTTTCACCAACTCGCCGTCGGCAAGGCGGCCGTTTGACGGGCCGCGCGAATGAGGTGACGCTACCCGACGATGTCGTATGGCCGTGCCGGGCTATTACGCTTCGTGACGCTCGGGTTGTTCGCTGCGCGCAGCAAATTCATCTGCCATCGCGGCACACACCGCATCGGCAAAACGTTGCAACGAGGAGAGCGATCCGCTTACGCTGTGATAGGTTTCGCGGCCGATCCGGGCATCGAGCAGAATCTGCAAGCCCGCTGTCCTGGCAATTTTCACAATATCCACGGCCGTCCCCTGATTAAGCGGCGTGCAGACTGCATTCCCATCTCGCTCGAGCCATCCTGTCAAACAGGAGCTCATATTCACGATTCACGAACGGGGCTACGTATTGGAGGTGGCTTCGCTGAAAGCCACAGAACCATCGTAGTTGAGCAAAACGTCTCGCGATGATGCGAACAGCGGGCAATAACCGAGGCAATTCGCGCCTTCGGTTACGCCCGCATTCAAACCGCCACTTCGAACAACCGCGTGACTGAGCGGCGCCGTACCGGCATTACTTCCTGTCGATGGAGTATTTGCCAGGACCGGTCACGCTCAACAGCAGCAAGCCACCGATAATGCTGACGTTCTTGTAGAAGTTGATCATGTTGACGTACTGCTCCATACCGCTCATGGTCCAGTAATGGTGAGCGATCAGTGCCGTGCCGAACGTATAGAGCGCGAGGATTACTGCCAGCGGACGGGTATAGAAGCCGACCACGATGGCGACGCCTACGACGAATTCCATCACCACCGCGATGATCGCCGATACCTCCGGCATGGGTGCGCCGGTCTGCGTCATATAGGCCACGGTGCCCGAGAAGCCGGTCAGCTTCGACCAGCCGAACAGCACGAACAACACCATCAGCAAAATGCGGGAAACGAGGATCAGTTCGTCCTTGCGATTTTCAAACAGGGTATAGCGCATGATTGGCTCCAGTGAATTCTTGTTGAGGATTGCGAATTTAGATAAATCGGGGTTCCAGACGTAAGTTGTGGATAAGATCCGCCGCAAACCTCTGCGGCGGATCTTTCCATCAGGGCCTGTTCAGGCCCACAGTTCCGACATTTCGATGTTGCGCAGGTCGAACACCAGCACTTCGGCGTCGTGGCCCTGCGCGAACGTCAGGACCTGTTCGTTGCGGACCCGCACGCCGTCGCCTTCGCCCAGCGCCACACCGTTCACCGTGACGCTGCCGCGTGCCACGTGGACATAGGCGTAGCGGTCAGCCGCCAGTTCCACCCGGTCGGTTTCGTCGCCGTCGAACAGACCTGCATAGACACGGGTATCCTGCTGCACCAACAGCGACTCGTTCGCTCCGTCCGGCGAAATCACGAGGCGCAGCTTGCCGCGCTTTTCCGCTGTGCCGAAGTGGCTTTGCTGATACCGCGGCGGCGTGCCTTTGGCTGCCGGCGCAATCCAGATCTGCAGGAAATGCACGGGCTCCGCCTTCGAGTGGTTGTACTCGCTATGGGCGACGCCTGTGCCTGCACTCATCAACTGGATGTCGCCGGGCACGATCACCGAACCGGTGCCCATGGTGTCCTTGTGTTCCAGCGCGCCTTCCAGCACGTACGAGAAAATTTCCATGTCCCGGTGCGGATGCTTGCCGAAACCTTGCGATGGGGCGACGCGGTCGTCGTTGATCACCAGCAGGTCCGAAAAGCCGTTCTGCTTCGGGTCGTGGTAGCTGGCGAAGGAAAACGTATGACGCGAACTGAGCCAGCCGTGCTCCGCGCGGCCGCGTTGATTGGCGTGTCTGATATCGAGCATGTTGTATCTCCTTGATTGTGCGATCCGGCGAGGATTGTCGTCCGTGATCCATGAACAGCAGTGTACGTCAATCAATGTGCTTATAATCGAGGCTTAATCGGAAACACTGTCACGGTGGAGTAGACAATGGCGCCGAAAGGCAAGCGGGCAGCCAGGTGGGCAATCAGGTCACCAGAGAGAGGTGAATGCGATGCAACTCGATGACATGCGGATCTTTGTCGCCACGGTCGACGCGCACAATTTCACGAGCGCGGCCAACCGCCTGTCGCTCTCGAAGCAGTTGGTCAGCCGGCGCGTGATGGCGCTGGAGGAAGCGCTCGGCGTGCGGCTTCTGATCCGCAATACGCGTAAGCTGGCGGTCACCGAGCTTGGTCAGGAGTTCTACGAACGCGCAAAGCGCATTCTCGGCGAGGTGGCAGAGGCGGAACAGGCCATGTCGCTGCGCCGCGCGGCACCGCATGGTTTGCTGCGGGTGAGCGCGCCGATGTCGTTCGGCATGGTGCATCTCTCGCCGCTGGTGGCGATGTTCCTGAAAAAGCATCCGGACGTGCGCTTCGATATGGAACTGAGCGATCGCACCGTCGACGTGGTCGGCGAGGGCTTCGATATGGCAATCCGGATCGGCACACTGGCCGACTCTACGCTGATCGCGCAAAAGCTGGCCGAGGTGCGGATGGTGGCCTGTTGCAGTCCGCAGTATCTGCGGCGGCGCGGCACGCCTGCCGCACCGGCCGATCTGGAGCGTCACGCCTGTCTGCTGTATGGACACGGCGGCCCGGGGAGCTGGGACCTCGTAGTGGACGGGGTGCAAAAGGCCGTCGAGGTGCATGGGCCGCTGCGTGCGAACAACGGCGAGTTGATTCGCGATGCCGCCATCGCCGGGCTCGGCATTGCGCGGCTGCCGGATTTCATCGTTTCTGCTGCGCTCAAAGCCGGGCAACTCGTCTCCGTGCTGGAGCCGTTCCTGCCGCGCGCGTCGGCGCTCTATGCGGTCTATCCGCAGCACCGCCAGAGCTCGACGACCATCCAGGCGTTCACGGGCTTCTTGCGCGAGCAACTGGCCAAGACACTGGCTGCGTGAAGGCGTCAGGAAAGCGGCGTGGCAGCGTTAAACCACCCCGAGCAACTCCTTCAGATGCGCCGTCTTCGAGCGACTGACCGGCACCTGGGTCTGCTCGGCGTCATCCATCACGAGATTGACGCTTTCGTCTGACTTAGCCAGCTCCACGGCGTACGGCAGGCTCACGATATGGCTGCGATGCACACGCAGGTAGATGCTGCTGTCGAGCCGAAGTTCGAGGTCGGCGAGCGACAGATTGGACAGGTAGCGGTCGTCCTTCGTGACGATGGTCGTGTAATGGCCGTCGCCCTGAAAACGTACGATGTCTTTCAGGTCAATCAGAATCACGCGGTTGCCCCGGTACACCGGGATCTTGAACAGGCGCCGAGGCTGCGCAAAGGGAGCACCCGGGGCACCGGATTCGCCCGCCTCCGGCCTTGACGGCTCGGTGGTCAGGTCGGTCACGTCGTAGAAGATCATGCAGGTGCCACAGGCACCGCTCGAGTTGCTCATCTTCGAGACCTTGATCATCAGGATGCGGTCCGGGATGTTGATCATCATCGCCACCGGCGGCGGCGATTTGACGGGGCAGCCGCCGGCATCGCGCGAGTGCAGCAAAAAGCGCAGCTTGTCGCGGCTTTTCTCCGGGTGCAGCTGCACCACGTCGATGCCGAACAGCATGTCCTGCTTGACCCCGAGCGACTGTTCGCCGGCGGGCCCGAGAATCTGCAGCGCCACGTCGTTGAAGGCGGTGACGTATCCCTGCTCGTCGAGCCAAACCATGCCCGGATTGAACTGTTCCAGCTTGTGCTGGAAGGTCTCGCTGCGACGCGACTCAGACGCCGTTGGTGTGGCGTGTTCAAGCGGTTTCATACGGTCTCCATGCCCTCATGGGGCGTGTCCAGGCGCGATGGCGCATGGGCTCCGCATCTGTCCTGAGCCATTTTCGCGCAAATTTCCGGGTCATTCACGCAGGTAAACCCGCCGTTCGGGAAAACGGCGTCGGCGTGGTGCAGCGTGCCGGAAGTAGATTATGAAGCGGGTATTCCATTTGCCAACCTCGGCGCACCACCGTACGCGTGCGCCTTATCGTCTGACGCGCTTCGGCTTTCATGTACGTTTTCCGGTAGTTGACGCACGCGTGCCGCCGTTCGTGAAATCGCGTTGAATTGCTGCGTTGCATTGTGAAATGCTCGATCACGGGGCCATGACACTCCCGCTCCCAGGCGGATGACAAAAAAGGAGGCCGGTGTGATCCCACGACCATTCGAATACCACGTTCCACGCAGCTTGCCGGAAGCTATCGCGCTACTCAACGAACACGGCGAAGGCGCCAAGCTGCTTGCCGGCGGCCACAGTCTGTTGCCGATGATGAAGCTGCGCTTTGCCGAACCGGAGCATCTGATCGACCTGGGCAAGCTGAGCGAGTTAAAGGGGATTCGCGAGGTGGACGGCGAAATCCGTATCGGCGCCATGACCACCGAGAACGAGCTGATCTGGTCGGAGTTGCTGCAAACGCGCTGCCCGTTGCTGGTCGAAGGCGCGCGGCAGATTTCGGATCCACAGGTGCGCTATCGCGGCACACTCGGCGGCGACATCTCGCACGGCGATCCGGGCAACGACCATCCGGCGCTGATGATCGCGCTCGATGCGTCCTTCGTTCTGGCGAGCGAGCGCGGCGAGCGGGTCGTGCCGGCGGACGGTTTCTTTGTCGGTACCTATACGACGCTGCTGGAACCCGGCGAGATCATGACGGAGATCCGTATCCCGACACCGGCGGCGGGCACCGGCTATTGCTACGCCAAACTCAAGCGCAAGACCGGTGACTTCGCGACCGCAGCGACAGCGGTAACTTTAAGGATGAGCGGAGCAACGGTCAGTGAGGTGCGCATTGCGCTGACCAATGTCGCCGAAACGGCCATCCGCGCGACCGATGCCGAGCAATCGCTACGCGGCAAGCCGGTTAATGAAGCCAGCATCGCCGAGGCCGCACGTCTGGCGATGAGCGTGTGCGCGCCGGTGGCCGATCTGCGCGGCGACCTCGACTACAAGACCGCGATGGCGGGCGAAATGACGCGGCGCGCACTGACTACTGCCTATGCGCGAGCGGCACACTGAAACCACGAGTCCTGGAGAACACGGCATGAGCAGAAAAATCATGGTGTCGTTCAAGCTGAACGGCAAGGAAACCGATGTAGTGGTCGAGTCGCGCGAGTTGCTGATTCACACGCTGCGCGAAAAATGCCTCCATACCGGCCCACATATCGGCTGCGAAACGTCGCATTGCGGCGCGTGCACGGTGGATTTCGACGGCATGTCGGTCAAGTCCTGCACGATGCTGACGGTGCAGGCCGAAGGGGCGGAGGTCATGACCGTCGAAGGACTGGCGCAAGGCGGCGAGCTCCATGCCTTGCAGGAAGGCTTCACGCAGGAGCATGGCCTGCAATGCGGCTTCTGTACGCCCGGCATGCTGATGCGAGCGTATCGCCTGCTGCAGGAGAACCCCAATCCGAGTGAAGAAGAAATCCGCTACTGGATGGCGGGCAACCTGTGCCGCTGTACGGGCTATCAGAACATTGTGAAGGCAGTGCAGTACGCAGCGCGCAAGCTGCGAGGTGAAGCTGTGGAAACATCGCATCCGCTGATGGCAGCGGAAACCGCAGATCACCATTGACGACCGGAGATACGCCATGGGAAACCTCGATGCCAATCTCGATCGTCTTGCCGCGCTGGAAGGGATGGGCTGCTCCCGCAAGCGCCGTGAAGATCCGCGCTTCATTCAGGGCAAAGGCACCTACGTCGACGACATCAAGATGCCGGGCATGCTGTTCGGCGTGATGGTACGCAGTCCGTATGCACATGCCCGCGTGAAGAAGATCGACAAGTCTCGTGCGCTCGCCCATCCGGGCGTGCACGCGGTGCTCACTGCGGACGACCTGAAGCCGCTCAAGCTGCACTGGATGCCGACGCTGGCCGGCGACGTGCAGGCCGTGCTGGCCGACGAAAAGGTCTGCTTCCAGAATCAGGAGGTGGCCTTCGTCGTTGCCGACGACCGCTATGTGGCGGCAGACGCGGCAGAACTGGTCGAAGTGGAATACGAAGAACTGCCTGCGGTGGTCGATCCACTGGCGGCGCTCGCACCGGACGCGCCGGTGATCCGCGAAGACATCCGCGACAAGCAGACTGGTGCGCATGGCGCGCGCCGTCATCCGAATCACATCTTTACCTGGAACATCGGCGACAAGGACAAGACCGACCGCGTCTTCGATCACGCCGACGTCACCGTCAAGCAGGAGATGCTCTATCCGCGCGTGCATCCCTGTCCGCTGGAAACCTGCGGCTGTGTGGCCTCATTCGACAAGGTGCGCGGCGATCTGACGGTGTATATCACTTCGCAGGCGCCGCATGTGGTGCGTACCGTGGTGGGCCTGCTGTCCGCGATACCGGAGTCGAAAATTCGCATCATTTCGCCGGATATCGGCGGCGGCTTCGGCAATAAGGTTGGCGTGTATCCGGGCTATGTCGTGTCGATTGTCGCTTCCATCGTGCTGGGGCGGCCGGTCAAGTGGATCGAGTCACGCTCGGAAAATCTCAGTAGTACTGCTTTTGCGCGCGACTACTTGATGACAGGCGAACTGGCCGCGGATAGCGACGGCCGCATCAAGGCGCTGCGCGTCCATGTGACGGCCGACCACGGCGCGTTCGACGCCTGCGCCGATCCGACCAAGTGGCCGGCCGGCATGTTCCATGTCTGCACCGGCTCGTACGCAATTCCCAACGCGTTCGTCTCGGTCGACGGCGTCTATACCAACAAGTTTCCGGGCGGCGTCGCCTACCGTTGCTCGTTCCGCGTGACCGAGGCGGTGTATCTGATCGAGCGGATGGTCGACGTGCTGGCCCAGAAACTCGGCATGGACAAGGTCGAAATCCGTCTGCGCAACTTCATTCGCAAGGACCAGTTCCCCTATACGACGCCGCTCGGGCTCGAATACGATTCGGGCGATTACGAGCCGGCCTTGAAGAAAGTGCTGGCCGCAGTCGACTATCCGGCGCTGCGCGCCGAGCAGGCCGCGCGACGAGCCGACCCCAACGCGGAGTGGCTGATGGGGATCGGCGTGGTGAATTTCACGGAGATCGTGGGCGCCGGACCGTCGAAGATGTGCGACATCCTCGGCGTCGGCATGTTCGATTCCTGTGAGATTCGGGTGCACCCGGATGGCTCGGCCATCGCGCGGATGGGCACGATCACGCAAGGGCAGGGCCATCAGACCACTTACGCGCAGATCATCGCGTCCGAGGCCGGCATTCCGGCCTCGGTGATTACCGTCGAAGAAGGCGATACCTCGACCGCGCCCTATGGCCTCGGCACTTACGGCTCGCGTTCGACGCCGGTGGCGGGCGCCGCCGTGGCCCGTGCCTCGCGCAAGATTCGCGAGAAAGCCCGGCAGATCGCGGCGCATCTGCTCGAGGCGAGTCCAGGCGATGTGGAGTTCGATCTCGACCGCTTCGTGCTGAAGGGCTCGCCCGAGCAGTTCAAGACCATCAAGGAAGTAGCCTGGGCCGCGTACAACAACGTGCCAGAGGGTATGGAAATGGGCCTCGAGGCAGTCGACTACTACGATCCGCCCAACTTCACGTTTCCGTTCGGCGCCTATGTGTGCGTGCTCGAAGTGAACCGCTATACCGGCGAAACCCGCGTGCGCCGCTTCTATGCGCTCGACGACTGCGGTACGCGCATCAATCCGATGATTATCGAAGGGCAGATTCATGGTGGCCTGACCGAAGGCTTTGCGGTCGCGATGGGGCAGGAGATGCCATACGACGAAGCCGGCAATCTGCTCGGCGCGACGCTGCTCGATTACTTCGTGCCGACCTCGGTAGAAACGCCGCATTGGGAGACCGATTTCACCGTGACGCCATCGCCGCATCATCCGATCGGCGCCAAGGGCGTGGCGGAGTCGCCGCACGTCGGCTCGATCCCGTGCTTTACGTCGGCGATGGTCGATGCGTTCGCACACCTCGGCGTCACGCATATGAACATGCCTCATAACGCCTGGCGCGTCTGGCAGCAATGCCGCGCGCTCGGACTGACGAGGCAGTAGCGCGGCGCGGGTCGGTTCCTGCTGTTGGGTAATTGAGCTCGTGCGGGGTCGCTCTGCAGTACCAGGTTTTTGATGAACCGGGTTGCGCCGCACCGCACTAGAAAAGGATGCTGGGATGAAAGTCGCACTCGATAAGGTATTTCCACTCGCCGGCACGGCGGAAAGTGCATGGCTGCTGTTGCAGGACATCGAAACCGTCGCCGGCTGTATGCCGGGCGCGAAGATTACCGAACGCATCGACGAGACCCATTACAAAGGCGCGATCACCGTGCGGCTAGGGCCGGCGACGATGGCGTTCAAAGGTGAGATCGAGGTGTTGAATCTCGATACCGCGACACGCAGCCTGCATATGGTCGGAAAAGGCTCCGATGCCACAGGCACCTCGGCGGCGTCGATGGATCTGACCGCTGCTGTGAGGGCCACCGGTGACACCTGCGAACTGGCGGGCAAGAGCGAAGTCACGATGAGCGGCAAGGCCGCTTCTTTAGGCGGCCGGCTGATGGGGCCGGTGGCGGACCAGATGCTCAAGCAGTTTGTGGCGAATTTTGCGGCGCGATTGCAGGCGCAGCAGATGGAAGCGGCCGGGGAGGGAGCGGACGCAGCCGGGGCCATCAACACGCCCACGGTCGGGGCTACCGCGTCGGCTTCGAGCGCCAGCGATGCGAGCGCCTGCAGCGCCGCATCCGCCGATCCGGCAACTGCCATGCCCGCGGCCGCCTCGGCGGGTATGCACACTACCACTACCACCGCGACTGCCGCTACCACTGCGACGGGCGCCGCGAAGGCTGCCGCCGCGCCCTCCGCGCGCCCCGCCACGATGCCCGAACCTACCGCGCCACCCGCCGAGCTAAACGGCCTCGCAATGGCATGGGCCATCTTGCGCGACTGGCTGCGCGGGCTGTTCTCGCACAAGACGGTTTGACTATCGAGACCGCCATGGCGACCGACCGAATGAGCGATGTCGTCAGCCTGCAGCAGCGGCTGGAACAGCACGGCTTCATCGCCGAGCGCAGCTTTGCGGCCACGCTGTTGCTGACAATGGAAATGCGCCGCCCGCTCTTGCTCGAAGGCGAAGCCGGCGTAGGCAAGACCGAAGTCGCGAAGGCGCTCGCCAGATTGCTCGACACGCGGCTCATTCGTCTGCAGTGCTACGAAGGACTGGACGCCCACTCGGCGCTCTACGAATGGAATTATCAGCACCAGTTGCTGGCAATCAAATTGCTGGAGCAGGATTCGCGGCCGGTTCACGACAAGGAGCAGGACATCTTCTCCGAGCGCTATCTGCTCAAACGACCGCTGCTCGAAGCGATCACGACCACACCCGCACCAGTCTTGCTGATCGATGAAATCGACCGCACGGATGAAGCCTTCGAGGCCTATCTGCTGGAGCTGCTGTCCGACTTCCAGATGTCGATACCGGAGCTCGGCGTGATCCGCGCTACCGAACGGCCCTTCGTGATTCTCACCTCGAACGGCACCCGCGAGATCTCGGATGCGTTGCGGCGCCGCTGTCTCTACCAGTACGTCGACTATCCGGGCTTCGACAAGGAACTGCTGATCGTGCGCACCCAGGTGCCGGAGGTGCCGGAGAAGCTGGCGCGGCAGATGGTCGAATTCGTGCAGTCGGTGCGTCAGATGGACCTGCAGAAAAAGCCGGGGCTCGCGGAAACACTCGACTGGGTCGCCGCCTTGCTCCGGCTGGGCGTGAGCGCGCTCGACGAAGACGGTGTGGAGCGGATCATGGATTCGCTCTCGGCCCTCGTGAAGACGCGCGAGGATCAGGCGGGCATGACGCGGCCTGTCGTCGAAAGACTGGTGGCGTCATGTTGACCGGAATCCCCAGCGCCACCGGCCACGCGCCGCCGGCGAGCCTCGAAGACGCGCTCGTAGCGCGTTATACGGGCTTTGCCGGCTGGCTGCGCGCGAACGATTTTCACGTGACCTCGAGTGACGTGGCCGCGTCGCTGGAGGTGGCGCAACGGATGGGGCAACTTGATAGCGAGCTGTTGCGCTGGAGCCTGCGCGCTTTGCTGTGTTCGCGGGCTGAGGAGTGGCGTCGTTTCGACGCCTTATTCGAGGCGTATTTTCTTGCCCCGAATCGCCGCAAGTTGGGCGAATCCAAAGCGGGCGGCGCGGGCCGCATTGAAACCGGCGACACTGCTGGGCGCCGCGACGCAAGCGAAGGCACGCCCCTTGGCCGCGACGGCCCCGGTGCGGCCGATCCGGATCAGGTGCCAGGCAAGACGGCCGAGCAGGGCGCTTCCGTTGAAGCATCGCTCGCGCATGCGGACTTCCGGCATCTGAACCAGCCCGACGAATTATTCGCGATCGACGATGCGATCCGCCGCTTCGCCCAACGCTTGCAGGGTATCCAGTTGCGCCGCGAACAGCGCGCCAACAGCGGGCGCGTCGTCGATATGGCGTGGACGATCCGTCGCAGCGTCTCGCGCGGCGGCATGCCGCTCGAACTCGGCTGGCGGCGCAAACGCCGCCAGCGGCCGCGCATCGTGCTGCTGCTGGATGTGAGCCGTTCGATGAGCCTGTACAGCTTTTTCTATCTGCGGCTCGCGCGGGTGCTGAGCGCGCGGGTGTCGGACGTGCACTGCTTTATTTTCCATACACGCCTTGTGGGCATCGAACAGGCGTTGCGCGACCCCGACCCGTGGCGCTCCCAGGAACGCTTGCAGCTTT
This sequence comes from Paraburkholderia sp. EB58, assembly GCF_050436665.1. NCBI lineage: Bacteria > Pseudomonadati > Pseudomonadota > Betaproteobacteria > Burkholderiales > Burkholderiaceae > Paraburkholderia > Paraburkholderia sp. EB58. The sequence continues at coordinate 29,884 of NZ_JBNDMQ010000007.1, read as the reverse complement.
TGTCTGCAGGGTGGGCGGGAGGCACGCGCATCGGCGACAGCCTCGGCGAATTCAATCAGCAGTACGCAGCGAAACTGCTGCACTCACGCACCGCTGTAGTAGTGGTCAGCGATGGCTATGACGCCGGGGACCCCGAACGCCTGCAGCAATCGCTCGCCGCGATGCGGCGCCGTTGCCGCTGTCTGGTGTGGCTCAACCCGCTCGCGAGCCGTGCCGATTTCACCCCGGCGAGCGCCGGCATGCAGGCTGCGCTCCCATATATCGATCTGTTGGCCGGCGCCCGCGACCTGGCGAGTCTCGAACGGGTGCTGCCCCAAGTGCTATCCGCCCTGCAATGAACACTGATATCTCCGATACCCTCCTGAAACTCGAGCAACGGCTCATCGACCTGTCCGAGCCGTTCGCGGTGGCCACCGTGATCCGCGCCGGGCCGCCTACCTCTGCATGGGTTGGAGCACAGGCCCTGATCGACGGTAACGGCGAACTGCATGGCTGGATAGGCGGCGGTTGTTCACGGGGGATCGTGATTCAGGCGGCGCAGCAGGCGATCCGCACGGGGCAGCCTAAGCGCGTGCGTATCAGCAACCAGCCGGGCGTGTCGGAGGCCGACGTAGAGGCCGATAGCGAGGCGGGGATCGAAACGCATGCGATGCCGTGTGCGAGCAACGGCGCCCTCGAACTGTTCATCCAGCCGACCGTGCCCGCGCCGTCAATCCTCGTGCTGGGTTCCACGCCCACCGCCCTCGAGGCGTGCGCGCTGGCGCAGCGCGTCGGCCTGCGCGTGAGCGCTGCGGCCACGGTGAGTGCGCCGTTCGCGGGCCTCTCGCTGCGGCACGTCATGCAAGGTTACGACGCCACCGCGTTCGACAGCGTCAAGCCGCAACTGATCCTTGTCGCCACCCAGGGCGACAACGACGAGGACGCGCTCGAAGCCGCGTTACGCAGCGAGGCGATGGGCGTGTTGCTGGTCGCGAGTCGTCGCAAGGCGGACAAGCTGCGCGAGACGATGCAAGCGCGTGGCATTGGCGCACAGCGTCTTGCGGCGCTGCATGCCCCCGCCGGACCGTCGATCCACGCTCATACGCCACAGGAGATTGCGTTGGGAGCGGTTGCCGGACTGGTGATGCTGCGCCGTGAACTGGAAGAGGCAGCGGCGCTGGCAGAGAGTTCGTCCCCAGCGAGCGGCGAGGTGGTGCCGGATTTGCCGCCGTGCGAAGCGATGGCATCGGTCGAGCCGCGGGCTGTCAGCGCACGCTACGTCAACCCGGTGTGCGGTATGGCAGTGGACATCGCTTCGGCGCGGCACGTGATCGACTGGGGCGGACAGCGCGTCTATTTCTGTTGCGACGGTTGCAAGATCGAGTTCGAACGCTCGCCGGAGAAATATCTGGCGGCGGCGCCGGCCGACGTACCCGCTGAACCGGCAGAGCCGACCGAACCGTTGGAGAAAACATGAACGCTCCATGGAGCAGTGGTGCGGCCCCGCAAACTCCTGTTTTCTCCGCGGTCGTGCTGGCCGCCGGCATGTCGTCGAGAATGCAGGGGCAGCACAAGTTGCTGCTGCCGCTCGGTGGAGAGCCGGCGGTGCGACGCACGGTAAGTGCGCTGGCTGCCGCTGGGCCGACAGAAATCGTCGTGGTGACCGGCTTTCGCGGACGAGCCGTGATGGAAGCGCTCGATGGTTTGCCGGTCCGTTTCCAGCCGAATCCACGCTACGAAGAAGGCCAGATGACCTCGGTGGCCGCCGGCGTGGCCGGACTGGCAGCGCCTTGCGACATCGTTCTGGTCTGCCTTGCCGATCAGGTGCTGCTTACCGCCGAGGATTACCGCGAGCTGATCGACGCCTACGCCGCCATGCCGCGCGGATCGATCCTGGTCCCCGCGTTTAACGGGCAGCGGGGAAATCCGGTGGCGTTCTCCGTGAGTTATGCCGCCGAGGTGATCAGCGGCCACATCAATCCGGGGTGTCGCAAGCTGATTGCCGAGCATCCCGACGAGGTCGTTATCCACGAGGCCGTCCACGACCGGTTTACAACCGATATGGATACGCCCAACGACTACGAGCGGATTCTGGCGCGCCTCGCCGAATCGCCGTCTGTCCTCGCACGCTAGATCATTCGAGTCTTTGCCTCCGAAGCGCGGCGCGCGTACATTCAATGCGTGCCGCATCCGCTCGCGTGTTGCCTCGTTGCGCACGTACTCCGCCGTCTCCGCGAGCGCACCACCGATCAGTCCGATCACCGATCAGGCCCGGTTATTGCGAAGGACCAGCCTGCGAGGGGTCAGTCGTATGGAGAATGGGACCGCGAGAAAGCAGGTGTTTCGTGAGAACGCGACAATGAACCCAGGCTGAACCCAGCCAGCGCCTGACCCACACGTACTCGCCGCTGAAGAAATTACATGCCCAGGCATGTCTGCGTGGCAGCCTTTACAGCCTCACGCGCAATTCGGATGGCGGGCAATCAATTCATTCGCAGCCAACGCGATCGGAGGATGGGTGTCGAACAGACGTATAACGCAAATAATCCGCTGCCGCGACCACAAGACAACAGCCGTGGCGCCGTGGTTGGCCGTCGCCGCTGTCGCAGGCATGGCTGTTATGCCGGCCCCGGCCAAGGCGCAAACGCCGGCGCCGCTGCAGGAGTGGCAGTATTCCGCGGGCGTCCCGCTGGAAAAACTGATGGAGCCGCAAATCCCCACGTGGCAGGTCGCGGTCGGCGCCGCCGCGGCCTTTCAGCCGCGCTATGACGGCGCGGACCGATACCACTTCGAAGGTGGTCCGAGCGTCGACATCCGCTATAGCGACTTGTACTTCGCCTCGACAGGCGAAGGCTTCGGCGCCAACGTGGCGCAGGGCCAGAACTGGCGGATCAGTCTTGCCGCCGCCTACGATCTCGGACGGCGCGGCCAGGACGATGACGAGCATCTGCACGGCCTCGGCAACATCAACCCTGCACCGGAACTGAAGCTGGCGGCCGATTACGTCGTGTCCAAGGACTTCCCGCTGGTGCTACGCGCCGACATCCGTCGCAGTTTCGGCGGCTCCAACGGCTGGATCGGCGATATTGGCGCGTATATGCCGCTGCCGGGCAGCTCGAAAACATTCTTCTGGTTTGCCGGCCCAAGCCTGACGTTCGCGGATTCGAAGTACATGAACAGCTGGTTCGGTGTCAGCGACGCGCAGGCCGCGGATTCCCAATACGCCGCCTATCACGCGAGCGCCGGCCTCAAGTCTGCGGGCTTCGGCGTCAGTGCGATCTGGTTTTTCCAGAAACACTGGTTTGCCGCATGCGACTTCGCGCTCGAACAGCTGGTCGGCAGCGCGGCGCGCAGTCCGATCACGCAGCGGGCGTCGAACGGCGTGCTGGATCTGTCGATCAACTATCAGTTCTGAGTCGGCTTGCCTGACTCAGCTTGCTGTGCGCGGGTGCCAACGGGAGCCTGTGCACAGTGACCCGGCTTGTTGCCTCGGCACACTGCGCGCGACGGGGCCGGCCTAGCAGACCGTTGTCGGCGCTTCGGCAACGGCCTGTCTTTGTCCCGCTCGAAGCAGGCCTTCCACCATGCGCGCCTCTGCCCGAGCGATCATTTCGAGCGATGCAGCAGACAGTTGGCCATCCAGAATCGAAAGCGCGGCGCACAGGCGCAGATATTCGTTCTCGCCGAGTGTCCAGCCACCGGCCTGATGCTCGGTGACGTCGAGCTGGACCATGGCGGCGTGCGCGCTCTCGACGTACTCCAGACCCTCAGGCTGGAGTCCGAGACGGCAGAGTTCTTCCGACACCAGAAAATGGCGGCCAAGGGTCATAAACAGATCCCGCGAGCCATGACCGCGCTTGAACGCATCGATGGCGGTGTAGCACTGCAGGAGCATGGCCTGCGTCACCGGTTCGTGCGCAGCCCGGCTGAAAGTGAGGGCGCGCAACAGCGGCGACATGGCAGGCTGGTTGCGTTTGCGGCTTGGCGATTTGTTGGGCATGACGGTTTCAACCTCGTTCTGTAACGCTCGGCCCGCCACCGAACTTACTTGTATGCGTTGCACCGGCGGGTAAAAGCAACCTCTGATATGCGTCCTGTCAGCATGATCGCAAGCAACAATTAAGATAGGCTTAAACTGCGGCGCGCTGAAAAAGTCTGTTACGAAAACATGGTTCGCGGATGAGGATAGCGATGGCCGAAAAAAAAGCCCCGTCCCGCGAGGGACAGGGCCGGACAGGATGGAAGAGTCGTACAGGCGCGTGGAGCTTGCCGACGTGTTTCCCATCAAAACAACGCTGTTGCACTTCGATACTGCTTGAAACGTGGTCCTTCACCTTCGCTTTGCTGCAAACCCCTGTTGCTTTTATTTCATGTGATGCGAGAAGCGCTTTTGGGTGCTTCGGTTACTGCAAATGCCTGCTACAGACTGCTTTACTCGTTACGGCGTGTTGCGTGATACCCACTGCCTGGTTCAACTGCCTGAGACCTGCTGCTTACTGCGTATCGCTTGAATGGACTGCGTTTTTCTACGGCCACTACCGGAACTGCTCTACGGAACTGCTCTACAGGTACGGTCAATACAACGCGGGGGAAGACCGCGTATGGGCTCAGTGATTCGTCGTGCCCATGAAAACCAGTGTAAAGAGAAAGAAACGAGCACGATCCGGCGAAACGAGGGGACTTGGCCGTGCAGTTCGGCGAATTGCTTGCCTTGGCGACGCCGGCGAGGTCGCCACGCCGCGTTTCCGCAGCGGCCAATAGGCACGTCGCGCAGGATTGCAGGGACACGAAGCGGTGCCAGAGGCGGCGGGAGCGTGAGATGCCAGCTAACGCTGTGCGTGCCTTGCGGGCGATTTCCCTGATGTATTGAACGAATTGCGCAGACGATTGGCACAGGCGATCCGCCTACTGATGGCAGTGTCGGGCCGTGCTTTGTACAGATCAAGCGCGCGGGAAGGCGGAGGCTATACAGTTTGAAATTACGGCCCTTTGCTCGTTTGTAAATTGATCTGTACACCGTATTAAATGACATCAGATGAATACTCTGTGTGTCCCGCACCCTCGATCCGCACCGAAGCGGTGCTGACGTGCTCGATTTGGCGCATGACGCGACGCGTTTCGCCACACAAGCATGCAGCCGTTAAAACTGATGTTTGAGCAAAAGCCCGTGTATCGGGCAGTTGACCAAATCGGCACAAAACTTGCCTTCTACAGCGATGCGCGAGGCGCTCGCACGATTACCCAGGCTTGCCCCGATGGCTGCTAAAAACACGCTGCCAGCAGTGGGCTCGTTTGAATCGTTCGAGTACAGAGGAGGGCAGTCGCGCGTCTGGAGGGAGAAGGTCCATAAAACGGGAGGACATCATGTTTGAGTCCGCACCTATTACTGCTAGCAAAGTGGTGGACGGGGAAACCGTTCGCGCCGAGTATCTCTGCGATACCGGACGCCTGCGTATCATCGGCGAGCACGCTGTGCACGCCGAATGGTTTCCGCCACATTCGTGGTTCGCTATAGCGTCGAGTTCGGGCCATAGCCGATGGGGTACGCAACCCGACGAGGCAGACCTGCTGCTGCTGATCGACAACTTCATGGGGTACTCGGGCCAGAAGACCTTTGCAATGGTGCCGCGCTAACGCCAGCTTCTATTCACGTCTAAAATCGGAAGGGATTGCAGTAGAGATATCGGCAAAAAGTCGAAGCGCTGGGTGGCGCGTGCCGGCCATCCTTACGCGGGTAGTGGACGCAGTGGCCTTGGGCGAAACATGCAGTCCTCGGATGTTCGCCATTGCCAGGCGGTGGACCGAAATGCCTCGGCGAGATGTCCTTCGCGGGGATCCCCCAACCCTGGAAATCGAGAGGCTGGCAGCCATGTTTACTTTCGTCTTTGTCGTTGCCATCGCAGCATTCGTCCCTTACGTCGCCGCACCTACCATCCAGAACGGGGTGAAGGCGATTACTTCGCAACCGTCTGCGGATGCCGGTTTGCAAAGCACGCTCCCATCAGCCTATAGGACGTTAGATGCCGCGAACCGGACAGTCGCCGACCAACGGGACAATCATGGTCTGGTTTGACAGGTGGCAAGCGCATCGTCACAAGCCCGCGTGCGAGCCCGATTCCACGCGGGCTCGTTTCAGCGGTGATTAAGTGGTGACGAAGCGGTGAATAAGCGGCAACCAAGCCGCAACCAAATGGTGACTATTCACCCGTGACTATCGACCCAGGCCCGAGCCCAGTCGAGGCCGGCCAACCGGGCCTCTTCGTCGGTCTCGAATGTCCCGAGCACACCCGACCCTTCCACGAGCTTGCTGCCCCGGGTGATGGTGCCGCTGGCCGCGTATCCGTCGCCTTGAACGATGGCGTGACCCCAGATCGCATAGCCCTGATAGATTTCGGATTCCATTAAGCTACTGTAGGTCAAACGCTTGCATCATCGCAGCACATAGACGGACGTGTGTCCGGTGCCGACCTGCAGCACATTGCCTTCGGGCGTCAGGATGCGGGGAATGTCGATAAAGCGCGGGTTCGTGGCTTTCCTTGCACCGTCGCTTGCGACATGTTTCCCTGCCGAAGCTTTAGCCAATGGATCCGCGATGCGGCGTGTCGCAACCTTGCCCATGCCGCGCGATAGCAGTGCCGTTTTTCCCACCTTGGGTTTTCCTTTACCCGCGGGCTGCCCGATGCGCGCTTCCGGCGGATTCCAGACTTCCACGTAGTGCTCACCGGCAGTCGCAGTGGATGCCACCACGAGCAACGCCGCGCCCGCGCTCAACAATCGCAGCATGTCTTCTCCATAGATATAACCGGTGTTCGCCCGGCGCGTGACCTGTGCCGGCAACTCGCGCCAGTTCCCACGCACGAGCCGTCACGGTTTTCGCAGAAGTAGCCGTCGCGTGTTCACGGCAAGGAAACAGGTGAATAGTACTGTACATTCATACAGGTATTTGTGCAATCTACGACTTTCCCTTGGTACCAAACCATCCGCGCCCTTGGGAACACCGCTTGCTGCTTGTCAACCTGGCGCCAGGCCAACGTGTCGCTTGGCGGCGCCGAACGCAAGGAGTCTTTCCATGGCAGGTAAATCGAATACCCGACAGACCGCAGGCAATGCCCCCGCGGGCACCGATTCCAAATCCAAAGATCTCGAACAGTTTCGCTCGCGGCCTGATGGCGAAGCGCTCAGGACCAATCAGGGCGTGAAGATCGCCGATAACCAGAACACGCTGCGCGCCGGTCCGCGCGGCCCCTCGCTGCTCGAAGATTTCATCATGCGTGAAAAGATCACGCATTTCGACCACGAACGCATCCCCGAGCGCATCGTGCATGCGCGCGGTTCGGCCGCCCATGGCGTGTTCCAGGTCTACAAGCCGATGAGCGAGTACACCAAGGCCGCATTCCTGCAGGACCCCGCAGTGCAGACACCGGTCTATGTGCGTTTTTCGACGGTGCAGGGGCCGCGCGGCTCGGCCGATACCGTGCGCGACGTGCGCGGTTTCGCCGTCAAGTTCTACACGCAGGAAGGCAATTACGACCTGGTGGGCAACAACATGCCGGTCTTCTTCATTCAGGACGCCATCAAGTTTCCGGACTTCGTCCACGCAGTCAAACCGGAAGCGCCCAATGAAATGCCGACGGGCGGCTCCGCGCACGATACGTTTTGGGATTTCGTCTCGCTCGTGCCCGAATCGGCGCACATGGTGCTGTGGACCATGTCGGACCGTGCGATTCCGCGCAGCCTGCGCACCATGGAAGGCTTCGGCATTCACACGTTCCGTTTCGTCAACGCCGCGGGCAAGGCGCGTTTCGTCAAGTTTCACTGGCGTCCCGTGCTCGGCTCCTACTCGCTGTTGTGGGATGAAGCGCAAAAACTCGCCGGCAAGGACCCCGACTTTCATCGACGCGACCTGTGGGAAGCCATCGAGCGCGGCGACTTTCCGGAATTCGAACTCGGTGTGCAGATCATCGAAGAGCAGGATGAAAGCAGCTTCACCTTCGACCTGCTCGATCCGACCAAGCTGATTCCAGAAGAACTGGTACCGGTGCAAATCATCGGCAAGATGACGCTGAACCGGAACCCCGACAATTTTTTCGCCGAAACCGAACAGGTGGCGTTCCATCCGGGGCACGTCGTGCCTGGCATCGATTTCAGCAACGATCCGCTGCTGCAGGGACGGCTCTTCTCCTACACGGATACGCAGATCAGCCGCCTCGGCGGACCGAATTTCCACGAGATTCCGATCAACCGCCCGGTGTGCCCGTTTCAGAACAACCAGCGCGATGCGATGCATCGTCAGGCAATCAACGTCGGGCAAGCGTCGTATGAACCGAATTCGCTGAACGGCGGCTGGCCGAAGGAAACCGATCCCGCGGCGTCTGACGGCGGCTTCGAGACCTATCACGAGCGCGTCGACGGCACCAAGATCCGCGTGCGCAGCGAATCGTTCGCCGATCACTTCTCGCAGGCGGCGCTGTTCTATCGCAGCATGTCCGAGGTCGAGAAGGCCCACATCAGCGCGGCTTACCAGTTCGAACTTGGCAAGGTGACGAAGCCGGAGATTCGCGAGCGCGTCGTCAACGAGATTCTCGCTAACTTCGATGCTGGTCTGGCGGCCGAAGTCGCGACCGGGCTCGGCCTGCCTGCGCCGAAGAAGGGCAAGACGCCAGCTACAGCGAAGCCGGAGACCTCACCGGCCTTGAGCCTGCTCAACCGTGCGAAGCCCGGCATCAAGACCTGCAAGATTGCCTTGCTGGCAGCGCCCGGCTCGGACGCAGCGGCAATTGGCAAGCTGCAGAAAGCGCTGCGGGACGAAGGCGCCACGCCGCTGCTGGTCGCACCGACGCTCGCGGCAATCGGCAATCTGCAGCCCGATGCGACGATTGCCGGGATGCCGTCGATCATGTTCGACGCGATCGTGGTTGTCGGCGGCGAGGCCGGCGCGAAGGCGCTTGCGCAATCGGGAGACGCGTGGCACTTCGTGCTCGAAGCCTTTAAGCACCTGAAAGCGATCGCAGCGCTCGGCGCGGGCCGCGACGTGCTGGATGCGGCGCACCTGCCGGCCGACGCGGATGGCGTGGCGACCGGCGACGACAAGCAGATCGCCGAGGTCGTGAAGGCGTTCGTCGCGGCGGCGGAGCAGCATCGGGTGTGGTCGCGTCAGGCGCAGGCGGAGTCGGTGCCGGCATGAGCCACGACGAGTAGGGCAGAGGGCGCCGGGTGCGGAAGCAACGACCCGAAGACGCCCTCGATGGGCCGCAGAGTGCACCCGGCCGTGCCGCAAAGTGCGACCGGCCGCGCCCTTCAGTGCGCTTTAATGCGCCGCAGCAGCAGCGGACGCCGCCTCCGACACCCCAACTGGTCCTGCCGGAATATCCGCCGGCCGGCTGGCGGATACGTTAACCGCATCCGGATACAGCACAAGCAGCACCCGCAACACGCCATTCGTCCAGCCGAAACCGTCCTGCAGCGGATACTCGCCACCACCGGCCGACACCCCAACGGTACTCGCGTCCACATCATATTTTTCGACGAGCTTGCCGGTGTGCTGGTAATACGCGACGTTGGTGCGGATCCAGCGCGTGGCGATCGTCTGCGCCAGCGCCGCCTCGCCATAACGGCGCAACCCCGTGACCGCAATATATTGAAGCGGTGCCCATCCATTCGGCTCGTCCCATTGCTGCCCGGTTCTGACCTGGGTGGTTGCCAATCCGCCCGGTCGAAGCAGCCCGCGCTGCAGGGTTTGGGCGACGGCATGCGCCTGCTGCTTGTCCGCCACGCCCGCATAGAGCGGGTACGCCGTCGCGGCGGTAAGGCGGAGCGCCAACTGATGATGCGTGAAATCGAAGTCGCTGAACGCCTGCAGGCGCGGATCCCACAGCACGCGGCGGATGGCATCGGCGCGCTCCTTCGCACGCTGCTCCAGATTCTCCGCGCGCGTCACGTCACCCTTCAGGCGATAGGCATGCGCGAGCGTCCGCTCGAGTTGGTAAAGCAGGCAATTCAGATCGACCGGCACGAGCGAGGTCACCTCGATCGATGCCAGGTTCTTGCCGTCGCCGAACCAGCGCGAGCTGAAATCCCAGCCGGTTTCGCCGCCTGCGCGCAGATTGCGCCACAGGTCGGCGGAGTCGCGTTGCGGCGTCTCCCTGGCGGTCGTCACGTCCTCGCGATAAGACTCGTCGCGGGGCACGTCGCGCTCATCCCAATAGCGGTTCAGCAAGGTGCCGTCGGCGAGCCGCACCAGATGACGGTACGCATGTCCCGCCGCCAGCTGGTTGCTACCCTCCATCCAGTACGTGTATTCCTGCTGCAGCTCGGGCAAATATTGCAGGTAGGTCTTTTCGCCATCCTTTTCGGCGACGAGTGCCACCATCTGCGCAAAGAACGGCGGCTGCGAGCGGCTCAGATAGTAGGTGCGATTGCCGTTCGGAACGTGACCGTAGCGATTGATCAAGGTCGCAAAGTTCTGCAGCTCGTCCACGACCAGATCGTGCCGGCCGCTTTGCTCGAGACCGAGCATGATGAAGTACGAGTCCCAATAATAGATTTCGTCGAAGCGGCCGCCCGGCACGATGTAGGGATCCGGCAGCGGCAGTAACGATGACCAGGGGCTCGCGCTCGCGTCCGGGTCGCGGCGCAGCACGTCCCACAACGTGTCGATATGGCCCACCACGTCCTGATTGGGATCGGACACATAAGGCTTCACCGTGTGCTGCGGTGTGACGAAGTACTGGCGGACGAACGCGGCCAGGTTGAAGTCAGGCTGCTGCCGGGCGCTTGTATAGGCTGCTACGATTTGCGGTGGCGGCGCGTTGGGCACCATGTCGGCGAACGTCTTGCTGTCGGGAAACAGGTGCGCCAGTTCAACGTCCCGGTAAAGATCGCCATACGCCTCGGACGGCGGCACCGGGGCCACCGGTGATGGCTGGGCGTGAGGATTGGCATGCGTGCCTGCTGATATGCCTGGCTGTTTCGCAACCCCATTGGGCTGCCGCGGCGCTGAACCGAGGGCCGCACTGGCGGTCGCGGGCAACGAGGCGAGCGGTGTCTCCGGCGGCATCGCATGACTGAATGCGATATGGCAAGCCAATAGCGCTGCAACGGAGGAACGGAGATAGCGGGGCGTGCGGCGAGGGCGATTGGGCATGAGCGACGCGCGGAGGCGAGAGTCAAAAACGGAGGATTTGGGCAGCAAGTTACGTTCCTCAGTGAACGACGCGGATTGGCATTCCGGTGCAGAGGACCGGGCACGCCGCTTGCTGAGCAGACCTATCCGATTCAACGGCTTTGCATGCTTCCGATAAGCAATGTGCATGGATCGAACGGGTACAGTCGCTGTATGATACGTGGCCATCGCGCGGCGAGAAGGCAAACCGCGCGTGCTGTCGCAGGTGTATGGGGTGTATCGAGACCTTGCGTTGCGTCCTCATACTTTTTTGGCCAACTGGACGTGGCAACGTATCTTGTAGTGGCGGTATATCAGTCGAAATTGCCGAGCCGAGCAAACTAACCAGACGAAACACAGAAAAAAATGCCTGCCTCAATAGCCGTCGACCAGGATCAATTCCGCCGCATCATCCGTCGTAACATTGCACTGCCGTTAGGCGTGGGTCTCTTGACCGTTGCGGTGTTCGTCGCGCTGATCGCGTACCTCGTCAATACCATGAGCTGGGCCGAGCATTCGGAGCGCGTGATCGGCGACGCCAACGAGATGCTGCGGCTCGCGGTCGACCGCGAGTCGTCCATGCGTGGCTTCCTGATTACCGGCGACGAGAGCTTCCTCGCGCCGTACGAGTTGGGGCAACCGCGCTTCGAGGCCGAGATCGCCAACTTGACGAATCTCGTCTCCGACAATCCGCCTCAGGTCGAACTGCTAAAGCGGATCCATGCCGTGCAGGCGCAATGGGACGCCTACGCGCAGCAGACCATCGATCTGCGTCGCCGGAACCTGGCGTATCAGCCGGAGATAGCGAGCAACCGCGGCAAAGTCCTGTTCGACGAGACGCGCCGCGAGTTCGGCGAATTCCTCGATGCGGAGTTGCGCCTGAGACAGGAGCGCACGGCGGCGGCACGCAACGTCACGATTGTCATGGTCAGCACGTTCGTTTTCTTTAGCCTGTTGGTGAGCGGTTTGCTCGCCTGGCGGGGGCGGCGCGAGTTGCTCGACCTGTCCGCCTCCTACGACGGCGTGCTCAAGCAACAGGACGAACAGACCGAGGTGCTGCAGCAGCAGGTCTGGTTGCGTTCGGGGCAACGGCTGCTAGCCGAGAAGGTGGTGGGGCAATCCACGCCGGCGCTGGTCGGCGCCGCCATGCTCGAATTTCTGGCGCACTATCTGGGAGCGGTGGTGGCGGCGCTGTATGTGCGCGACAAGGAAAGCAGCGTGCTACACCGCGCGGCTTCGTACGGTTTCAGCTTTGAGAGCGAACAGGCGTCACAGAATTTCCAGAGTGCCGAGAGCCTCATCGGCCAGGCCGCGCTGACGCGCCGGACCATCCTGCTGCAGGACGTACCGGACGACTACGTGAAGGTCGCATCGGGCCTCGGCATGAGTCCCCCGAGAAATCTGATTGTCCTGCCCATCGAAAACGACGGCGTCGTCAACGGGGTCGTCGAACTCGGCTTCATCCGCGCACTGGTCGAGCGCGACCAGGAGTTCCTGCAACTGATTGCCGGCGGCATGGGCGACTTTCTGGAGGCGGCCCTGTACCGCGAGCGCCTGCAGGACGCGCTCGTCGAGATGCAGCAACTGAACGAAGAGTTGCAGGTTCAACAGGAAGAACTGCGCGTCTCGAACGAAGGCCTGGAAGAGCGGGGTCGCGCGCTGCAGGATTCGCAGGCGCGGCTCGAAAACCAGCAGGCCGAGCTCGAACAGACCAATGTGCAACTCGAAGAGTACGCGCAGCGTCTCGAGCGGCAAAAAACCGATCTGTTGCGCGCGCAGGACGAACTCTCGGCCAACGCGGCACGGCTCGAGCAGTCGAGCCGCTACAAGTCCGAGTTTCTTGCCAACATGTCGCACGAGTTGCGCACGCCGCTGAACAGTTCGCTGATCCTCGCCAAATTGCTGCAGCAGAATCGCACCGGTAATCTGAGCGAAGAACAGGTGCGCTACGCGGAAACGATTCACGCGTCCAATAGCGACCTTCTGGTGCTGATCAATGACATCCTCGATCTGTCTAAGGTCGAGGCTGGGCAAATCAACATCGAACTCGAGACGGTCTCGCTCGACAGCACGCTGCAGTCGCTGCGCGAGACGTTTGCGCCGCTGGCCGCCACGAAGAATCTGAAGCTGACGTTCGACCGGGCACCGGGTGCGCCCGACATGCTCGTTACCGACAGCCAGCGTGCGGTGCAGGTATTGCGCAATCTTTTGTCGAATGCCGTGAAATTCACCGAGCGTGGCGAGGTGTCGCTGAGCGTGGCGCCGGCCGAGGACGGCATGTTGCGCTTCGAGGTGCGCGATTCCGGCATCGGCATTGCGCCGGACAAGCTGGAGATGATTTTCGAGGCCTTCCAGCAGGCCGATGGTTCCACCAGCCGGCACTACGGTGGCAGTGGCCTGGGGCTGTCGATTTCGCGCGAATTCGCGCGGCTGTTGGGCGGCCGTATCACGGTGGCGAGCGAACTGGGCAAGGGCAGTCTGTTCACGCTGTGGCTGCCGAGGGATGCGAGCGCGGCAGTAGCTGCTGCAGTGGCCACCAACCCAGGGCAGACGCAGGGTGAAACTATTAAACCCGCGTCGCCTGATTCTGCGGCCGCCATGCCTGCACCGGTGGCGCATGCCTCGTCTTCGCTGGCATCGTCGGTCACGACTACGACCACCGCCACGAGCGCAGCCGCGCTCCAGCGTGCGCCGTCCGCCGAAGCCGGTGCGCGTAACGGCGCCGAGGAGGCCGGCGGCGCGCCCATTGGCGACGACCGCTACGAGCGCGCACGCGGCAGCCGGATGATTCTCGCGATCGAGGACGACATCCCGTTTGCCGAGATTCTGCGCGACCTGGCCCACGAGCTCGACTTCGACTTCCTGCACGCCACCGACGCCACGAGCGGCGTCGCGCTGGTGCGCGACATGCGGCCTGCGGCCGTGCTGCTCGATGTCGGCTTGCCGGACCGCTCGGGCCTGACCGTACTCGAATGGCTGAAGAACGATCCGCTCACGCGCCATATCCCGATCCATATCGTGTCGGCCACGGATCACGCCGATAAAGCGCTGCACCTGGGGGCCATCGGCTACACGCTCAAACCGACCGCACGCTCGACGCTGGAAGCGGCGATCCGGCGTCTCGAAGCGCGCCTGCAGCAACGTCTGAAGCGCGTGCTGGTGATCGAGGACGATCCGCCGATGCGCGAGAGCATTCGCGCGCTGCTGCAAAGCGAAAACACGGAAATCGTCGCCGTGGCGACGCTGGCGAGCGCGTTTGACGAACTGGCGGCCAGCTCCTTCGACTGCGTGGTGACCGACCTCGCGCTGCCGGACGGCACCGGTTACGACCTGCTCGAACGGCTTGCGCTCGACGCCGCCCATCTCGCGCTGCCGGTGATCGTCTATACCGGCCGGATGTTGTCCAGCGAAGAAGAGCACCGGCTGCGCCGCTATTCGAAATCGATCATCATCAAAGGCGCAAAGTCGCCCGAACGCCTGCTCGACGAAGTCACGCTGTTCCTGCACAGCGTGGAATCGTCGCTCGCGCCGGAGCAGCAACGCATGCTGCGCACCGTACGGCAGCGTGACAACGCATTTGAAGGCCGCAACATCCTGCTGGCGGAAGACGACGTGCGCAATATTTTCGCGCTGTCGCACGTGATCGAGCCGCTAGGTGCGAAGCTGCAGATTGCGCGCAACGGCCGCGAAGCGCTCGAGTTGCTGGAGAGCGAGCCCGAGGTCGATCTGGTGCTGATGGACATCATGATGCCGGAGATGGACGGCCTGACGGCGATGGCCGAGATTCGCCGCAATCCGCGCTTCGCGCATCTGCCGATCATCGCGCTGACCGCGAAGGCGATGGCGAACGACCGCGTGCGCTGCCTGGAAGCGGGCGCGGACGATTACATCTCGAAGCCGATCGACGTCGACAAGCTCGTCTCGCTGTGCCGCGTATGGCTGCGGCAGCGCTAGGGGTAGAGAGACCTGTCATGAAGATGAACCCCACTGCGCCCGAACCGCGGCCCCCGCGCATCAGCAATTTCGACATCGAACTGACGCTGCTGCTGGAGGCGATCTATCTGAAGTATCAGCACGATTTTCGCCATTACGCGATGTCGTCGCTGCGCCGCCGGCTGACCCAGGCGCTCGACGAGTTCGGCCTCACCACGCTTTCGCAACTGCAGGACAGGATCATGCGAAGCGGCGCCGATTTCGCACGGCTGTTTCAATACCTGACGGTGCAGGTGAGCGACATGTTCCGCGATCCGGCCTATTTTCTGGCGCTGCGCCAGCAGGTGATGCCGGTATTGCGGACCTATCCGTCCATCAAGGTCTGGGTGGCGGGGTGCAGCACGGGCGAGGAACTGTGGTCGCTGAAGATCCTCTTCGATGAAGAGGACCTGACCGAGCGCACCTTGTTTTACGCTACCGATATCAGCCCCGACGCGCTGACGCGTGCCGAAGCCGGCATTTACGCGCTCGACCGGATTGCCGGCTTCACGCAAAACTATCTGGCGGCGGGCGGCAAGCGATCCCTATCCGATTACTACCACGCGGCCTATGGCGGGGCGCGCTTTGCCGGCGCGCTGAAGGACCGGGTGGTATTCGCCGATCACAGCCTGTCGACCGACGAAGTGTTTCTTGAAGCACACTTGGTGTCCTGCCGCAACGTTATGATCTATTTTGACCGCGCGTTGCAGGACCGCGCGCTGGGGCTGTTTCAGCGCGCCCTTGTGCGGCGCGGCTTTCTCGGCCTCGGCAGTAAGGAAAGTTTGCGTTTTTCAAACCAGCACGAAGCGTTTGACGAGTTTTGTCCGCGCGAGCGCATCTACCAGAAGCGCTAGCGCGACCGCCATGCCCATGTCGCCCGGCCAACCCTGCCGATACTGACGCGAGCCACTATGCGTGCCATCCGTCCCGCCGTGAAGCGCCAGTCCGCCTCAACGCGTTCGCGCGCGTTCGAGCTGGTGGCGCTCGGCGCGTCCGCAGGCGGACTCGATGTCCTGAACGGGCTATTGGCCGCGTTGCCCGGCGATTTCGCGGCGGCCGTCATGATCGTGGTGCATCTGCCGCCCGATCCGTCGAGTTATCTGGTGGAGAGCTTCAGCCATCGCAGCAGCTTGCCGGTGGTCGAACCGGATGCCGGCGAGCGGATTCTCGCCGGCCGCGTGTACGTCGCGCCTCCCGGCTATCACATGCTGGTCGAAGACGATCGCACCGTGGCGCTGTCCATCGAAGCGGCCGTGCGCTTTTCGCGGCCGTCCATCGATGTGATGTTCGAATCCGCGGCGTGGCTGTATCGCGAGCGCATGCTTGCCATCCTGCTCTCGGGCGCCAATGAAGACGGCGTGCACGGCCTTGAAACGGTGCGCGCCGCAGGCGGGGCAGCCTGGGTGCAAGCGCCCGAAACCGCCCTGTCGCCGAAAATGCCGCGCTCCGCGATCGAACGCGGCGCAGTGGACGAAATTCTGTCTCCTTCTACCATGGCCCGCCGTCTTGCGCGGTTACCGGCCTTTACCGAACATGAATCCTGACCCGATGCCATGACGAATCTCCCTGTCAACATCCTGATCGTCGACGACATCGCGCATAACATTACGGCGCTAGAGGCGTCGTTGATCGGACCGGAAATCAACCTGCTGGTGGCCGATTCCGGCACCGCCGCACTGGACCTGCTGCTCAAGCACGAGGTGGCGCTCGCCATTCTCGACGTCAATATGCCCGGCATGAACGGCTTCGAGCTGGCGTCGCTGATGCGCGGCAGTCCGCGTACCTCGCACGTGCCGATCATCTTTCTGACGGCGACCGCGCAGGACGCCTCGCGGACGTTCCGCGGCTACGAAGCCGGCGCGGTGGATTTCCTCTACAAGCCGTTCGATTCGCGCATCCTTCAATCGAAGGTCGATGTTTTCGTGCAGCTCGAACAGCAGAAGCGTCAGCTGGCCGCGCAACTCGTAACCACGCGCCAGATGCTGGAAGCCAACGAGATGCTGATGGCCGTGCTGAGCCACGATCTGCGCACGCCGCTGGGGGCGGTGCTTTCGTCGGCGGAGTATCTGATGCGCCTCGAGGCCAGCGAGGCGGTGACGACCACGGCGACGCGCATCAAGAGCAGCTCTCTGCGGATGGCCCGCATGGTCGACCAGTTGCTCAACCTCGCGCGCCTGCAAGGCGGCCGGCTGCAATTGCAACCGCGCTCCATCGAACTGGCGACGCTGTGCAAATCCGTAATCGACGAATTCGCCACGCATAAGGGCGCGGGCCAGATCGTCTTTGTGAGCGAGGGCGATTCGGCAGGTCGCTGGGACAACGATCTGATGTGGCAGGCCATCTCGAACCTGATCAGCAATGCGCTGCATCACGGCGAGCCGGACGGCAGCATCGTGGTGCGGATCAAAGCTGATACGGCCGAGCGGATTGTGCTGAGCGTGACGAACCGGGGCGTGATTCCCGCTGAGGTCGTGCCGCATCTGTTCAGGGCGTTCGGCGCGGGCAGTATTGGCGGACGGCCGCGGGAAGGGCTCGGGCTTGGCCTGCATATCGTGCGCGAGATCGTCCATATGCATGGCGGCGAGGTTGGCGTGCAGTCGGATGAGACGCAGGGCACCGTCTTCTCAATTGAACTACCGCGCACGGCGGTACGCGGGCGTGGCTCGCTGAGCGGGCGGTAGCAGGGTGCGTTTGGATCCGGCTCAAACGTTCAGTGCGTCGGGTCTTTGCGGCGGATCGCCAGACGGTGAAGGACCCGTTTAGGCTGAGATGAGACGTTTGAGCAAAAAGTTGGGTGATTGTGGCATTAACTCGCTCACTGACTCTGACTACACTGACTCCCATGCCATACGACATGGCTTGCAGATTAAACCAGACCTCAAGGAGTCGATCATGTCCCGTTTTAGCGCAATCAACCCTGAAGCCGCTACCGGCGCCGCCGCAGAACTTTTCGCCAAGATCAAGAAGGCTGCCGGCAGAGTGCCGAATGCCTACGCCACCGTCGGTACGCATAGCCCGGCCGCGCTGGGCGCGATACTTGGCGTCGAAGCCGTTCTGGCAAGCAGCAGCCTCGCCAAGGCGGATATCGAAACCATCAAGCTGGCCGTCAGCGAAGTGGCGGGTTGTGACTACTGTATCGCCGCCCATACGCTGATGGGCAAGTTTGCGGGCCTGTCGCAGGATGTCATGAAGGAGGTTCGCGCCGGCACCTCGACCGGGGACGCGAAGCGCGATGCGCTCGTGCGCTTTGTCCGCACGCTGGTCCAAACGCACGGCACGGTCGCGGCGGAAGAGGTCGACGCGGTGCGCGCGGCTGGCTACAGCGAACAGCAAGTGATCGAAGTAGCGCTGGCGATCGCCTCCATTACGTTCACCAACCTGGTGAACCGCGTGAACGACACGACGCTGGATTTCCCGGCCGTGGCGTAAAACCGGCCAGCGGGTCTTGCTGCGTGCACCGCTTACGCCAGCAGTTCCTGCAGCGCCGCCCGCACCCTGTCGACAAAGGCCGCCGCCAGCGTCGATAGCGGCTGCGCGGCGGCGCTCGCCAGATAGAACTCGTCCGGCAGCTCGGGCAAAAACGGCCGCACTACTACGCGTCCAGCGGCATACGCGGCCGTCACTGGGTCGATCAGCGCGACGCCTGCGCCATTGGCGACCAGCGAGACGATCGTCTGCGACAGTTGCGCTTCCACCGCCAATTGACGCGACACGCCATGCTCGACAAAGAGGCGGTCGATTGCGGTGCGTGCATCGAACCAGTGGGGAAATGAGACGAACGCTTCGTCGCGGAGGTCTTCAGGCTGCACCGTGCGTTTCCTGGCGAGCCGATGGCCAAGTGGCACGATGCAGCGCATGGGCGCGTCCGTCAAACGTTCGAGCCGCACCGCAGGATGCGGGATTGCTTCTGCGGCAAAGCCGACGTCGCAGCGATGCGAGGCGACCAGTTCGACCACCGTGGTCGAGCTATGCGTAAGCAGCGTGACATCGATGCCTGGATGCGCGTGGACAAACGCGGTCACGACCCGCGGCAACAGTTCCAGTGCAACCGCCGGTGAGCCAACAACCCGCAACGTGCCGCGCCGCATGGCGCGGATCTGCTGTGCAGCCAGCGTGATGCGGTCCATCCCGACAAACGCGCGCTCGACCTCTTCGAACAACACACGAGCTTCGGCGGTCGGCACGAGCCGGCCCTGTTGCCGCTCGAATAGCGTAAAGCCGACGCTCGCCTCGAAGTCGGCCAGCAGGCGGCTCACCGCGGGCTGCGAGACGTGCAGCGTCTGCGCGGCGCGGGTGACGGTGTGACGTTGCATCAAGGCGCGAAACGCCTCGACCTGGCGGATTTTAAGGTCGGATGAGGCCATAACATTGAGGAATGGGTGACCCAAAAAAGGTCATTTGACGCGTTCTTCTGCCAGCCCGAAAGTTGAGCCCGTGGGCTTTTTCAGGGGTTCTGACGCGTGACGCATCACCATAATATCGGATCGAAGCCGTGGCGGGCCGCATGACGGCACCGGCACAGCAAAGGCCGCGCACCGCGCGCACGTTCGACGTGGTCGTGGCCGGCGGCGGACTGGTCGGCATGGCGCTGGCCTACGGCCTCGCGCGCACAGGCCGACGCGTCGCGGTTTGCGACGGCGACGACACCGCCTATCGCGCCGCGCGCGGCAACTTCGGTCTGATCTGGGTGCAAGGCAAAGGCGGGCGCTGCCTGCCGTATGCGCAATGGTCGCTCGTGTCGTCGCAGCGCTGGGGCACGTTCGCCGCGCAACTGCGTTGCGAGACCGGCGTCGATCCGTGCTTTGAACGACCGGGCGGCTTCGAGCTATGCGAGACCGTCCAGCAACTGGACGAGGGCCAGCGCTTACTGGAATCGCTACGCGAGCGCGACGCCGGACTCGACTATCAGGTGCTGGACAACGCCGAATTGCGTCGGCGCATTCCCGCGGCCTCCAGCGAACTGGCCGGTGCCCTGTACTCCCGCAACGATGGTCACGCGAACCCGCTGTTCACGCTACGGGCGCTGCACGAGGCGTTTCAGGCGCGCGGCGGCGTGTATCTGCCGCGCCATGATGTGACGGAAGTCATCCCGCGCAGCGGCCGTTTCGATATCGTCACCACGGCCGCGACGCTCGAAGCCGAGCGCGTGGTGCTGGCGGCGGGTCTCGGCAACGCGCGCCTTGGACCGATGGTCGGTCTCGATGCGCCGATTGCCCCGCTGCGGGGCCAGATACTCGTCACCGAAAAGCTCGCACCGTTTCTCGACTACCCCACGCTCGTCGCGCGGCAAACGCGTGAGGGTTCGGTGCTGCTCGGCGACTCGGCGGAAAACGTCGGCCTCAACGACGGCGTGAGACGCGACGTGATGTCCGATATCGCGCAGCGCGCGCAGAACGCATTCCCGCTGCTGGCGAATGCGCGGATCGTGCGCGCCTGGGGAGCGCTGCGCATCATGACCCCGGACGGCTTGCCGGTCTATGAGGAATCGCAGACGCATCCGGGCGCGTTCATCGCCATCTGCCACAGCGGCGTGACGCTCGCGGCCGCCCATGCTGACGTGCTGGCGCCGTGGATGGCCGGCGGCGCGCGGCCCGAGGTGCTCGACGCATTCACGACGACCCGTTTCACCGCTTCTTCGGTCAACCAGCATGTTTGAGTTACTGCCGCTGACGGCGAACGATGTCGTTTCGATTGAAATCGACGGCCGCCTCAAGCAGGTGCCGGCTCACTTCACGGTAGCCGCCGCGTTGCTGGCAAGTGGCCAGGATGCATGCCGCACCTCCACGGTGAGTGGGGCGCCGCGCGGTCCGTTCTGCATGATGGGCGTGTGCTTCGAGTGCCTCGTCGAAGTGGACGGCGTGTCGAATGTGCAGGGCTGTATGACGCCAGTCCGTGACGGCATGCGGGTGCGCGCCATGCAAGGCAAGGCGAGGTTGGCGTGAGCGAACCAGGCTATGAACCGAGGAGCGAATTAAACGGCGAATCAAGGGGCAAACTGCGGTGCGATCTCCTGATCGTCGGCGCGGGGCCCGCCGGTATGGCTGCGGCGATTGCCGCGCGCCGCAGTGGACTGACGGTGATCGTCGCCGATGAGGGCACGCATCCGGGTGGCCAGATCTACCGTGCCGCCAGTGTGTCGCCGCTCGCGGACCCAACCGTGCTCGGCGCGGACTATGCCGCGGGGAAGGCGCTGATTGCACGCTTCATGGCGAGCGGCGCGCAGTACCTCGCGCAGACGCTGGTCTGGCAGATCGAGCCTGCACCGTCGCCGGTGGCCATGCTGACCTGTCGCGGCTCGCAGGCGGGCACACGGCAGGTCCATGCCGGGGCGGTGCTGCTCGCAACCGGGGCGCTGGAGCGGCCGTGGCCGGTGCGCGGCTGGACCTTGCCCGGGGTGATGGGCGTAGGGGCCGCGCAGGCCTTGCTGAAGTCCGGCGGCCTCGCGCCGCGCGCGGATACGGTGCTGGCCGGCAGCGGTCCGTTGCTGTGGCTCTACGCGTCGCAACTGCTCAAGGCGGGGCGCACGATCCGCGCGGTAGTCGACACGACGCCGCCAGGCGCCGCGCGGGGCGCGCTGCGCTATCTGCCGCGCGCACTGCTGGCCGCGGACTATCTGCTAAAGGGCATGCGAATGATGCGCGCGGTGCGGCGCGCCGGGGTCGAGATCTACCGCGCTGCGCACGA
Organism: Paraburkholderia sp. EB58; assembly: GCF_050436665.1. Lineage (NCBI taxonomy): Bacteria > Pseudomonadati > Pseudomonadota > Betaproteobacteria > Burkholderiales > Burkholderiaceae > Paraburkholderia > Paraburkholderia sp. EB58. The sequence continues at coordinate 8,088 of NZ_JBNDMQ010000007.1, read as the reverse complement.
ACTGGAGGTGCTGGGCGAGACCCACGCGGAGGCGCTGCGCTTCCGGGTGGGCGCGCAGCTTCATGCCTTGCCGGCCAGCCTGGTGCTGCTGCATCAAGGCGTCGTGCCGTGCACCAACGCCGCGCGCTCGATCGGCTGCGTGCATCGCTGGGATGCGCATCAGGCGTGCTGGCGGCCGGAAGTCGACGACTGGGGGCGTAGCAGCGTCGCGAACATCTGGATTGCCGGCGACGGCGCGGGCGTCGGCGGCGCCAAGGTCGCCGAACGCGCGGGCGAACTGGCCGCGCTCGATATTGCCGCCGCGCTGCAACGGATCGACACCGCGACTCGCGACCGCGACGGCCATTCGGCACGCTCGGCCACACGCCGCCATCTGGCTATCCGTCCGTTGCTGGACGCCATGTACACACCGGCACCGGCGCTGCGGCAGCCGGCCAGCGACGTGATCGTGTGCCGTTGCGAGGAAGTCAGTGCGGGTGAGATCCGGCGGATTGCGGGACTCGGCTGCACCGGGCCAAACCAGATGAAGGCGTTTTCCCGCTGTGGAATGGGCCCGTGCCAGGGCCGCTGGTGCGGCACGACGGTCTCCGAACTGCTCGCCGAAGTGCAGGGGCGGCCGCCGGAAGAAGTCGGCTACTACCGGATCCGCGCGCCAATCAAGCCCGTGACGATCGCCGAGATCGCGACTGCCATGCCGGCCGGCAGCTCGATGGAGCGCGCCGAATTTCCGAGTTGAGCGCCGCTGATGCGCCCGCAGCGAGCGGGTGCCGCTTCGCCGATATCGGTTCACCGTTTCACGGCAGGCGCGTTCCCATCTGCCGTGCTTTGCATATGCGCAATGATTAGTTCGCTTCTCGCGAGGGTGTCCTTATTCTAATCATCGCCCCGCGATGGTCCGTCCGCTTGCGGCGGTACAACCCATCACGAACTTGCGAAGGACATCATGGTTTCATCAGAACATTCCACGCCCGACGCGCAACCGGTCGATTCCAGCCGACGCTCGCTTTTGAAGGCCGCCGCCGCGCTCGCCGTGGGGACAGGTGCCGTTATTGCCGGGGGCGCAGGGGCGCTGCTGTCGAGCCAATCCGCGTTCGCTCAGGGGAATTCGAAAACACTGCGAATCGGATTCCAGAAATACGGTAACTTCGTTGTCCTGAAGGCGCGCGGCACGCTCGAAAAACGGCTCGCTCAGCAAGGCGTGGGCGTGCAGTGGCTGGAATTTCCAGCCGGACCGCAATTGCTCGAAGGACTGAATGCGGGCGCGGTGGACGTCGGCACGGTGGGCGAAACTCCGCCTATCTTTGCGCAGGCCGGAGGGGTCGACTTCGTCTACATCGCCAACGAACCGCCCGCGCCCAAAGGCGAGGCGCTCGTCGTGCAGCAGGACTCGCCGATTCGCACCGTTGCGGACCTGCGCGGCAAGAAGGTCGCGCTCAACCGGGGCTCGAACGTTCACTATCTGCTGGTCAAGGCATTGCAGCGCGCCGGCTTGACGTACACGGATATCCAGCCGGTCTATCTCACCCCCGCTGACGCGCGCGCCGCTTTCGTCCAACGCAGCATTGATGCCTGGGTGATCTGGGATCCGTATCTGGCCGCTATCCAGCGTCAGGCTAATGCGCGCGTCTTGACCGACGGCGAAGGCATCGTGCGCAACACCCAGTATTACGTCTCGTCGCGCAAGTTTGCCGACTCCCAGCCGCAAGTGCTGCATACGCTGCTCGACGAACTGAACCAGGTGGACCAGTGGGGGAGCAAAAACATCCCCGCCGTGGCCGCCCAGTTGTCGCCGCTCGTCGGACTCGACGCAGCGACCCTTGAGCTGGCTTTGGGGCGCGCCGCTTACGGCGTGCAGCCGATTACCGATGCCACGCTGGCGTATCAGCAGCAGATTGCCGACACGTTTACCGATCTCAAGCTCATACCTAAGAAATTGACCGTCGCGGATGCGCGCTGGAACTCGGTCGGCTGACGTCTTAGAAAGGCCCGCACGCGCCCAGCGGACGCAATGGGCTTACATGCCCTTGAACTGATCAGCGTACAAACGGCTCACGCTCAGCTTCGCGGGATGACCGCGCAGGCTGAGCGTCAGCTTGCCCGCCTCGTCGCGTGAGGCGCTCGCAATCATTTCGGCGCGCACCACCGTGCCGCGATGAATCTGCCAGAACTGCTGCGGGTCAAGTTGCAGCAGCAGCTCGCGCAATGACGTGCGAATCAGGTGCTCTTGCCCGGCCGTGATCACCCGCACGTATTTGTCGGCCGCCTCGAAGTACAAGACCTCGCTGACCGGAACCATCGTAATCGTGTTGCCGGCGCTCGCCTGGATCACGCGCAACGGCGTGGCTGGTGCGCCCACTCCGGCCTGTTGAGCTGCGCCAGGCACACCCGCGGCGGCAGGTATCCCCGCACCAAACAGCGTGCGCAACTGATCGATCATCGGCGCCAACGCCAGCTCCCCGCTTTGCGGTTGCGCACGCGCCTGCAATGCTGCTTGCAGCCGTTCGCAGGTTTTTGCCAGCCGCTCCGGTTGCACGGGCTTGAGGACATAGTCGAGCGCGGCACGTTCGAAGGCGTGCAGCGCGTATTCGTCGTAAGCCGTGACGAAGACGAGCAGCGGTAGCGGGCGGCCGGCGTCGGGCCAATCTTCGGCCAGCGCCTGGGCCGCTTCCAGACCGCTCATCCCAGGCATGCGGATATCGAGGAACACCACATCGGGCTGCAGAGCCAGCCCCTGTTTAAGCGCCGACATGCCATCGCCGACGCTTGCAACGATGCGCAGTTGGGGCCACAAACGGCTCAGTTCGGCTTGCAGGTTGGCGGCGAGCAAGGGCTCGTCTTCTGCGATCAGGGCGGTAGCGTGCATAAGGGGTGCGTGACTGATGGATTGGGTGGGCTCAGGCGACGGGTAAGCGGATCACGGCGAGCGCGCCGCCGCGCCCGTCGCTCGGCGTGGTCAATTCAAGGGATGCCGCGTCGCCGTACAGCGCGGCGAGCCGTTCGCGCACCTGCTGCATACCGAAGCGGCTGCCGTGCGTCGCCGCTGCGCCGAGGCCTACGCCGGTGTCGCGCACGCTCAGCACGAGCGCGTGGCCGTCGCGCCGGGCGGCGATCTCGATCTGCCCGCCCGAGACGCTCGGCTCGAGTCCATGCTTGATCGAATTCTCGACCAGCGGTTGCAGCAGCAGCGGCGGCACGGGCAAGCCGCTCAGGTCGGCGGGGAGGTCGAGCGTGCCGTGCAGGCGCGGACCCATGCGGACCTGCATCAACTCGAGGTAATCGCTGATGCGGGCAAACTCGGCAGCCAGCGCGTGCGAGTTCGAGCGCGAAGCGTCGAGCGTGGCGCGCAGAAAGCCATTCAGATGATCGAGCATCGCCTGTGCGCGTGGCGGGTCCTGACCGATCAGCACGCGCAGGTTCGCGAGCGTGTTGAACAGCATGTGTGGTTCCAGTTGCGACACCAGCAGCTTGAGCTGGTTTTCGGCGGAGGTGCGCAGTGCGGCTTGCGCGCGTGCCTCGGTCGCGGCGAGTCGCCCGCGTGCATAGAAAAAATAGGTGCAGCCGATCGCAAGAGCGAGGGTCGGCGCGAGGGCGGGCAGTAGCGACTGCGCATCGCGGATAAAGCCAAGCGGGGGACGATGCGTGCCGGTGAGCAGGTCGCCGAGCACATGCCCGCCGAGATAACCCACCACGGCCGACATCGCCACCCACGGCGCCATCAAGGCCCAGCCGGGCCAACGCCGACGGGGTTCGAGGCTGTCGGACGCGCCGGCGTGCCGGCCAGCGGAAAGGCGCTGGAACGGGCGGGTCGACAGGCCGTAGCGCCCGGTTTCGACCAAGGTCTGAATACAAATCGTGACGGTGAACGAGTAGATCAGATTGGAGACAAATGCCCCGTCCGACAATGGGCCGAAGATGAACGTGCTCGCCAGCGCGATGAGGACCGTGATTCTCAGTTCACGCCAAAGCCACTTGAAAACGACGGGGTACGGGGGCATGCGAGAGTCCGGAATCAGGCGCTCGTCGAGCGCGATGGCAAGGATGATGAGCGTACCACTCGCCACACGGCAAGGGTGCGGGCGAGGAAGACGCCGCTAAACGCGCCGTAGACGAGGCCGGTAAAGCCGGCGAAACCTGCGTCGACGGCAAGGCCAGGGGTCATCGACAGCGCCACGGCGACAGCGAACTTGACCACGAACAGTCCGAGCAGCAAGACGAGCGGCAGCCAGCTTCCCGGCATCAGCACGCTGCGTTCTTGCGGCAGCCAGCGAATCTCACCCCACACGCGCAGGATTTGCGCCAGTAACAGCGTGACGGCCCCGCCACTCGCCCAGGCGATCAATGCCAGCGGTTGGCTGGGAAAGGCGGACGCGACGCCATACAGCGACAGGAACACCATCACGAGAGGCAACGAAATGCTGGCGCGCAACGACCTGCGGCGCGGCAGCGTCTGCTTGAGGCCAATGAAGGTCAGAGCGGCGAGTAGGCCCCAGACCCAATCAGGCGTTTGCTGAAGAATGGAAATGAACATGGCGGCTGGCTCCGTGTCTATGAACGAGAGGTTCGATGACGCACATCTTCGAGCCGGCTTCTGCAAGGTTCGAGCGGTTTGCGACAGAATGACGAGGTGTGGCGCGAAACGGCCTGGATTCGGCGCGAAGTGTTTTGACACGGTTTTGACGCGCCAGCCACGCAGTCAGGCACGCAGTCAGGCACGCCACCTGCGTACTGTGGCACCGCGGTGCCGCTTGAGGGCCTATGTAATCTGCATTGATGGCTGCCGTACAGTGGGAGCGGGGCAAAGGTCCTATGTTAGGAACGGGCTCCGCGTGCCGGATACCTGCCAGGATAGGGGTTGCATCACCATGAGAATGTGCTTTCCCAACGCGCTCGGAGCGCTGACCGCCATCGGCGCGCTACTCTATTCGCTCCCTGCTGTCTCACACGAACTTGACGCGCAGCTCGACTGCACCTCCAACGCGCACGCCTTCATCACTTCGCTGCAAGACGACCAGTTCATCGAAGCGCAACCGATGCACGTGGAAGCGAACTCCGTCAACGCGTTTCGCCCGACCCGCGACAGCCAACTGACAGCCTTCGGTTTTCGCGTCTATGCCGTGCTCGGCTACGCGCGCGATGACGACCTGTTTCACAAGGGCAAGGGCGAGGCCATGGCGGGCTCGATTTACGGCGTGGTGGTGTTCGGGACGAGCGAATCCGTGAAGGTGCATTTACACGACGCGGGCAGCGACGCGGTCGTGCATGAAGTCCTGCCGCTCATCATGACTGCCGTGCTGTGCAAGGCGAATTGAGACGCTTGCGTGAGGTGGCTGCTTGAGGTGCCAGCACGGAGGCACCAGCCTAGGGCGCCCGCACAAGGCAGCAGCCTGAGGCACCAGCACGAGGCGCCCGCGTCGTCCGTTGGGCGTTGCTTTCCCCAGCCGCGGAAATCAGGCTTGCCGCTCGCGCACGATATCCGTCAGCGCGTCTCTGACCTCGCCGATCATCCCTTGCCAGCCAGCCTCGCGCTGGCGGAACAGGTACATGGCTTTGGGGTACCACGGCGACTGCACGCCGGTGCGATGCCAGCGCCAGTCGACGCCCCGGCGCGGCAGCATTAGCCAGCAGGCCACGCCGAGCGCGCCGGCCAGATGGGCGACGGCGGTATCGACGCAGATGATGAGATTCAGTTGTCCGACAATGGCGGCGGTATCGCCGAAGTCGCGAATTTCGTCGCCGAGGCACACCACCGGCTGTTCGTCAGCGCATTCCTGTACCTCGGCCTCGGCGCCGCCTACCTGCAAGCTGATAAAGCTCACGCCCTGCACTGACCACAAGGGCCGCAGCGCGGAAAAATGGGGCAACGAGCGTTCGGCGTCGTTATCGTGTTCTGGGTTGCCTTGCCAGACGAGTCCCACGCGTATCCCGTGGGCGGGCAGGCGGGTTCGCCACGTCTCGAGGCGGTTGGTGAAGACCCCCACGTAAGGAATCTGCGCTGGGATCGACTCTGGCGTCGTGCCGAAGCGGCAAGGCAGGCTGAGCAAAGAATCCCAGTAATCGTGTACCTGCAGACCTTGCGGATCCGTAATCAGCGCATCAATGCCTTGCACCGTGCGTAGCAGGGGCACGAGCGCTGGTTTGCAGATCACCGAGAGCTTCGCGAGACCGCGCGCCTTAAGCAGGCTCACGTAGCGGACAAACTGGATCGTGTCGCCATAGCCTTGCTCAGGCAGCAGCAACAGCGTCTTGCCGCGCAGGTCTTCGCCGTTCCAGCGCGCAAACGGCAACGCACCGTGCTCACGGAATACCTGTGAGCGTGCTTCGTAATAGGCCCAGCCCTCCGCATAACGTCCCGCCGCAAGCAACAGGAGCCCGTAGTTGTAGCGGGCTTCGGCGCAAGCAGGGTCAAGTTCCAGCGCCCGGCGGTATTCAGCTTCGGCCGCCTCGTATTGCTGAATGCTTTCGAGGGTGTCCGCCAGATTCGCGCGGATCGGCGCCGAATCCGGCATCCATTCGAGCGCGCGTCGATAGTGATCCACAGCGTCGGTGAACCGCCCGGACGTGCGCAGCAGATTCGCCAGGTTGTTGTGGGCGATGCCGTTGCGATCGTCGGCTTCAATCAATGCGCGGTACAGGCGCTCGGCGCCGGCGAGGTCGCCTTGCTCCTGTGCATCGAGTGCGGCCTCTACAACCTGATGTTCCGCATTTAACACGTGACGCGAACGTGGCTGGCTCATCGGACGGTGTGGCTCGTATCGAAGCGGCGCAAACAAGTGGGAGCCGCGCGTCGTCAGTCGGCGCGCTTCAACTGCCGTAAGCGCCAGATCAGACTGGAGGTATCGAAACGATTGCCGCCCAGGTTCTGCACGTCACCATAGAACTGGTCGACCAGCGCAGTAACCGGCAACGCGGCGCCGTTGCGCTTCGCCTCGTCGAGGCAGAAGCCGAGGTCCTTGCGCATCCAGTCCACCGCGAAGCCGTAGTCAAATTTGCCCTCGATCATCGTCTTGCCGCGGTTGTCCATCTGCCAGCTTGCGGCGGCGCCCTTGCCGATCACTTCCAGCACGAGCGGCATGTCGAGTCCGGCGGATTCACCGAAGTTGATCGCTTCCGACAGACCCTGCGCCAGACCGGCGATACAGATCTGATTGACCATTTTCGCCAGTTGCCCGGCGCCAGCCGGACCGATCAGCGTGACGGCCGCGGCATAGTGCCTGAGCGTGACAGCGGCATATTCGAACGCCTTTGCATCGCCGCCGCACATGATGGTCAGCTTGCCGTTTTGCGCGCCGGCCTGGCCGCCCGAGACGGGCGCGTCGATGAACTGCAAGCCCTGTTCGCTGGCGACTGCCGCCAATTCACGCGCCACATTCGCCGACGCGGTTGTGTGGTCGACGAAAGTTGTGCCTTGCCTCATACCCGCAAATGCGCCGTCGTCGCCGAGCGTGACGCTGCGCAGGTCATCGTCATTGCCAACGCAGGCCAGCACCAGTTCGGCGCCGTCCGCGGCTTCACGTGGCGTACGGGCTGCGCGGCCGCCGTACTCGGACACCCATTGTTCCGCTTTGGAAAAGGTGCGGTTATAGACGGTGACGTCGAGGCCGGCCTTGGCCAGGTGTCCGGCCATGGGATGTCCCATGACACCGAGGCCGAGAAACGCAACGCGACGCTTGGCGTCGCTGGAAGACGAGGCTGCGGAATCACTCACTGCACGGCTCCTTCATGTGGGGCAGGTTGGGGTTGGCTGAAAATCCATTATGGCAGCGATACCCGCGCGCTGCAGGCAGCCTGACACCTGGAACGGGCGGCTGAAACTATCGGTGCGTGCGATACATTGGATATGAAATAGCGATTTTTCTTTTACATCTATCGGTCATACGATGCATGGGTAGGTTTTGCCGCCGTCCATGATGGGCGCGGCTGATGAAATGGAGCGGGGCTCACGCAGTTGGCAATGCAGGAGGAGGCACACATGGAACACCACGCGCGTACGCAAAACGAAAAACTCGAAGTCAAAACCACGACCTGCTACATGTGTGCGTGCCGCTGCGGCATCCGCGTGCATCTGCGCGACGGCGAAGTGCGCTATAT